>CALNXV010000044.1:0-139045 GCA_942490665.1 uncultured Microthrixaceae bacterium
CCCAAGGCACTCGGGCTCGACGCCGAGCTCGCCCGCTACGTCGTCGAGCACAGCGGCGGCGTCGACCCGATCGCCACAGAGCTCGCAGCGCGCACCGCGGAGGCGTTCGGTCCGGACCTCGCAGTGATGAACGTCGAGCAGGACCAGGGGCGGTTCCTCGAGTTCCTCGTCGGTCTGCTCGGCGCTCGCACCGTCGTCGAGGTCGGGACCTTCACGGGGATGTCGGCGCTGTTCCTGGCGCGTGGGCTCCCGGAGGGCGGTCGACTGATCTGTTGTGATCTCGAGGAGCGCTACGTCGAGGTCGGTCGGCCGTTCTGGGAGCGAGCTGGGGTGGCAGATCGCATCGAGGTGCGCATCGGCCCGGCGGCGGAGACGCTCAGCGAACTGGACCCGCGCACCGGGGTCGACCTGGTGTTCATCGATGCCGACAAGGGCGGCTACCCGACCTATCTGGACCTCGCGCTGGAGCGGCTCGCGCCGGGCGGCGTCGTGGCCGTCGACAACGTGTTGTGGTCCGGTGCGGTGATCGACGCCGACGACACCGAGCCCAGCACCCGGGCCATCCGCGACTTCAACAACCGCGTCGGGGCTGATCCCGCGCTCGACGTCGTGATGCTCGGCATCGGTGACGGCATCAGCCTCATCCGGCCACGATGAGGGGATCGTGCGGTGGGGTCGTCGAGGCCCTCCCACGTCGACCCGAACGACTGCTGAGGCCGTCATGGCGTCGATACGACCCGCCACGCCTGACGACGACCACGTGCTGCGGCGCATGCTCGCCGTCGCTGCGGATTGGCGCCCCGGAGCGGTGGTGCGTGCAGCGAGCGAGATCGATGCCGAGCCGACCCTCGCCCACTACGTGGATGGCTGGGGATCGCCGGACGACGTGGGCTACATCGCCGAGCAGGGCCGATCACACGGGGCGCACCGAGCCGACCGGCGCAGCATGGTGGCGTTGCTTCGGCGCTGCCGACCCGGGCTTCGGGTTCGTCGACGAGGCGGTGCCCGAGGTGTCGATCGGAGTCCTCGAGCCCTGGCGCGGACAGGGGATCGGGACACAGCTGATGCACAAGCTCATCGCAGCTGCCCGCGCCCGAGGGCTGGCAGCGCTCAGCCTCAGCGTCGAGTCGGACAACCCGGCGGGGTCGCTCTACCGTCGCCTCGGGTTCGTGGTCGTCGGCCGGGTGGACGCGTCGCTGACCATGCGCCTCGACCTCGATCCCTGCCGCTCGGTGAGACGCCACGCCGGCGCTCCTTCGCCGACGCGGTCGGTCCGGCGCAGGCGAGGACCAGTGGCGCACCAGGGCGCGCGGGCTGTCCGCGATGGACGAGACCACGACCACTCGCGTCGGATCAGCCGGCTGCGACGCTGTGCTGTTCGACTTCGGCGGGGTGTTCACCGACTCGCCGTTCCACGCGGTGGTCACCTACGGGGAGGGGATCGGCGCGTCCGGTGAACAGGTCACCGAGATCGTGTTCGGTGGCTACGCGCGGGACAGCGATCATCCCTGGCACCGGGTCGAGCGCGGCGAGATCACCCTGGAGGACGCCCGCGACCAGATCATGGCGATCGGCCGGGAGCAGGGCCTGGAGGTCGACATCTGGGACGTGTTCATGGCGATGGCGGCCAACCGCGGCGGCCTGCGAACCGAGCTGGTCGACTACGTCCCGCGGATCCGCGCAGCGGGCATGGTGACCGGGATCGTCACCAACAACGTCGTCGAGCTCCGTCAGCACTGGCGGGCCATGCTGGCGGTCGACGAGCTGTTCGACTTCGTCGTCGACAGCAGCGAGGTCGGCGTGCGCAAGCCTGACCCGGCGATCTTCGAGATCGCCCTCGATCTCGCCGGGGTCGCGCCGGAGCGGGCGCTGTTCCTCGACGACCACGACGGGAACGTCGCCGCCGCCACGTCGCTGGGGATCCGCTCGATCCTCGTCGACGGGGACGCTGCACGGACCGTGGCGGACCTGGATGCCGTGCTCGGTCTCGGCGCGGCGCCCTGAGCGACCGAGACGGATGCCCTGGGGTGACGTCGCCCCGACGGGTCAGGAGGGCGCGGCTCCGGAGGGCTCGCAGCAGACCCCCGGTGTTGCGTCGTCGACCGAGTGGGCCATCGCGTCGGCGTCTCCGGTCTTGACGTACCACTCCCACGGCACGTCGTCCGGATCGCTGACCCAGGTCTCGGTCTTGGTGGCGTAGCAGCAGGTGGTGTCGTCCACGCCGGTGGTGGTGAGCCCGGTGCCGGACAGTCGTGCCTCGGCGGCCGACACGGCCTCGCCGGAGTCGGTCTCCACGCCGAGGTGGTTCAGCGTGCCGCCCTCAGCGGTCTCGATCAGGACCAGCTTCAGCGGCGGGTCGGCGATCTCGAAGTTGGCGTAGCCGGCTTCGCGCTTGTTCACCGGGGTCGCGAACAGGGCGGAGTAGAACTCGACCGCCCGGTCGACATCGCTGACGCTGAGGGCGAGTTGGATGCGGGACATGGGGACCTCCGGAACGATTGCATCGACGTTTGTCGATATGAGAGACCCTACTCCTACATCGACAGATGTCAATGTGACATGCTGGGCGAGCGCGCCGACGTGCGCTCGCCTGCCCGACCGACCGACCGCCCGCCCGAGGAGATCACATGGCCGCGACGGTCCCCGTGTTCGACACCTGCTGTCGTCCGGCGAGCGGCACATCGCTCGCCGAGGCCGATGCAGCTCGTCTCGCCGACGCCCTGAAGGTGCTCGCCGACCCGGCGCGGCTCCGGTTGCTCTCGCTGGTGGCGTCGTCGGAGTCGGGCGAGGCCTGCGCGTGTGATCTGGCCGAGTCGGTGGGCCGCTCGCAACCGACGATCTCGCATCACCTGTCGCTGCTCGTCGACGCGGGGTTCCTCACCCGGGAACGGCGTGGCAAATGGGCCTGGTACCGCGTCGTGCCGGCCCAGCTCGACGCGGTCCGCGCGGCCCTCGACCCGACTCCCGCAGCTGACTGAACGGTTCCCGGTCCTGGCCCGCAGGCCTGAAGCGGGGTCAGCGGGGGTGTCGTCTCCGCCAGCGGTGGCGCTGCGCGCCCGAGTCCGGCAGGGCGAGCACCTCGGGCCGGTCGTCAGTCATCGGACGACCTCGGGTGGGGGTAGAAGAAGCGGATCAGCCCGACCGCCGCGAGGGCGCCGACGGACTGCATCGCGATGAACATCGGCGCGGACGACGGTGCGATGCCGGCGAAGGTGTCCGACAGGGTCCGGGCCACCGTGACCGCAGGGTTCGCGAAGCTCGTCGAGGACGTGAAGAAGTAGGCGCCGCCGATCCACGCGCCGACCGCGAAGGGCACCGAAGCAGCGCGACCCGTCCGGACACACCCGTTGATCACCAACAGCAGCCCGACGGTCGCGACCACCTCCGACAGCCACAGCGCGGGGGAGGACCGGACCGTCGTGGACAGCTCGACCCCCGGCAGCTCGAACATCAGGTTCGCCACGACCGCCCCCACGCACCCACCGACGACCTGCGCGGCCACGTAGAGCAACGTGTCGCGGGTGGTCGTGGTGCCGAGGAGCCGGTCGGTCAGGGTCACCACCGGGTTGAAGTGCGCACCCGATACGGCCGCGAACATCAGGATCAGCCCGATCAACGCTGCGGCGGTCGCCAACGCGTTCTGCAGCAGCTGGAGCCCGACGTCACCGGGTGACAACCGCGACGCCATGATCCCCGACCCGATCACCGCGACGATCAGGAACGCGGTGCCGAGGGCCTCGGCGGCGAGGCGCCGGGTGATGTCGAGGCGGAGTGCGCCGGTCCCGGTCTCGACCTCGACGGCGAGCTCGGCGTCGCTGCGGCGCAACGGGTCCTCGGTCACGACGCCACGCCCGCCGTGTCGAGCAGTGCCATCGTTCGTTCGCGCAGCTCGGTGAGCGTCGCGTCGAACGCCGCCGCAGTGCCGATCGGGACGGGGTCGGTGATCGACCAGTGCAGCCCGGAACCTCCGTTGCGCAGCTCCTCGTGGGCGCGGTCGCAGACGGTGATGACCAGCTGCGCCGATGCCCCGCCGGTCTCCACGGCCCGCGGCTCGGCACCCGAGAGGTCGAGCCCGGCGCGTCGAGCCGCGGCGACGGCGCCGGGGTGGACCCGCTCCGCCGGGCGGGTTCCCGCAGAGTCCGCAGGAGTGCCGGTCAGCTCCTGCCAGGCCACCGCAGCGAGCTGGCTGCGCGCCGAGTTCGCCGAGCAGAGGAACAGCGCCGGGCCGACGGCGACGGGCCGGCCCGGCACCAGGCGACCGAGGGCGCTACGTCGCAGGTGGACGTAGCGGCGCCGACCGTCACCGCTGGACCGCCACCGTTCGATCAGCCCGACCTCGGCCAGTACGTCCAGGTGGTGTGCGAGCAGGTTCGACTCGATGCCGACGAGGCGACACAGCTCGAGCGGCGAGCGGTCCGACAACGTCAGCTCGTCGACGATCGCCAACCGGATCGGATCACCCAACGCGGCGTGCAGCGCCGCTCGTCGCTGCGGGATCGCGTCCGTCTCCACCGATCCACCATGTCACTCAACATCGGTTGAGGCAATGTCGCAACCGGCCGACCCGTGGCCGTCCTCGTGGGTCCCGACGCGCGTGCCGGCCTCGGGCGGCCGGGCTGACGATGGCCTCCCGCGCGTCCGCGAGACTGGCGCCATGCAGGAAGCGATCGAGTTCACAGCCGGTGGGGGCACGAGGTTGCGGGGCGTGCTGTACCTCCCCGACGCCTCCGCCCCGGTGCCGGGAGTGGTGATGACCCACGGTTTCTCGGCGGTGAAGGAGATGGGCCTGCCCCCGTTCGCCGAGGCGATCTGCGAGGCAGGGTGCGCCGTGCTGCTCTACGACCACCGGGGACTCGGAGCGAGCGACGGCGAACCCCGCCAGCAGATCGACCCGTGGGCGCAGGCGGCAGACATGCGCGACGCGCTGGGCTGGCTGGGTGGGCGGGCCGAGGTGGACGCCGAGCGGCTCGGGTTGTGGGGGAGCAGCTTCAGCGGTGGGGAGGTCCTGATGCTCGGGGCCGTCGACGATCGGGTCCGAGCCGCCGTGGTCAACGTTCCCTTCGCCGGCTTCCCCGACGCCGAGTACGGCGACACCACGGCGGTCCTCGCCGCGATCGACGCCGGGCTGGCGGACGGGTCGCTCGCGGCCGAGGCAGCGGCGGCACCGATGGGGCCGTTCTCGGTCGTGGAGGAACCCGGGAACGACATGGCGCCGTTCCTCGGTCAGCCCGAGTCCGCCGCCTGGTTCCTCGATGTCGGTGCCGGCACGACGTGGCGCAACCAGGTGACGGTCGCCGGCGCCTTCGGGACCGACCCGCCGTTCGACCCGGGTGTGGCCGTGGCGCAGCTGCGCTGTCCGGTGCTGTTCGTCGTCGCCTCGCACGACCACGTCGCCGAGACCCACGTCGCGGTCGCGGCGTACGAACGCGCCCCGGAGCCCAAGGAGCTCCTGATGCTCGACGGGGACCACTTCGCGCTCTACTCGGGGGAGTCCCAGGTGCGCGCAGCGGACGCCGCTGCAGCGTGGTTCGCCCGGTTCCTGTTCGACTGAGCCCGTGCGGCCGTCCGGGCCGTCCCTCGACAGGCCGACCGACGACACGAAGTGCTCCGTCGCCGGTTCTGCTGGTCGCTGCTCCTGATCGTTCCGCTGCGCTCGCTCGGGTGACCGCACGCGCCTGCCGGTCAGCGCGACAGCATCCGGCCGATCGCCCCCATGAGCTCGTCGGCCTGGGCGTCGGGGTCGGTCGGGCCGCCCCCGCCGCCGACCAGGCAGTGGCGCGCATGGTCGTCGAGCAGCCCGAGCGCCACCTTGTCCAGCGCCGCGCGGATCGCGCTGATCTGGGTCAGGACGTCGATGCAGTAGCGGTCCTCGTCGACCATCTTCGACACGCCGCGGACCTGCCCCTCGATGCGCGCCAGGCGCCGTTGCAGTTGGTCCTTGCTGGCGGTGTAGCCCCGCTGGGTCATGGCGTCCTCCGTGGTTCGATCCCGACCGACCCTGGACACTATACCCCCTCCGGGTATAGTGTGATCTTCCTCCTCGAGGTGTGCGGTGCAGTCGCAGCAGGGGAGGAGCGCAGCATGCAATCGGTGCAGCCAGCCAGTCGAGCCGTGAGGAGCAGGAGATGAGCGTCGAGACCACCCTGGAGGTCGTCGGGATGACCTGCGGCCACTGCGTGACCGCGGTCCACGACGAGCTGATGAGCCTCGACGGCGTGCGCGACGTGCAGGTCGAGCTCGACAGCGGCCGGGCGCAGGTCACCAGCGACCTGCCACTCGACGCCGCAGCGGTCGCCGCGGCGATCGACGAGGCCGGCTACGAGCTGGCGTCGTGAGCGTCCCCCTCCGCCTCGGCGCGTTCGCCGCGGTGCTGGTCCTCGTGTTCGGTGCGGCGCTGGGCGTGGGGGCGGCCGTCGGCCCGCTCGACGATGGTGCCGGCGCGACGCACAGCGGCAGCAGCACCGAGATGCAGATGGACCACGACGGGGGCTGACGTGACCGACACCACGTCCGACAGCACCACGAACGCCAGCGGCACCTCACGAGCGGGCTCGATCGAGCTGACCCAGGCACCGAACCGCATCGAGCTGGACATCACCGGCATGACCTGCGCCTCGTGCGCGAACCGCATCGAGAAGCGGCTGAACAAGGTCGACGGGGTGACCGCCACGGTCAACTACGCCACCGAGAAGGCTGCCGTCTCCTTCGCCGACGACGTCGACCCCACCGAGCTCGTCGCCCAGGTCGAGGCGGCCGGCTACCACGCCACGGTGCCGCCCGGCACGAGCGACGCCGGAGGCGACGAGGCCACCTCGGGCGACGATGCGGACGAGACGCTCGAGCTGCGGAACCGGCTTGCGATCTCCGCAGCGCTGGCGCTGCCGGTCGTCGCGATGTCGATGATCCCGGCGCTGCAGTTCGACAACTGGCAGTGGTTGGCCCTGACCCTGGCGGCGCCGGTCGTGGTGTGGGGCGCGTTTCCGTTCCACCGCGCGGCGTGGACGAACCTGCGCCACGGCGCCGCCACCATGGACACGCTCATCTCCATCGGGACGCTCGCGGCGTTCGCCTGGTCGCTGTACGCCCTCTTCTTCGGTGACGCCGGGGTGACCGGCATGACCATGGAGTTCCAGCTGACGATCGAGCGAGGCTCGGGGGCGGACGAGATCTACCTCGAGGTCGCCGCGGCGGTCACCACGTTCATCCTCGCCGGGCGCTACTTCGAGGCGCGCGCCAAGCGCCGCACCGGCGCCGCGCTCCACGCTCTGTTGGACCTGGGGGCCAAGGACGTGGTGGTGCTGCGCGACGGGGTCGAGGAGCGCATCGCGATCGACCGGCTCGAGGTCGGCGACCGCTTCGTCGCCCGACCCGGCGAGAAGATCGCCACCGACGGGGTCGTCGTCGAGGGCACCTCGGCGGTCGACGCCTCGCTGCTCACCGGCGAGAGCGTCCCGATCGAGGTCGTCGTCGACTCGCCGGTGACGGGCGCCACGATCAACGCCGGGGGTCGACTCGTCATCCGTGCGACCCGTGTCGGCGCCGACACGCAGCTCGCCCAGATGGCGCGCCTGGTCACCGACGCCCAGACCGGCAAGGCGCAGGTCCAGCGCCTGGCGGACCGCGTGTCGGGCGTGTTCGTGCCGATCGTCATCGTGCTCGCCGCAGCGACGCTCGGCTTCTGGCTCGGCGCCGGCGTCGGCGCGTCCGCGGCGTTCACCGCTGCGGTCGCGGTGCTGATCATCGCGTGCCCGTGCGCGCTCGGCCTCGCGACACCGGTCGCGCTCATGGTCGGCACCGGACGCGGCGCCCAGCTCGGCATCCTCATCAAGGGGCCCGAGGTGCTCGAGTCGACGCGCCGGGTCGACACGGTCGTGCTCGACAAGACCGGCACGGTCACCACCGGAACCATGACGCTGCTCGACGTGGTGACCGAGCCCGAGACCGGCCCCGGTGTCGAGAACGACCCGGACGAGGCACTGCGGTTGGTGGGTGCGCTCGAGCATGCGTCGGAGCACCCGATCGCCCAGGCGATCGCCACCGCTGCGGCGGAGCAGGTCGGCGAGCTCGCGGCGGTCGAGTCGTTCACCAATCGCGAGGGGCTGGGTGTCGAGGGCGTCGTCGACGGCCACAGCGTGATCGCCGGTCGACCGGCCCTGATGGGGGAGTGGGGCCTCGAGCTCAGCCCCCGCCTCGCCGCCGCCAAGGAGTCGGCGGAGCTCGCCGGGCAGACCGCTGTCGTCGCCGCGTGGGACGGCGAGGTCCGGGTGCTGTTCATCGTGTCCGACGCCGTGAAGCCGACCTCGGCCGAAGCGATCGGACAACTGCGCGACCTCGGGCTGACCCCGGTGCTGCTGACCGGCGACAACGCCGGCGCAGCGCGCACGGTGGCTGCGGAGGTCGGCATCGACGAGGTCATCGCCGAGGTGCTGCCCGCCGACAAGGTCGACGTCGTGCGCCGACTCCAGGACGACGGCAAGGTCGTCGCGATGGTCGGCGACGGCGTCAACGACGCCGCGGCGCTCGCGCAGGCCGACCTCGGTCTGTCGATGGGGACCGGCACCGACGCAGCGATCGAGGCCAGCGACCTGACCCTGGTGCGCGGCGACCTGCGGTCCGCGCCCGATGCCATCCGGCTGTCCCGGCGCACGCTGGCCACCATCAAGGGCAACCTGTTCTGGGCGTTCGCCTACAACGTCGCAGCGTTGCCCCTCGCCGCCGCCGGGTACCTCAACCCGATGATCGCCGGCGCGGCGATGGCGTTCTCGTCGGTGTTCGTCGTCTCCAACAGCCTGCGGCTGCGTCGCTTCTCCGCACTCAGCGTCGACGCCGCCGTGGGGCACTGAGCCGACGCTCGGGCCGCCGGGGTCGAGAGCGCCGGCCAGGGTGCCGTCATCGCGGTGCGGAGTACGTGGTCGCGGTAGGGGCAGTGGCGGCACCCGCCCTCGCAGCAGGCGCCCCGTGCAGCGAGGAACGCTGAGGTGAACACGAGGTACCCGGTGTCGGGATCCTCGTAGTCGTCCTGGCCCAGCTCCATAGCGGTCCGGTGCAGAGCCTCGATGCGGTCCACCCGGTCAGGGTGCCACGACGGGGCTGCGAGGTGATCGAGGCCCCGCCGTCAGCCGTCGCCGACGCCCGCGAGGGGTGGGCGCCGGGCCGCAGCCGCTGCGGGGACTGCCGCCGCGAGCAGTCCCAACGCCCCGGCGCCGACCGCGAGCACCCCGACGACCAGGCACAGCACCACGGCCTCGGTGGTCGCCACCGCTGCGCTGGCCGAGCCGAGCCGAAGCGGGGACACTGTGGACGTGAGCGCGTGCTGCGGACCTCCCCGCCCCGACCGACGGCACCCGGACGCCGAGGTCGAGTCGGCACGGCACGAGGCGCGTGAGCGGGCCGCGACCATCTCCGGCACAGATCTCGGTCTGGTCCAGATCCCCGCCGGTCGATTCACGATGGGGACCGACGACCTCGGCGGCTACCCGGCCGACGGTGAAGGGCCGGAGCATCCCGTCGAGTTGGACGCCTTCGCCATCGGCCGCCATGTCGTCACCAACGAGGAGTTCGCCGCGTTCGTCGCAGCGACCGGGCACGTGAGCACCGCCGAGCGGCTCGGCACCTCGTTCGTGTTCGGCGGTCTGTTGCCCGACGACTTCCCCCCGACCCGCGGGGTTGCCGCTGCGCCCTGGTGGCGAGAGGTGTACGGCGCGGACTGGCGCCATCCCGAGGGTCCCCAGAGCGGGCTCGACGGCCGTGGCGATCACCCCGTCGTGCACGTCAGCTGGTTCGACGCCGACGCGTTCTGTCGCTGGTCCGGCACGCGGCTGCCCACCGAGTCCGAGTGGGAGCGAGCGGCACGCGGTGGCGTCGACGGGTCCCACTACCCGTGGGGCGACGAGCGCGAGCCCGGTGGTGCGCATCGCATGAACGTCTTCCAGGGCAGCTTCCCCAACCACGACACCGGCGTCGACGGCTGGATCGGTACGTGCCCGGTCGGCTCGTACCCGCCCAACGGATTCGGGCTGTGCGAGGTGACCGGCAACGTGTGGGAGTGGTGCGCGGACTGGTTCGACGCCGGCTGGTACCGGCGGTCACCGCTGCGATCGCCGTCGGGCCCCGATGACGGCGAGATGAAGGTCATGCGCGGCGGCTCGTACCTCTGTCACGAGAGCTACTGCTGGCGCTACCGGGTCGACGCACGCAGCGCCAACACCCCCGACAGCTCGACGGGGAACATCGGGTTCCGCGTCGTTGCCGACAGTCTGTCCGGGTGATGCCCACTCACCCGGTGCCCGGCCCGGGTGCTCCGGTGCTGGTCGTGGGTGCCGGTGCCGCCGGGCTGGCCGTGGCCGGTGAGCTGCAGCGCCGGTCGATCGCGGTCACCGTGCTCGAACGCGCCCGCACCGGGCACGTCTGGGCGCAGCACTACGAGGGCCTGAGGCTGCACACGCTGAAGCAGAACTCGTCGCTGCCCGGCGTGGACTTCGGCGCGGACGTGCCCGCGTTCCCGACCGGTCCCCAGGTTCGGGACCATCTGGTCGACTACCGCGACTGCATGGGGCTCGATGTCCGCGAGGGCGTCGAGGTGCGCCACGCCGAGTGGCGCGGCGACCGCTGGCGCCTCGACACGACCAACGGCGAGCTGGAGACGCCGGTCGTGGTCGCCGCGACCGGCATCTGGAGCGCCCCGGTCATGCCGCAGATCGAGGGCCTGGGCAGCTTCACCGGCGAGGTGCTGCACTCCGCGCAGTACCAGCGGCCGGCCCCGTTCGTCGGCCGACGCGTGCTGGTGGTCGGGGCGGGCAACTCGGGCGCGGACATCTCGGTCGCCCTCGCGTCGGCGGGCATCGACGTCACGTTGTCGGTGCGCGGCCCCGTGCTGTTCGTGCCGTACCCACCTGCCGCGGTCGTCGCCGACGCCGCTGCCTGGCTGCTGCGCAGGGTCCCGCCGAGGGGGGCCCGCTGGTGCATCGACCGGGTCCGTCCGGACCACACCGAGCTGGGGCTGCCGCCTCCCGAGCACAGCGAGTCGTCGTTCCCCGTTGTTGGTGATGCGCTGCCGGCGGCGGTGCGTGCCGGGTCCGTGGACGTGGTGGGAGGGACCACCCGCATCCACGCGTCGACGGTCCACTTCGACGCCGGAGCTCCCGGTCGCTTCGACGCGATCGTCTTCGCCACCGGATTCCGCCCGGCGCTCGACTGGGTGGACCCGTCCGACGTCCAGATCGGCGAGACCGGCGAGCCGCTCGTCGACGAGCACTGGCGTTCGGTCCGCCAGCCCCGTCTCGTCTGCGCCGGGTTCCACTACCCGACGACCGAGGGGTGGCTGCAGTCGATCGGGCGGGTCGCCCGCAGCGCGGCCGCAGGGATCGATGAGCAGCTCGCGACACCGCTGGTGGGCCGGGCACGCGCGTGGTGAACTCTGCGAGCACCGGTCGGCCGCCGAACCGTCTCGACACCATGACCAGTGCCTGGCTGGAGAACGGAGCCGACATGTCCGACACAGAGCGACCACGACGAACCCGGACGAGCCGACCGTCCGAGACGTTCGACTTCCGCTTCCACCCGGCGTTCCGACTCGCTGCGCTCCCCCTCGGGGTCCGGGAGTCCACCGCCGCCGTGACCGTCGGCGGCGGCGACCTCGACGCACGCTTCGGGCCGTGGCACGTGACCACCCCGCTGTCGAACATCGAAGCGGTGCACGTCACCGGCCCCTACGCCTGGCCGAAGGTGATCGGGCCGGCGCACCTCTCGTTCGCCGACCGTGGGCTCACGTTCGCCACCAATGCGGATCGCGGGGTGTGCGTCCAGTTCCGCGACCCGGTGCGCGGCATCGACCCGTTGGGACGGCTGCTGCACCCGTCGCTCACGTTGACGGTGGCCGATCCCGATGCGCTCGCCGAGCTGCTCGACCCGCCCATCTCTCCGCGATGAGCTGAAGCGCCGGGACGGAGCGGATCGGGGCTCTGCGCCGCCTGAGGCGCGGCTCGGTCGTCTGCTCAGCCGGTCGTGACGGCTGCTGTGCGCTCGGGGGCTCGGGGCCGATCGCTGCTGGTGGGCGTCACGACCAACTCCAGCGAACGGAGACGGCCATCGAGCGAGCGTGAGGCCGGGACCAGGATCAGCTCGTCGGCATCCGCGAAGCGCTGGAACGCGTCCAGCTGCGCCCACACCGTCCGCGGAGCCCCCGACGCCGTGTGGGTCATCATCGCGGCGACCTGGCGGCCCTGTGGCGACCGCACCAGGGCATCGAGCTCGGCGTCGTCGAAGCGCCGTCCCCGCCCGAGGAACATCGCCACCCGGGCGCGCACCACCCGCTCGAGCTCATCGGCAGCGGTCTCGTCATCCTCGGTGGCGATCACGTTGACCGCGGCCAGGACGTGGGGCTGGTCGAGCTGCTCGGAGGGCTCGAACTGCTCGCGATAGACCGCGACGGCTCGTGTGAGCGCCTCCGGGGCGAAGTGCGAAGCGAACGCATAGGGCAGCCCGAGCGCCGCGGCGAGCTGTGCGCCGAACAGCGAGGAGCCGAGCAGGTACAGCGGAACGTTCGTGCCGGCTCCGGGCACGGCCTGCACGCCTGGAACGGCGGACTCGCCCGCGAGGTACGCCTGCAGCTCGAGCACGTCACGGGGGAACGACTCGGCGGCTGCGGGGTCGCGGCGCATCGCTGCGACGGTCGGGCCGTCGGTGCCGGGCGCCCGGCCGAGGCCGAGCTCGATGCGTCCGGGGTGCAGCGTGGCCAGCGTGCCGAACTGCTCGGCGATGGTGAGTGGCGAGTGGTTCGGCAGCATCACGCCGCCGCTGCCGAGACGGATCCGGTCGGTGTTCGCGGCGACGTGGGCGATCAGCACGCTCGTGGCGGACGAGGCGATGGACGCCATGTTGTGATGCTCGGCGTACCAGACACGCTGGTAGCCGAGCTGCTCCGCACGCTGCGCGAGCGCGACGCTGCCCTCGAGCGCGTCGCGCACGGTCGACCCCGACGCGACGACCGCGAGGTCGAGCACGGACAGCGTGGCGGGGTCGGGAACGGCGATGGAAGGCGTCATGTCGGAGAGGGCAACACCGCGCACGTGCGCGCACTTCCAGCTCTCCCCAGGTGCTGGTGCACCCGGCGGGTCCCGGGCGCGCCGGCGATGCGCTCCTCCCGACCGGGCGTCCGCGTGCACCTGGTCGCTGGTGTCTCGCTGCGCATCGTGCGCCGCGGCCATGATGGCGCGCACGATGTGACGGCCCGGGTCGGGCCCGGGAGGACGACATGGACGACCACACGGACGGCGGCGGGGACGCCGGGTCGAGCGGTGAGGTGGCGACGAGCCGCTGGGTCGAGATCACCCGCGAGAACCCGGACCACTCGACCTGGTACGTCGAGCGGTTCCGAACGATGGCGGCCGACGGCGACGACCTCGACGGCGAGGCCCGGCTCATCGACGCGATGGTTCCTCGCGGTGCACGGCTGCTCGACGCCGGCTGTGGGCCCGGGCGGGTCGGTGGCCGGCTGTCCGTGCTCGGTCACGAGGTGGTGGGTGTCGACGTCGACCCGGTGCTGATCGCGGCGGCGGAGCACGACCACCCGGGGCCGCGCTGGCTGGTCGGCGACCTGGCCGAGCTCGACCTCCCGGCGCGGGGCGAACCCGACGGGTTCGACGCGATCGTCTGTGCGGGCAACGTCATGACCTTCCTCGCGCCGAGCACCCGCTCGCTGGTGCTGCAGCGACTCGCTGCGCACCTCCGCCCCGACGGTCGTCTCGTGGTGGGCTTCGGCGCCGGGCGTGACTACGACTTCGACGACTTCTTCGCCGACGTCCGCAGCGCCGGCCTCGCCCCCGAGGTGCAGCTGTCGAGCTGGGACCTGCGACCCTTCGACGACGGGTCCGACTACCTCGTCGCCGTGGTGGGGGTGCCGGCGCCGCCGTTGAGCTGACGTCGGGCGCCGAGGTCGTCAGCCGGCTGAGCGGCACCGGTTGCGCATCGAGCCGATCACCTCGGCGCCGCTGTCGATCACGTCGCCGTCGGTGAGGAAGCGACCTCGCGCCATGCCCACGCCGCCGGGGGTGCCGGTGAAGATCAGGTCGCCCGGCTCGAGGGTGCAGATCGATGACAGGTAGGCGACGAGGGCCGGCACGCCGACGATGAGGTCCGAGGTCCGCGACGCCTGCATGCGCTCGCCGTTCACGTCGCACCACAGCGCGACGTCGTCGGGATCCTCGAACGCGTCGAGGCTGACCACGGCGGGGCCGATCGGGCCGTAGGTGTCGAAGCTCTTGCCGAGCGAGAACTGCGGCGGGGTGCTCGCGAGCTGCACCGTGCGGTCCGAGATGTCCTGACCGAGGGTGAGTCCGGCGATGTGGGACCAGGCGTCGGTCTCGGCGATCGAGCGTCCGCGGAGGCCGATCACGGCGACGACCTCGACCTCCCAGTCGACCGTGTCTCCGCCGAGCACGACGTCGTCCTGCGGGCCGGCCAGGCAGTTCGGGAACTTGGTGAACGTGGCGGGGGAGTCCGACACCACCAGGTTCGACTCGGCCGCGTGGCTCGCGTAGTTGAGCCCGATGCCGAAGACCTTCGACGGGCGGGGGACACAGGGACCGAGTCCGCCATCGGCGACGACCCCGTCCGGGGGACGGTGACCAGCGAGCTCAGCGAGCTCGTGCAGCTCGTCGTGGCGGGCGACCGCCGCCATCGGGTCCGCGAGCGTGTCGTCGTCGGCCACGCCGGCCAGATCGTGCCAGCCGCCCTGGTCGTCGAGCAGCACCGCCCGGCTGTCGTGGTCGGGCGTGCGGAGGTGGGCGAGTCGGAACATGGTCGGCTCCCGGGTGGTGGTCGGTCGATCTGAGTGGCTGCAGCTCAGCTGCCCGGCGGCGTCATGGCCGACTCGAGCTCGGCGGCGTAGGCGTGCAGCCCGGCCGAGCCGCCGGTGTGGACGAACAGCACGTCGCCGCCGCCGCCCTCGCGATCCAGGCCGTCGGGGTCGGCAAGGGTGGCGAGCAGATGGGCGAACGCCTTCGAGGTGTAGACCGGGTCCAACAGGATGCCCTCGGTGCGCGCCAGCAGCTCGATCGCTGCGAACGCCTCGGGCGTGGGCACGCCGTAGCCGGGTCCGAGCGTCGCATCGGTGACCCGCCAGCGGTCCGCGCCGGGCAGCGCCAGGTCGAACTCCGCCGCGGTCCGTTCGACGAGGGAGGCGAGCTCCGGTCCGGTGACCGAGGCGAGTTCGTAGACACACGCGACGTCGACGACGGCGTCGATCCCGGCCAGCTCGCAGCCGAGGATCAGGCCCGCGGCGGTGCCGGCGGTGCTCGCCGCGACGACGATGCGCCCGACCGCCGCATCGGAGCCCTGCAGCTGCTCTGCCAGCTCGACCGCAGCGGCCACGTAGCCCAGCACCCCGACCGGCTCGGAGCCACCCGGGCCGATGCCGAACAGCTGTCGGGCGTCGCGTTCAGCGTCGGCGAACAGCTCGGCGAAGCGCACGAACGCTGCGTCTGCGTCGTCGACCACGTGCAGCCGCGCACCGAGTACCCGGTCCAACAACAGGTTGCCGGCGTGCAGGTAGTGCTCGTCAGCGCGGTCGACGGCTCGCGTCAGGATCAGGTCGCAGCCCAGCCCGAGCCGAGCGCATGCCGCGGCGGTCTGGCGGGCGTGGTTGGACTGCAGTGCGCCGAAGGTGACGACGCCCTCCGCTCCCTCGCCGATCGCGCGGCCCAGGAGGAACTCCAGCTTGCGGGTCTTGTTGCCGCCCGTCGCAAGACCGGAGCAGTCGTCACGCTTGATCCACACCCGCCCTGCACGGGCGCCGCTGTCGGTGAGTTCGGCGTGCAGCCGGTCGAGTGGCTCGAGCGGGGTCGGCCAGTGCCCCAGGCTGACCCTGGGGTGGGTGTCGAGCGCGGTGCGTCGCGCGCTCATGCGCCGCTCCCGATCGGGCCGAGCACCCGGTCCAGGTACGGGTTCGAGAACCGGCCGTCAGGATCCACCCGTCGACGGACGGCCTGGAACTCGTCCCAGCGGGGATAGCGGGGCGCGAGGGTCTCGGCGCTCTGGAAGTGCAGCTTCCCCCAGTGGGGTCGCCCGCCGTAGTCCGACATGATCGCCTCCATCCCCTGGAAGTACTGGTCGTAGGGCTGGCCCCGGTAGACGTGCGCCGCGAGGTACGCCGAGTCGCGACCGCTCGCGTGGCTGAGCGCGATGTCGTCGCCCGCGGCCCAGCGGCACTCGACGGGGACCGTCAGCGGCACGCCGATGTCGTCGACGAGGCGGCCCAGCCGCTCGAACGCCTCCGCGAAGCACTCCCGGGGGATCGAGTACTCCATCTCGACGACGCGCACGAGGCGGGGCGTCGCGAACACGCGGTCGCTGCGGTCGGTCCACTCGGTGCGGCGCTTCGCCGACGCGGCGCGCACGATCGCCCGACCGGCGGAGGGAACCCGGGTCGCCACGCGACACGCTGCGCCGAAGAGGTGGTTGTCGACGAGGACGTCGTTGACCCACTCGGTCGTCCGCGGTCGGGGGTCTGGTGGCAGGTCGGTGCGGGTGCTCCGCTTGACGATCGCGGTGTCGGAGCCGGGGAACCAGAAGAACCCGAGGTGGTCGGTGGTGTCGACGAGCTCGTCGATGCCGTCGAGCAGGCGGCTGACGGCGACGGGCTCCTCCACGCAGTGCAGCCGGAACGCCGGCACGGCTCGCAGCGTGACCGTCGAGATGAGCCCCAGCGCCCCCAGGCCGACCCGGGCCGCCTCGAACAGCTCGGGGTCCTGCTCCGCCGAGCACGCGACGACGGAGCCGTCGCTCAGCACCAGTCGCAGCGCCTCCACCCGGGCCGCCAGGGTCGGGAACCGCACCCCGGGGCCGTGGGTGCCCGTCGAGATCGCCCCGGCGATCGACTGCACCGCGATGTCGCCGAGCACCTCGAGCGCCAGACCCCGCCGGGCGAGCTCGTCGCTGAGGCGCCACAGCGGGATACCGGCCTGCACGGTGACCAACCCGCTCGATGCGTCGACGGCGAGGACACGGCCGTAGTCCGACAGGTCCACCAGGTGGCCGTCGGTGCAGGCGATCGCCGAGTAGCTGTGCCCGGCCCCGACGGCCTTGACGGTGCGGCCCTCGGCGGCGGCCCGACGGACGACGTCGACGAGCTCGGCCTCGGTGCGTGGCCGCTCCCAGCGCGCCGGCACCGACGACTGGTTGCGACCGAAGTTCCGCCAGACGGTGCCGCGACGTGCTGCAGTTCCCGGGATCGCCACTCCGGCCGGAGTCACGGCGATTCCGGATGGGGCTGCTGGGTCGTGAGCACGCCCGCCGTTGTACCGTCGCCGGACCGGCGCCACAAGCGCCCATCCGAGCGGAGGCCTCCGATGACCTGGACCACCAGCGACATCCCGGACCTGGCGGGCACCGTCGCCGTCGTCACCGGCGCGAACGGAGGACTCGGCCTCGAGACGGCGGACGCGCTCGCCGCGGCGGGCGCCCACGTCGTCATGGCGGCCCGCAATCAGGAGAAGGCCGCCCTGGCTCGACTCGACATCGCGGGTCGGCATCCGACCGCGTCGCTCGAGCTGGTGGAGCTCGACCTCGGTGACCTGGCATCGGTGCGCGACGCAGCGGCTGGCATCCTCGGCGCGCACGAACGGATCGACCTGCTGGTCAACAACGCCGGGCTGATGGCGATGCCCGAGTCGCGGACCGTCGACGGCTTCGAGATGCAGTTCGGCGTCGACCACCTGGGCCACTTCGCGCTCACGGCGCATCTGTTGGACGCGCTGTTGCGTGCCCGTGCGGCTCGCGTGGTGACCGTGACCAGCACCGCTCGACACATGGGCCGCGCGGTCGACCCGACGAACCCGCACCTGGAAGGGAACTACGAGGCGTGGCGTGCCTACGCGCAGGCCAAGACGGCGAACTACCACTTCGCGCTCGGTCTCGACCGCCGCCTCCGCGCCGCTCGCGCCTCGACCCGCAGCCTGGCGGCCCACCCCGGGCTGTCGAACACCGAGCTGCAGGCCCGCACGGTCGCGGAGGGTGGCGGCGGCTGGGCGGCGGGCTTCTTCCACACGTTGAGTCGCACCATCGGGATGACGCCGGCGACGACGGCGAGGCAGCTCTACGGGCCGATGTTCGGGGTCCGGGCCGCCGGTCGGCTGCCGGTGGCCCCGGTCCCGAAGCCAGACGCACCACCGCTCTGGGAGGCCGGCGGAGACGGCAGGCGCCGCCGGATGCTCGCCGCCGGCGGCTCGACCGACACCGATCGGTGCCGACGACCAGCAGCGGGCGGAGCTCGAGTACGGGCCGATGTTCGGCGGGATCGCAGGCGCCGCCGGTCAGGGTCGGCTGCCGGTGGCCCGACCAGGGTCCCCGGCCTCGATGCAACCATCGTCACGCTGTCGGGAGGTCTCCGAAGCGCAGCCAGGACCGGGTCCCAGGCAGTTCGCGCCCGCCGCGGGCGGCGGTTGACCTCGTCGTCGCAGACGGTGCCGCTCGCTGACGAACGCCGCGCCGTCGAGGGTCGGCCGAGCCCCCTGGGGGTTGCGATGCCCGAGTGTGTAGACGTGCGGGTCCCAGCCGCCCCGGGGTTGCCGGGCGCCGGGTCGCCGCTGAGCGTCGAGCGCAGGACCTTGCCGGCCCGGCTCGTCGGGTCCTGGGGAGCGTCCGGCAGCACCGCGTCGCCGGTGGTGATCCAGAGCATGCCGTCGGGGCCCACCCCGAGCCGGCACCCCAGGTGGCGGTTGCCCGCTCCCGACGGGATGCCGGACAGGATCGTGGTGGCGTCGGTGAGGCCGTCGAGCCCCTCGGCGAGGCGGAGACCCACGTCGGCCGACGACGATCCACTCCCGACGCGACAGGCGGGTGTAGATCTGCCGGTTGGTCGCGAAGGCGGGATCCACGGCCAGGCCCATGAGCCCGCCCTCGCCGTTCGCGACGACGCCGGGCACCGGGGCGACGGGTTGCACGCCGCCGACCACTGCGCTCACCGTGCCGCCGCGTTCGGTCACCAGTGGCGTGCCGTCCGGGAGGACGGCGATCTCCCACGGGCGGGTGAACACCCCGACGGTCGAGGTCACCTCGAGCACGGGCGTCCCCGGAGCGGCGGTCGTCGTCGTGGTGGTGGGAAGCGGTGGGTCCCACGGGACACGGACGCGACGACCACGAGCGCCAGGAGCCGGAGCTCGTGAGCGTGAGGCGCCCCAGGACCGGGTGCTCGGCCGGGTGCGGCGAAGCGGCTGGACACGTGGCGACCGGTGGCGCATGTGAGCTCCTCGGGTGCGTCGGGCGTCAGGGTGTGTGTGTGGGTGCGGTGACTCGTCCCCGTCATCGGACGAACCCTCGACGGAACTGAAGCCGGGCCCGCGGGGGGCTCCAGCGTCACTGGGCGGGGGGGCACGGAGCGGGCGACGACGTGGGGTCAGCGAGGTCGCGCGCTCGGCTGGAGCAGCGAGCTGACCGTCTCGGTGATCACGCCCGCCAGCTCGTCGAGCAGTTCGCGGTAAGCGCTCGAGGGGCGCCAGAACACGGCGATCTCGCGCTGGGGGACCGGCGGCGCGAATCGCCGCAGGACCAGGTCCGGGTTGTCGGGCACGGGCGCCCGGACCGCCAGCTCGGGCAGCAGCGTGATGCCGACGCCCGCTGCCACCATCTGGCGCAGCGTCTCGAGGCTCGTCGCACGGAACCCGGCGCGTTCCGACGCACCGGCGAGCTGACACACGGCGAGGGCCTGGTCGCGCAGGCAGTGGCCCTCCTCGAGCAGCAGCACGTGCTCGGTGGTGAGCACGGCCGGGTCGACGGGCCCGTCCTGGAGCGCCAACGGATGCGTGGCGGGCACCGCCAGCAGGAAGTCCTCTCGGAACAGTGGCTGGACGCACAGCGACTCGTCGTGCAACGGCAGCGCGAGCAGAGCAGCGTCGAGGCGGCCGTCCCGCAGGCGGTCGTGGAGCTCGGCGGACTTCTCCTCGACGAGCAGCAGCTCGAGGTCGGGGAAGCGTTCGTGCAGCAGCGGCACGACGTGGGGCAGCAGGTACGGGGCGAGGGTGGGGAACACGCCGACTCGGAGGCTGCCCGTGGCGGGGTCGGTGGCCTGGCGGGCGATCTGTTCGATCAGATCGGCCTCGTCGAGCGCTGCGCGGGCGTGCTCGACGACCCGCTCGCCCACGTCGGTCAACATGATGTGACGCGGGTTGCGCTCGACCAGTTCCACGCCGAGCTCGCGTTCGAGCTTCTTGAGCTGCGTGGACAACGTCGGCTGGCTCACGAAGCACGCCTCTGCCGCCCGGCCGAAGTGGCGGTGGTCCGCCACGGCGACCAGGTAGCGGAGGTCGCGCAGGTTCATGCGCCGGCGCCGACCCCGGCCGACTCGGCCTCTGCAGGTGCGCTGGTTCGGATCAGGTGGTCGAACGCGCTGAGCGCAGCGGTGGCGCCCCCGCCCATGGAGATCACGATCTGCTTGTAGGGCACGGTCGTCACGTCGCCGGCTGCCAGCACGCCGGGGACCGAGGTGTGCCCGGCGGCGTCGATCTCGACCTCGCCCCGCGGGCGCCAGCTCGACGGCGCCCTGCAGCCATTCGGAGTTCGGCAACAGGCCGATCTGGACGAAGATGCCCTCGAGCTCCAGCTCGTGGCTGGTGCCGTCGTTGCGGTCGTCGTAGCGCAGACCGGTGACCGCATCCCCGTTGCCGAGGACCTCGGTCGTGGCGGCGCTCACGATGATGTCGACGTTGTCGAGGCTGCGCAGCTTGCGCTGCAGCACCTCGTCCGCCCGCAGCTGGTGGTCGAACTCGATGAGGGTCACGTGTGCGACGACCCCGGCCAGGTCGATCGCCGCCTCCGCGCCGGAGTTGCCGCCACCGATGACCGCAACCCGCTTGCCCTTGAAGAGGGGACCGTCGCAGTGCGGGCAGAAGGTCACGCCCTTGTTGCGGTACTCCTCTTCGCCGGGCACGTTCATCTGGCGCCAGCGTGCGCCGGTGGCGAGCACGATCGAGCGGGCGGACAGGCTGGCGCCGCTCGCGAGCTCGATGCGGTGCAGGCCGTCCTCCCCGGCCGGCACCAGCTTCTCGGCCTGCTGGAGGTGCATCACGTCGACCTCGTACTCCTTGACGTGCTGCTCGAGGGCGGTGACGAGCTTCGGGCCTTCGGTGTAGGGCACCGAGATGAAGTTCTCGATGGCCATCGTGTCGAGCACCTGCCCTCCGAAGCGCTCGGTGACGATGCCGGTCCGGATGCCCTTGCGCGAGGCGTAGATCGCCGCGCTGGCGCCTGCGGGGCCACCGCCGACGACGAGCACGTCGAAGGGGTCCTTCTCGGCGAGGCGGGCGGCCTCACGCTCGGCCGCACCGGAGTCGAGCCGGGCGACGATCTGCTCGAGGCTCATCCGTCCGGACTCGAACAGCTCGCCATCTCGGAAGACGGTGGGGACCGCCATGATCTTGCGCTGGTCGACCTCGTCCTGGAAGAGCGCGCCGTCGATGGCGACGTGGTGGATGTTCGGGTTGACGACGCTCATGAGCGTCAGTGCCTGCACGACGTCGGGGCAGTTCTGGCACGACAGCGACATGTAGGTCTCGAAGTGGTACTCGCCGTCGAGCGAGCGGATCTGATCGAGCACCTCGTCATCCGCGTTCGGGGGGTGCCCACCGACCCACAGCAGCGCCAGGACCAGCGAGGTGAACTCGTGGCCGAGGGGGATGCCGGCGAAGCGCACCGAGATGTCGGTGCCGGCACGCTCGATCGCGAACGACGGCCGGCGGTCGTCGTCGCGACGTACGACGGTGATGTGGTCGCTCAGCGAAGCGATCTCGTCGAGGAGCTCGGCGAGCTCGGCGGACTTGGGTCCGTCGTCGAGCGACGCGGCGAGCTCGATGGGCAGGGTGACCCGCTCGAGGTGGGTGCGGAGCTGGTCGGTGAGGGAGGCGTCGAGCACGGTGGTCTCCGATCGTCGCTGGCGGGGCGGGTCGTGGGGGAGGGTTGGATCGCCGTCGTGGGGCCGCAGCTGCGACCCCACGACGGCGATGGGGGAGTGGACTCAGATCTTGCCGACGAGATCGAGCGACGGGGCGAGGGTGTCTGCGCCCTCTTCCCACTTGGCCGGGCAGACCTCGCCCGGATGGGCGCGCACGTACTGGGCGGCCTTGATCTTGCGCATCAGCTCGGTCGCGTTGCGGCCGACGCCTTCGGGGGTGACCTCCATGATCTGGATGATCCCGTCGGGGTCGATCACGAAGGTGCCGCGGTCGGCGAGACCCTGGCCGTCGCGCATGACCTGGAAGTTGTTGGAGATGACGCCGGCCTGATCGCCGATCATCGGGTAGCGGATCTTGCCGATCGTCTCGGAGGTCTCGTGCCACGCCTTGTGGGTGAAGTGCGTGTCGGTGGACACCGAGTAGATCTCGACGCCGAGCTGCTGGAACTCGTCGTAGAGGTCCGCCATGTCGCCCAGCTCGGTGGGGCAGACGAAGGTGAAGTCGGCTGGGTAGAAGAACACCACGGTCCACTTGCCGCGGAAGTCATAGTCGGAGACCTGGACGAACTCGCCGTTGTGGAAGGCCGTGGCGCTGAAGGGGAGGACCTCGGTATCGATCAGTGACATCTGTGCGAACACCTCGTTCGGTAGGGGTTGGTCGATAGAGAACCTAGATCATCACTTTCCAAACAGATAGTCCGAATCAATCGTTTCTGGGTATCGGGCCGATAGGTCCGGTGGATCGCCGGGCCCGTGTCGGGCTGGCGAGAATGCCGGGGACGGTCGATCGCCCCCGCCGGTTCGACGCCTGCTGGCGCTGGCGGTCCCCGACTTCCGGGTTGATGCGCTCCGGATTCGCCGGCACCGGGCGGTGCTGGTGACGTGGCACTTGCCGTGACCTACCCTCTCCAGGCGGGCGATCCCAGGAGGGCGACATGGATCGGCGGACGCTGCTGCGCGGCGGGCTGGCGGGAGCGGGGGCCGTGGCGATCGGCGCGACCGTCGGCTGTGCTCCGATGCCCGGCCGACCACCCGAGGACCTGGGCGTGTGGGACTGCGGGGTCGCGTCGGGGCTGCACGACGCCAGCGCCGCGGTGCTGTGGACGCGCTTCGCTCCGGCTGCCGTGGCTGCCGCCGAGCTCGACTGGCAGGTTGCCGCCGACCCGGGGTTCACGACGATCGTGGCGCAGGGTCGTGTCCGCCCCGGACCGGAGACCGACGGTTGCGCGAAGGTCCTCGCTCAGGATCTCCCGGCCGGCAGCACCCTGTGGTACCGGTTCGCGATCGACGGGCTCACGAGTCCGACCGGCCGCACGCGGGTGCCTGCCGCGGGAGGCACTGCCCCCGGTGGAGTCCGTCTCGCAGTCGCGAGCTGTCAGAGCTGGTCGGCGGGGTGGTACCAGGCGTGGCGCGCGATCGCCGCCGAGGACCTCGACGCCGTGGTCCACGTCGGCGACTACATCTACGAGTCCGGCGGCGGTGGCAGCGGACCGCTCACCGCACGCGAGGACCCGACGGACACGGCGACCGATCTCGAGGGCTACCGGGCCAAGTACCGCCTGTACCGCTCCGACGCCGATCTGCGCGCCGCCCACGCCGCCCATGCGTTCGCGCCGGTGTGGGACGACCACGAGTTCGTCAACGACTGCAACCGGCTCTCGCTCGTCGAGCAACCCCAGCGGGCGGCGGACGCCTACCGGGCCTGGTTCGAGTACCAGCCGGTGTGGCGCTTCGACGGCGACCGGATCCACCGCCGGCTCCGCTTCGGGGACCTCGTCGACCTCTCGCTGCTCGACACGCGCCAGTACCGCGACCCACAGCCGACGGGCCCGGGTGACAGCCGGGCGTTCCTCGGCTCCACGGCGGACGGGCCTCTCGTCTCGGCGACCGCACCCGACCGCACGATCCTGGGTGCGTCACAGCGGGACTGGCTCCTCGACGGCCTGGGTGTCGCCCGTGACGACGGCGTGCGCTGGAAGCTGATCGGCAACCAGGTGATGATCAGCCCGATCCGGGCCCTCGACCTCGACGAACCGGCGATCCGCGCGCTCGTGCCGGACCTGCCGCGCCACGCCGGGGTCTACATCAACTTCGACGACTGGGACGGCTACCAGGCCGAGCGCGACGTCCTCACCTCTCACCTGCGCGACTCGGCGATCGACCACGTCGCGTTCCTCACCGGCGACGTCCACTCCTTCTGGCAGTCCGACGTCCTCGCCGACTACGACGAACCGGGGAGCCCCGTGGTCGCCCAGGAGTTCACCTGCGGGTCGATCTCGTCGCGCGGGGTGGACTACGCGGGCGACCTCGCGATCGAGCTCGGTCGTGCGGCTCGCGGGACCCGGCCCGGCTTCCGCTACACCGACTTCACCCGCCGGGGCTACGGGGTGGTGGACTGCCGGGCCGATGCAGCGAGCGTCGAGTTCCGAACCGTCCGCAACGACACCCCCACGGCGCCCGCGACCCCGACCCGACGGGTCCGCTTCGACTGGCCGGCGGGTGCCGAGCGGGTGACCGCGACCCGACGCCCCTGACGCCGCGATCCTGACTGCTCGGCTCGGATCCGGGTCCACCCTCCGGGCGTCTGCACCGACGACCATTGCGGGGTGCGCCGTACCCTGACCAGCGCCACGCCGCCGGACAACACGTCTCCCCGCCTCGAGGCGTGGGTGGGTCGTACGCAGGACGCGCTCGACCTGTTCGCCCTGCTGACGCTGTGGATCGTCGTCGTCCCGCTCGAACGGATCGGCGAAGGCCCCGATGTGACCGTGGGTGGACTCATGCTGCGGTTCGCGGTGTCGGCGGTGTTCGCGATCGACATCGGCGTTCGGACCTGGCTGGCGCCGAGACGCTGGCACTACCTGCGAACCCACCCGCTCTCAGTGGTCGCAGTGGTGGTCCCGCCGGCGCGGGTGCTCTTCAGCCTGCGCCTCATCACCTCGCTGTTCCGTCGCGGCCGACTGGCACGGTTCCTGGTCGCTGCGGCCGTCCTCCTGCTCGACGGGGCGCTCATCGTCTACTTCTTCGAACGTGACGCCCCGGGCGCGACGATCACCACCATCGGTGCCGCACTGTGGTGGGCGGTGGTCACGGTCAGCACGGTCGGCTACGGCGACCTGGTTCCCGTCACCGGCGTGGGACGCCTCGTCGCGTCGGGGGTCATGGCCCTGGCGATCCTGGTGGTCGCCGTCGTCACCGCGCAGATCGCGGCCGCGTTGAACGCCCAGCTCGACGACGACCGCGACCAGGGGCGTGCCGGGGAGCGGGACCGCGACCAGGCGGCCCAGCGCGAGGCGTCGAAGGACATCGCCGAGCTCCACGACCGCCTCGAACGGCTCGAGTCGCTGCTCGGCGACGTGCGTGCCGCCCAACAGCGCAGCGAGCCGGGCTGAACCCCTCGGGCGCTCAGCGCCGCTCGACGGCAGGGCGCCACGGCCTGCGCTCCGATCGGCCGGACCGGTGTGAGTCGAGGTGTGACAGCTGACCCTGCGACGGGCAGGCTTGCCCAGTGACCACAGGGGGGAGCGGGGCTACCCTCACCACATGGTCGGAGCAGCGGAACTGGGAGAGCGGCTCGACCACTACGGGCTCCGCCCCACGTGGCGGGGGTGGCTGCACGCCGCTGCATTCCTCGCCGTGCTGCCCGCGGGAATCGCGCTGCTCGCTGCCGCGGACACGACCGCAGCGCGTGTCGCTGTCGCCGTCTACTGGGCCAGCCTGGCCGGTCTCTTCGCAACCAGCGCCTCGTACCATCGCCTGGCCAGATCTTCACGTGCGGTCCTGTGGTTCCGCCGAGCGGACCACTCGATGATCTACGTGCTCATCGCCGGCACGTACACCCCTGTCTGCCTCATCGCGCTGCCGGCGATCTGGGGAATCCCCACCCTCGTGGTGATGTGGGTCGCCGCGCTCGCAGGGATCATCATGAAGATGGTCCGCCTCGGTGTCGGCGAGGGCTCCGGCGGGTCCTGGCTGTACATCGTGATGGGCTGGGGGGCGATCATCACGCTGCCGGCGCTCGTCACGAGCCTCGACGTGCTCCAGCTGGTCCTGCTCGCCGCCGGCGGGCTGCTGTACACCTCGGGTGCGGTCGTGCTCGCCCGCCGCCGGCCCGACCCGGTACCGAGCCACTTCGGCTACCACGAGGTGTGGCACTCCTTCACGATCGCGGCAGGGGCCTGTCATTTCGCCCTCATCGCGACGCTCGTCTGATCCGCTGCGCGGCTCCGGGTCCGTCCTCGAGGCCGGTCCGGGCGACTGCGTAGGCTCACCTCGATGGAGCTGCTGCGGATCGAGATGACCGGTGCGCCGCTGCAGGCGCTGCCCGAGGCCGCCCATCGGGCGGCCGCCGCCGGGCTCGTCGGCGTGGACGTGACCGCCAGGTCGGTCGAGGGGGTGGCCCACACGGTGGTCCAGGCCCTCTTCGACGACGACCGTCCCGGCTTCGACCGATCGCTGCTCGACGGGCCCCTGGTCGCCGACCTGCTCACGCCCTCCACCGGCGTGCTGGATGGAGGGGCTGACGTGTTGGACCGTGCGCTGTTCGATCACGACGAGTTC
Source organism: uncultured Microthrixaceae bacterium (assembly GCA_942490665.1). Lineage (GTDB taxonomy): Bacteria > Actinomycetota > Acidimicrobiia > Acidimicrobiales > Microtrichaceae > SKRR01. The sequence continues at coordinate 26,501 of CALNXV010000044.1, forward strand.
CGTCGGCGGCTGCTGACCGAGCGCGAAGCGGGGGAGTCGATCACCCGCGGCGTGCTGGTGCTCACCGACGGCGAAGTCCCGCCGCCATGGATCCGTCTCGCGTTCCTCCCCGTGGAGCTGTCGCGCACCGCCGGGGCCGAGCTCGTGGTTCGTCGCAGCAGCGTCGAGGAGCTCGCCGCGGCCGTCGATGCCGCGCACGCGTCCGGCGTGCTCACCGACGACCAGCGTGCGGTCGGCCGGATGTCCATCGAGCAGTTCCACCCGCCGACCGGGTCCGGTGGGTCCGGCGGACCGGACGGACCGCACGACGGCGGGTAGCTTCGCTGCGATGGGTGCGGCGCAACGTGAGGTCCTCAGCCGGGAACGGATCATCGCGACCGCGCAGCAGCTCCTCGCAGCGGAGGGTCTCGATGCCGTCTCGCTCCGCCGGCTGGCATCCGAGCTCGGTGTGACCGCTCCGGCGCTCTACGCGCACGTCGAGTCCAAGGCCGTGCTGCTCGCGGCGCTCGGAGACGCCGAGTTCGCACTGCTCGCCGAGCGGCTCCGCGCGGTCGCCGCCGCCTCGAGCGACCCGGTCGAGCAGATCCGTGCCCAGAGCTGTGCCTACGTCGAGCACGCCCTCGCCCGACCGGCGCTGTTCCAGCTCATGGCCGTGTTCCGCCCGGCCTGGGTCGACCAGCCCGCCGCAACCGAGCTCGAAGGGGCGTCCGCCGCGTTCGAGGTGGCGACGGAGCCGGTCTCCGCCGCGATCGCCGCAGGTCGCATCACCGAACGTGATGTGTTGCTCACCAGCCTGACGATCTGGGCCGCCGCCCACGGCGTCGCGACCGTGCTGCTCAGCCAGCCCGGGCTCGGACCGGAGCTCGAAGGGGCGCTCATCGACTCCGTCGTCGACGCCGTGGTCACCGGGCTCTGCGCCGCCCCCGGCTGACCGCGCGCTGCTCGCGATCCCGGCCGGGCATCTGGCGACGGATGGGTCGATGTTCGACCACGTCTCCGACAGATGATGCCTCCAGCCGTTCACTCGTCCGGCAGCCAGGCGTTCAGTCGTCCGGCAGCGTCGAGGACGACCAGGTCCGAGGTGTCATCGCGGGCGGCGTCGACGCGTGATCGCGTGCGATTTACACTGTTCACCGATCGGGTCCCCGCGCTCCGGGGGGAGCGCGCCACGGGGTCCGATGCGAGGAGATCGCCGTGCCCATCCCACGGAGCCTGTTCTGCGCGGAGACGCCCCGCGACCACGACCTCACGGTCCGTTCGGGTAGCTGGCCGGAGGGCCTCAGCGGCGAGCTGGTGCTCTCGGCACCACATCCCGACACCTTCGGCGGCCCGCACCCGTTCTTCGGTGACGGGATGATCTACCGGCTCTCGCTGCAGCCCGGGACCCACGGTGCCCCGGCCGACGGGTTCGCCTGGCGTCAGCGCCGCATCGAGTCGCCCTCGGCCCGGCTGAGGGCCAGACGTCCCGAGGTGTTCACGCCGACCATGATCGGCATCCGCTCGCCCTTCGGGCACACCAACGCCGCCAACACCGCGCCGCTGCCGTGGGGCGACCGCCTGTTCAGCACCTGGGACGCCGGCCGCCCGGTCGAGGTCGACCCGGTCTCGCTCGCGTTCCTCGGCGAGGTCGGCCAGCGCGACGAGTGGCTGACCCTCGAGCTCGACGCCCAACCGCTGCTGCCGATGGTGCTCACCACAGCGCACCCGGTCATCGACCCCGAGCGCGACGTGCTGTGGAGCGTCAACACCCAGTGGGGGCAGCTCCACGTGGTGTCCTGGGACGGCGAGGGCCCGCTGCGGTCCTGGCCGGTCGCCGGGGGGATCATCCCCCAGTCGGTGCACACCATCACCCAGACCCGCGACTTCCTGGTCGTCGGGGACTGCGCCTACAAGGTCGAGCCGCAGGTCATCACCGGTGGCGCCCGGACCGAGCCCGCGAACGCCGACGCGCCGCTCTACCTGATCCGCAAGGACGAGCTCGCCGCGGCGCCGCCGGGCACCGAGGTGTCGGCGCAGGTGCTGCGCGTCGCCCCTGAGATCAACCACTACTACGCCACCTGGGACGACAGCGACGGGGTCCGGATCCTCTTCGAGCACACCGAGACCGCCGACATCGCGATGACCCAGCAGGCCGGTGACCTCGACGCGCTCGGGCGGCCCTGTGACCCCGCCCTCGCCGGGCTGTACGGGTTCCCGATGTCTCCGGACCGCATGACCATGTTGGTGGTCGACCCCGACACCGCCACGATCCGTCACCACGACGAGCTACGCGACCCCGAGTTGTTGTGGACCCGTCAGCTCAACGCCATGGATTGGTCGACCGAGGGACGGGCTGCGCCGACGCTGCACCACACGGTGCACCAGGGGTGGCGCCCCGAGGCGGTCACCCAGGCGATGCTCGCCCTCTACGGGGACCGCGTCGACCGGACGCTGTGGCCCCGCGAGGAGACCCTGCCCCTCGTGGTGTCGACCGATCTCGACACGATGAGCGTCGCGGGCCACCACGAGCTGGACCTCGACGACTTCCCCTCCTCGCCGATCTTCGTGCCGCGTGACCCTGGAGTCGACCCGGACCGCTCGGCCTACGCCGGCAGCGATCCGGGCGGTCACGACGGCTGGGTGGTGGTCCCGGTGATGAACGACGACGGCTTCCGCGTCGAGGTCTTCGACGCCGGTCGTGTCGCTGCCGGGCCGCTCGCGACGCTGGCTGCGCCGGGGATGACCGTGCCGTTCGTCCTGCACTCGGCCTGGATGCCCCGGGTCGTCGAGGCACCTGAGCGGAACCTCGCACGGTTCTCCGAGGAGCTCGACCGCATCGACGAGCTTCCCGACGAGCTCGCGGCGGTCGCACGCGAGGTGGCCGACGAGCTCGACGCCGCCGCCGATGGTCTGATCCGGCGCCGTCACCGCGCCGTGGGCGACCACGTCGGGTGCGTCCCGGGGTGATCGCCCGGATCAGGTCTCGGGGGCCGTGCCGAGGTAGCCGGCCTCGATGTCGCTGAGGCGGCCCGCGAGGTCCGATGCGGTGCCCTCGGTGAGGACCCGGCCGCGATCCAACACGTAGGCCCGGTCCGACACCCCGAGAACGAGCCCCACGTGTTGTTCGACCACCAGCACGCCGGTGCCGAACTCGGTCGCGACCGAACGCAGCGTCGGCAGCAGCTGCTCCACGATGATCGGCGCGAGCCCGAGGCTCAGCTCGTCGACGCACAACAGGCGGGGTCGGCCCAGCATCGCTCGGGCGAGCGCGAGCATCTGCTGTTCGCCGCCCGAGAGCAGCCCGGCGCGCCGGTCCAGCTTGTCGCGCAGCGCCGGGAAGAGCTCCAGCACCTCGTCGAGGTGCAGCGGTGGACGGTCGTCGTCAGCGCCTCGGCCGCGTCGCCGCACGCTCGAGGCGCCCGGGAGCGCCCCGAGGCGGAGGTTCTCGGCCGCGGTCAGGTCGAAGAACAGGCCCCGGTCCTCGGGGACGTGGGCGAGTCCCCGTCGAGCGGTGGACCAGACGTCCGCGGCGCGGGCGCGACGGCGGTTCGGCGCCACCTCGCCGAACAGCTCGATCTCGCCGTCGAGCACCGCGAGCAGCCCGGACACGGCGAGCAGCGTCGTGGTCTTGCCGGCGCCGTTCGCGCCGAGCAGTGCGACGACCTCGCCGGCGCGGACCTCGAGGTCGATCCCGTGCAGCACCGGGACGCCGTCGTAGCCGGCGTGCAGGCCGCGCACGTCGAGCAGGACCGGACCAGCGGTCTCGGTCGCGGTGTCGTCGTCGCCCGGGTGCGGTGTCACGTCGCTGTTCACGTCCGGTGTCCCGTCGTGCCGAGGTACGCGGAGACGACCTGGGGGTCGCTTCGGATCTGCTCCGGTGGGCCGCTCGCGATCAGGCCGCCGAAGTCCAGGACGTGCACGGTGTCACACACGCCCAGGACGATCGACATGTCGTGGTCGACGAGCAGCACACCGACCCCGGACGCGGGGAGCCCGGCGAGCGCGGCGCCGAGCTCGTCGGACTCGTCCTCGTCGAGGCCGGCCGCCGGCTCGTCCAACAGCACCAGGGATGGACCGGGGGCCAGCGCCCGGCCGATCGCGACCAGGTGGCGTTGGCCGTTGGACAGCTCCGTCGGTCGACGGTGCGCGTGTGCGCCGAGACCGAGCTCGGAGAGCAGCTCGTCGGCACGGTCGCCGCTGGCGGGACGGTGCCGGAACAGATCGCCGAGCAGACCGAATCGGCGCACCGGCTCCGCTGCGACGATCAGGTTCTCACGCACGGTCAGGTCGTCGAACAGCTCGAGCGACTGGAACGTTCGTGCCAGGCCACGTCGGGCTCGCTCGTGGGGCGCCAGCGCGTCGATCGGCGTCCCCTCGAAGTGCACGGCGCCCGAGGCGGACGCGGTGAACCCGCTCACCGTGTCGATGAAGGTCGTCTTCCCGGCGCCGTTCGGTCCGATCAGCCCGGCGATCTCGTCGCGCTGCACCGCCAGCGACACGTCGTGCAACGCGACGAGTCCGCCGTGGCGGACGGTCAGGTCGCTCACGGTCAGCAACGCCTCCAGCGCTCCGGCTGGCGGTCGCCCGGCTCGTCCGCTGCCACCTCGGTGTGGCGTTCACCGGTGCTGCCGCCGTCGCTCGCCGCCCGGGGAGCACCCGCTGCTGCCACAGGCCGCTGAGCCCGTCGGGTGCGACGATCGCCGTCACGATGAGTGCGACACCGCTGATGGCGAACACGTAGTCACCGACCTCGCCGTTGCCCGACAACTCCTTGCTGAGCGTGGTGAGGATCCCTGCCTGGGCGAGCACGCCGGCGACCACCGCTCCGGACAGGCTGGCGACGCCGCCCAGGTAGGTCAGCGCCAGGACCACCACGGCGCCGATCACCATGAACGAACTGGGTGACAGCGTCGAGGTCGAGTAGGCGGTGAGCACCCCGGCGAGCCCCGCGAGGAAGGACGACGTCGCGAATGCGCCGAGCTTGGCCCGTTGCACGTCGATCCCCGCTGCCGCTGCGGCCCGCTCGTTGGCGCGCACCGCGAGCCAACGGAGTCCGGTGGTGTTGCGACGGAGGTTGGCGACCGCGACGAACGCCAGCGTGACGACCACGAGGGCCGCGAGGCCGAAGGCCGGCCGGAAGTTGTCCGCTCCGGGAGCGCTGATCCCGAGATCGACCCCGAGCACCTCGGGGCGGGGCGCCACCGACCCGGCCGCCCCGCCCGAGAACGAGGGGCTCGACAGCACCAGCTGCTCGATCGCGACGGCGAGCGCAAGGGTGGTGATCGCCAGGCTCATGCCGCGAACCCGCGTCGCAGGAAGGCCGACCAGGACGCCCAACACGGTTGCGACGAGGGCAGCGAGGACGATGGCGAGCAGGACCGGGACGTGCGCGTCGGCGAGCTGGATGACGCTGAACCCCGACACGCCCGCGAAGGCCAGCTGAGCGAGAGAGATCTGCCCGACGTAGCCGGTGACGACCACCACCGACAGCGCCAGCAGGGCGAACACCAGCGAGACGATGATCGCCTGGCGGTACGACGCGGAGAGCGTGAGCAGCCCGGCCGAGACGACCGCGACCGCGGCCAGCGCCCAGAGCGCGACGTGGCGAGGGGTCGGCGAACGCGGCAGCGACCGGTCCAGGATCGCGCCGCGGTCCGGGAGTGATTCACCACCCCAGACGAGGACCCCGACGATCAACAGCACCGGCACCGCCTCCTGCAGTCCGGTCGTCGGCAACCAGTCGGGGATCCACGCCCCGGCGGGCTGCACGGCGTAGCCGAGGATCAGCGACTGCAACATGCCGATCCCGATGCCGGCCGCGGCGGCGATCCAGAACGACACGAGGCGACCGAGCAGCGCGGCCGCGAGGGCGGGGACCACCAACAGCGGGGTGGTCGTCGCGTCGAGCCCCGAGATCGGCTCGATCAGGATCACGGCGACACCGGCCAGCACCGCTGCGAGGGACCAGTTGACGAGCCCGACCCGGTCGGGGGAGATGCCGAGCAGCAGCGCCCCCTTCTCGTTACCTGCGGCCGCCCGCGTCGCCAGCCCGAAGCGGGTGAAGCGGTACAGGGCCCACAGCGCAGCGGTGACCGCCACGACGCCCAGGGCGAGCAGGAGCCGGTTCTGGGTGACGGTCGTGCCGGCGATGCGCAGCGAGTCCTCGGGAAGCACCGGTCGCCGCGTCGCGACGCCTGCTCCGGCGACGGGGAAGCGCAGCCGGACGACCTCCTGGAGATACAGGAAGAGCCCGAGCGACGCGACGACGCGGGCGAGTGCGGGGGAGCGGCGTAGCGGCCGGATGACGAGGGTGTACACGAGCGCACCGAGCGCGGCTGCGAGCAGCACGGCCACCACGAGCGCGCTCGCGAGCGTGGGACGTTCGAGCAGGTGGACCCGCGCCGGCAGGCCGAGGACCGGCAGGACCAGGTCGCCGGTCTCGCGGAACTCGAAGAAGGCGAAGGCCACGTAGGTGCCCATCGCGACGTGCGCGAAGTTGACGACTCCGGACGAGCGGTAGCTGAGCACGAGGCCGAGCGCGAGTGACGCCACGACCGCGCCGCCGCCGAGCCCGGCGAGCAGGAAGCCCAGGTACGTGTCGATGGGTGCCTCCGTGCCCGCGGCTCAGGGCCGGTAGATCGCGCCGACGTCGACCCAGCTGCCGAGCTGGTCGAGTTCGCGGTCTTCCATGTTGGCGAGGATCTGCTGAGGAGAGCACATCGCGGGCAGCCCGGCGAACTGCTCGCCGTCACAGGTGTAGTCGTGGCCCATGAAGCTCGGTGCGTCCTGCTGTTCCCCGAGCGAGCCGAGGACCGACGCGGGGTCGATGCCGTCCGCTCCGAGGTCGCTGAGGATCGCGTACAGGTTCATGAACGACCGGAAGCTGACGGTGCCGGCCCCGATCGGGTTGAGCCCGTCGCCGTAGCGATCGACGATGGCGTTGTACAGCTCGTTGTCCTCGGTCGGCTCGCTCGAGGACACCGGCCCCTCGACGTTGAACACCACGCCGTTCGTCGCCGCGACGTCGGTCGCGTCCACGATCGACGGCGCAGCGCACGCCCCGACCACGTACAGCTGCGCCTCGAGCTCCATCGCGGCGGCGGCCTCGAACGCAGAGCCGCAGCCGGCGTCCGCGGCGAGGACGATGACGGCGTCGGGGTCCTCGGCGATCGCGGCCTGCATCGGTGAGGCGATGTCGGTCGCCATGATCGGGTACGGGACGAGGACCGTCTCGACGCCCGCGTCGGTGAGCACCGTCTCGGCGTACTCGGCGCTCTCGGCGATCGCGCCGAACTCTCCGTAGACGATCGCGACGCGCTGCGCACCGAGCTCGGTGGCGGCATGGTTCGCGAACGCCACCGACGCGCCCCAGGTGCCGCCGCTCCACTGGAACGAGTTCCCGGCCTGCACCGACGGGGAACTGATCGGGATCCCACCCGCGTAGGCGACGCCGTTGTCCTCGAGCACCTCGATCGCCGTGCCGAACACGTCGATCCCGCCGAGCACGACCGGGATGCCGGCCTCGACGAACTGCTGTCCGCAGGAGGTGGAGCCCTCGGCGGAGAAGTCGGTGTTGCAGACCTCGAGGCGGATCGGACGACCGTCCACGCCGCCGAGCTGCTCGTTGACGAAGTCGATCGCTGCGTTCACCGCCTGGCTCAGCTCCGGGTACGAACCCCCCGGGGTGTTCTCCTGGTTCACCATGCCGAGCACCAGCTCCTCGCCGGTGGCTTCGACGGGCTCGTCGGGGACCAGGTCGCCGATGGTGGACTCGCGGGCGCACTCGAGCAGTCCGTCGCCCTCGCACCGCTCCTCGACGGCCGGGGTCGGGCTGGTGGGCTCGGTGCCCTCGCCGCCGGCGTCCTCGGACTCGCTGCACGCCGCGCCGAGCAGCGCGACGGCCGCGAGCCCGGCGCCGAGCAGCAGTCGTCGGGCCGATCTGTTCGTCGTGGGCTCCATGTCCATCCCCCTCGTTCGTGGTCACGGCGGCGCCGTCGGACGACGCTGCTGTCGATGTCGTCGCACCGGCCCCCCGACCGGATGCACATGCGATCCTGGTGGCCAGGCCACCGGAAGGCGGACTGTAGACCGCCGGTCGCGCACCTGCGCTCCCGACGTCCTTGCGCCGGAGGACCCGGCGGTGAACACTGTTTACCAGCCCGTCCGGGGGGACGGCACAACCGGCGCTGGGAGCGCGATGCCGACGTCGACGAGGAACCTGTTCCGCGGGCAGGCCGAGCGTGCGCACGCGCTCGACGTCGTCGAGGGGTGCTGGCCCGACGACGTGGACACGCCGGTCGAGACCGATCCCGGGGTGGAGCACCGCTGCGTCGACACGCCGGTGCCGACGTCGTGTCCGTGGTTGTTCGAACGGCTCCAGTTCATGGAGCTGTCGCCCTTCGGCGTGTCGAACCTCGCCAACACCGGGGTCCAGGCCCTCGGTGACCGCCTGTTCGTCGGCTACGACGCCGGCCGGCCGGTCGAGATCGACCCCGAGTCCCTCGAGCACCTCACGCCCGTCGGCGCCAACGACGAGTGGCTCCAGGGCGCGCCGGGGACCTTCGAACCGCTCTGCGCCGTGGCTGCGCATCCGGCAGCGATCTCGAGGCCGCTCGATCGCGGCAGCGCCGCGGAGTTCCCGATACCCACGGGGCACCGGTTCGTCAACACGAGGGCCTCGTGGCCATCTGCCGGCAACCGTCGGTGATCGATCCCGACGTCAAGGTCACCGACCCACGTGGATCGACCCGTGACGACCGGCAATGGGGACCGTGCTCGAGTTGCGACCGGGTGGAGCCACCGACGACCGAGGTCCGGCTCCGATGCCCACGGGTCACCTGCTCGTCGACCACGAGGAACCCGACGGTCAGCTGCGCCTGGTCGCGCAGCACATGCCGCTCGCGGATCTGATGATCACCATGGACCGCACGATCAGGGACCACCGGAGTGGTGAGCCGATCGACGTCGACTACGAGGGGCTCGTGGCCATCTGCCAGCAACCGTGGGAGGGCGCTGATGCTCGACCCGGCGAGCGGCGCCGTGCTGGATGCCGAGCCACCGACGTGGTCGGGGGCGGAGTCCTCACGACCTCCGACACGACCCGCAGGGCAGCAACAGAGGGGCAGCTGGCGGCGATCGGCTCGACCCGGACCTGGTCCCGGAACCCTGGTGGGACCTCTACCACGACGCTGCGGACGCCGTCGTCCCGCCGGTCGCGCTGCCGGAGCACCCGGTCGCGGGGGGGGGGTCGCCCGGCGTGCTGGACCTACGAGGACGCCTGTTCCCGTCGCCGCCGACGCGCCGGCCCCGAGGCCGACGACGGCTACGTGGCGGTCGTGGTGCATTGCGACGGCCCCAAGGAGCTCCAGCTCTTCGACGCCGGGGACCTCGGCTCCGGACCGGTCGCTCGGGCGACCGCCCCGGACTTCAACCCTGCGCTGTTGCTCCACTCGTGCTGGATGCCGGACCGGGTCGGCCCGCGCTCCAGCAGCTACCGGGTGTCACGGCGTCGCGGACGTCACGGCTCGGTGCTCGGTGAGGCGTAGTCGATCACCCGGGCCATCACCGCGTCGCCGGCGGCGGAGACGTTGCCGGCGTCGAAGGGGGGCTGCGGGTCGTACTCGATCATCAGCTGCATCGCTCGGGCTGCATCTGCGTCGATGAGCAGCTCGGCGAGCCGCAGCGCCATGTCGATGCCCGAGGACACCCCCGCCGCGGTGATGGTGCGCCGATCGAGGTGCTCGACCACCCGCTCCCTGGACATGACCGCGCCGAGCGACTCGAGGGTGTCCGCCGACGCCCAGTGCGTCGTGGCGGTGACGCCCTCGAGCAGCCCGGCCGCGGCGAGCACGAGCGAGCCGGTGCAGACCGAGGTGGTGTAGCGCGTGCCGGGGTGCACGCTGCCGAGCCAGTCCAGCAGCGGCGTGCCCGGCTCCAGCAGCGAACGCGTGCCGACGCCGCCGGGCACCACCACGACCTGGGGCGACGGGACCTCTGCGAACGCGGCGTCGACGCACAACCCGAGGAAGCCGTTGTCGGTGCGCACCACGCCGGGGGTCTCGCCGACGAACACCACCTCGGCGTCGGGGAGCCGCTGGAGCACCTCGTAGGGGCCGATGGCGTCGAGGGCGGTGACCTGCTCGAACAGGGGGATCGCGATCTGCATGGCGACATGGTGACTCGTCGGCGACGGACGCGCCGATCGGACGGAATGGCCCGGACGACCCATCTGCGGAAAATCGTTCAGTCCTCACCCCCCGGGATGCCGAAGGAACCACCAGGAGGTTGTCCGGTGGACGACGACACACGACCGGTCTGGAAGACCGACGAGCTGCGGGCGATCGACGACTCGATCGCGAACCTGCTCCGCTCGATGGTGAGCGCCCTCGCCGGGATGTTCGTCGCGTTCCTCGCCGCGGAGTGGATCACGACCCGCTGGATCGACGTCGACGGCCTCGGTGGGCTGCTCGCACGGGGCGGCGTCTTCGCGATCCTCGGCTCCGCTGCGATCTACCTGACCTCGGCCCGGCCGATCCGCTCCGCGCTGTTCCTCCAGCAGCAGCTGATCGATGAACACGAGCGGTCGCTGCGCGCACAGAACGACCAACACCGACTCGTCGGGCGCCTCCAGAGCGCGTTCGAGATGGCCGACGACGAGACCGACGCGTTCGACGTCGTCGCGGACGCCCTCGATGTGGTGGCCGACGCGCCGGCCGAGCTCCTGCTCGCCGACTCGAGCCGTGCGCACCTGCACCGGGTGGCGGCAGCAGCGGACCACGGTGCCCCGGGGTGCGGGGTCGAGACGCCGTGGGCCTGTCCTGCGGTGCGACGGTCGCGCACCATGGTCTTCGAGGACTCCGCCGCGCTCGACGCCTGTCCGAAGCTGCGCCACCGGGCCGGCGACGGTGGATCGTGCTCGGCGACCTGTGTGCCGGTGACGGTCCTCGGCACACCGATGGGAGTGGTCCACACGGTCGGCGTTGCAGGGCGGCGGCCCGAGCCGGCCCGGCGGGCCTCGCTCGAGGCCCTGGCGGAGCAGGCGGGGTCGCGCATCGGTGTCCTGCGCGCGATGGCGGCATCCGAGCTGCAGGCGATCACCGACCCGCTCACCGGGCTGCTGAACCGGCGCAGTCTCGAGGCCGAGCTCGGGGCGCTGGCGGAGCGACGCGCCGCCTACTCGGTGGCGTTCATCGATCTGGACCACTTCAAGGACCTCAACGACACGCACGGCCACGAGACGGGTGACCGTGCACTGCGCAGCTTCGCCCGGCTGCTGCGAGCTGCGGTGCGAGACGGTGACCTCGTGTGCCGCTACGGCGGCGAGGAGTTCGTCGTGGTGTTCCCCGAGTCCGACGCCGAGATCGCCGAGGGGATCGTGCAGCGCCTCTGCGGCGACCTGGCCACAGCGGTGCAGCGCGGTGAGGTGCCGGCCTTCACGATCTCGGCGGGCATCGCCGAGTCCGGCTCGGGCCTGGGCCACGTCGAGGTCATCCGGCATTCCGACGAGGCCATGTTCCGGGCCAAGCAGGCCGGTCGGAACCGCATCGAGCGGGCCCCGACCATGCAGACCGGCCGCCGCGACACCGACCGGCGCCCGCAGCGATCGCTGCAACCGGTCGCCGGCGACTGAACTCCGCGGCGGCGATCCGGTCGGACGAGCACGGCCAGGACGGCCTCAGTAGCTCCTCGGCAGCCCCAGCACGTTGTGCGCAACGTAGTTGGCGGTCATCTCCTGGCTGACCGGCGCGATGCGCTGCAGCCGCGCTTCGCGCCAGTACCGCTCCACGTGGTACTCGACCGCATAGCCCATGCCGCCGAGCGTCTGCACCGCGGCGTCCGCCGCCGACCACGCCGCCTCGGCAGCGAGGTACTTCGCCGTGTTCGCGGCCTCGGCGCAGTCGAGCCCGGCGTCGTAGCGGCGCGCTGCTGACCACATGGCCGCCCGGGCCCCGCGCAGCTGCATGTGGGCGATGGCGAGCGGGTGGCTGATCGACTGGTTCGCGCCGATCGGTCGCCCGAACACCTCGCGCTCGGACGCGTAGGCGACCGCTCGTCGCAGCGCCGCTTCGCCGATGCCGCACGACATCGCGGCGAGCAGGATCCGCTCCGGGTTCAGCCCGTGCAGCAGGTGGGCGAAGCCGTGACCGCGCTCGCCGACCATCCGCCACCCCTCGACGGGCAACTCGTCGTAGACGACCTCGCAGCTCGCGACTGCGTTGCGGCCGGTCTTGGGGATCGGGCGGATCTCGACGTGGTCGGGGTCGAGGTCGGCGAGCAACAGCGTCAGGCCACCGAACCGGCCGGTCGGGTCGTCCTCGGTACGGGTCAACAGCAGGACGACCTCGGCCTCGAGCGCCTTGGTCGTCCAGACCTTGCGTCCGCTGACGCGGAATCCGCCCGCCCCGTCGTCGACCGCGCGGGTCGCGATCCGGCTGGTGTCGGTCCCGGCGTCGGGCTCGGTGACCCCGAACGCCACGTGCAGTTCTCCGCGCGCTGCGCGCGGCAGGTAGCTCGAGCGCAGCCGGTCGTTTCCGAACCGCACCACCGGGTTGAGCCCGAACATCGTGAGGTGCAACGCCGACGATCCGTTCATCGCGGCTCCCGACGCAGCCACGCGGTTCAGCACGACCGCTGCTTCGGTGATGCCGGCGCCACCGCCGCCGTACTCCGTGGGGATCGCGATGCCGACCCAACCGCCGTCGGCCATCGCGTCGTGGAAGTCCCACGGAAAGCGGTGCTCGGTGTCGCAGCGAGACCAGTAGTCGTCATCGAAGGCTCCACAGCGGGCGTCGACCGCCTCGGCGATCGCCAGCTCGTCGGCGCCGAGCCCGTCGGTGCCCAGCGGGTGGCCGCGACTCATCGGGTCACATCCACGGATCGTCGGCCAGGCCGAGGTCCGGCCACGGTCCAGCCGCGATCGGCTGGCAGTTGCCCCAACCGACGCCACCGCCGACGGGATCCTCGACGCGAACCGCGGTGTCGCGGATCTGGTGCAGCCGGCGCGCGATCTCGGGAGGGCGGCAGTCGGCGAGCCGTTCACCGTCGACGTGGAGCTCGCCGCGCCACTCGCCGTGGTGGTGGCCGTCGAGCCCGAAGTAGAGCCCGGCCCCGAGCTGCACCCCGGTGTCGCCCAGCACCTCGAGGTGGAACGGCCGCTCGGTGCCGTCGGCCATCGTGGCGGTGACGGTGCCGCCGAGGAGCCGACGGTTGTCCGGGTCGAAGGCGAGGTCCGGGTGCAGGTCGGAGATCTCCTCGACCGTGCCGTCGGGGTGTTCGACGCCCGCGGTGACGCTGCGCTGGGTGAACCCGGGCATCTGCACCCACGTGAAGTGCAGGTGCACGGCGTAGCGGCTGCCGTCGGGCCGTTCGAGCAGCGCAGGGCACCAGATCATCATGAATCCGACGCCCGCCGGGAACGCGGTGGTGTCGCCCCGGTCGCTCGGTGGCGGACCGACGTCGTAGCGGACCCCCCAGCTGTGGTCGCGGGTCGACACCCACTGGTCCGGTTCGATCTCGGTCCGTTCACCGTCGAGCTCGACCCAGCCCGACGCGGTGCCCGTCTGGTGGTAGCGCACCAGGTCGGCGGAGACCCGGAACCCGTCACGCAGGTGCGTCCGCTCCTCGAGGCGTGGCGGCACCGCTGCGTGGAACGTCCAGTCGAACGCCAGGGGTTGCTCGTCGTTGGGGTCGAGCCGGAAGCGCACCGCCTGCAGCGCCTCGACGACCTCGTAGTGGATCGGACCGACCGACAGCTCCTCGGGTGCGCCGAGCAGGTTGCGACTGGCCCGAACCGTCAGCTGCTCGGGGCCGCGACTGATCGCCCCGTAGCCGTCGAGCACGCCGCGGTTGGGGTAGCGGCCGAGGCCGAAGCCGAGCTGGAGCGACCCGTCGCGGGCCATCGCCATCGCACAGACCTTCTCGGTCCAGGCCGGGTCGCTGGTGCCGACGACCGCGAAGGTGTCGGCGACCTGATGGGTGAACCCCTCGTCTGCGGCGAGGAGCGGTCCGATCGAGCTGCTGGCCATCGACACATCCAAGCAGAGCCCGGAGCGAGCACGCCGCGACGCACCGACGGCGCGGTCGTCGCCGCAGCTGCGGCAGGTACGGCGACTACCGTCCATCGCGACGCGACCGACCGGGGGTGCCATGGGCGACACGTCGACGACGGGAGTGCGGACCGACCGCGACGGCCCGGTCCTCATCGTGACGATCGATCGACCGGCCGTGCGCAACGCCGTCGACCGACCCACAGCCGACGCGCTCGTCGCTGCCTTCGCTGAGTTCGACACGGACGATGAGCTCGCCGTCGCCGTGATGACGGGCGCCGACGGAGTGTTCTGCGCCGGCGCGGACCTCGGCGCGGTCGCCGGCGGACGCGGCAACCGCATCGATGAGGACCTGTCGACGGACGGCCCGATGGGACCGACGCGGATGGACCTGTCCAAGCCCGTGATCGCCGCGATCGAGGGCTACGCCGTCGCCGGCGGGCTGGAACTGGCGATCTGGTGCGACCTTCGCGTGGCGGCCTCCGACGCGGTGCTCGGTGTCTACTGCCGACGGTGGGGGGTGCCGCTGGTCGACGGCGGCACCGTGCGCCTGCCGCGACTCGTCGGCCACGGCCGGGCGATGGACCTCATCCTCACCGGCCGCGGGGTGGACGCGACCGAGGCCGCTGCGATGGGCCTGGTCGACCGGGTGACCGAGCCGGGCGCCGCGCTCACTGCGGCGATCGCTCTCGCCCGCGAGCTCTCGGCGCTGCCCCAGCACTGCCTTCGCAGCGACCGCCGCTCGGCGATCGAAGCCTGGTCGCTCGACCACGAGACCGCCATGGCCAACGAGGTCCGCCTCGGGTTGGAGACCGTCCGCTCGGGTGAGACCCTCGAGGGCGCCGCGCGGTTCGCAGCCGGCGCGGGTCGCCACGGATCGAGCGCATGAGCGCCGGCCCGGTCGAGCCGTCGGACCGCGCCGCGGTCGCCGAGGTGCTCGCGAGCTATGCGGATGCCATCGACCGCGGCGACTTCGACGCGGTCGGCGCACTGTTGGCCCACGCGACGCTCACCGACGCCGAGCGTCGACCGATCGCCACCGGCGCGAACGAGATCGCCGCGCTCTACGCATCGACCACCCGACGACACGACGACGGCACGCCGCGCACCGCGCACCTGGTCACGAACCTCGTCGTCGAGCGCGGTGACAGCGACGACGAGCTCGTCGCCCGTTCGCGGTTCCTGGTGCTCCAGGCGACCGGGCGCGTGCCGCTGCAGCCGATCGTCGTGGGCCGCTACGTCGACCGTCTGGCGCGCCGGGACGGTCGGTGGGTGGTCGTCGAGCGGGCCATGGTGCCCGAGCACTGGGGCGATGTGAGCGACCACCTCGGGGTCGACCCGAGCTCGGTCCCCGATGGCCGCAGCCGGGGGAATGGCCACGAGCCGGAGGCTGCGGCGCGCGAGGCTGGCCGGGTGCCGGGTTCCGATGAGGTGGCTGCGTCCGACGGGATCGAGTGCATCAGTGCCGTCACCCTCGCGGTCAGCGACATGGGCCGAGCTGTGGCCTTCTACAGCGACCTC
Source organism: uncultured Microthrixaceae bacterium (assembly GCA_942490665.1). Taxonomy (GTDB): domain Bacteria; phylum Actinomycetota; class Acidimicrobiia; order Acidimicrobiales; family Microtrichaceae; genus SKRR01. The sequence goes on from CALNXV010000044.1 coordinate 42,046, forward strand.
GGGTTCGAGGTCCGCTACGGCGGGGCGGACGACGAGTTCACGAGCCTGCGAGCCGGACCCGGCTACGTGAACCTGCAGCACGACCCGGCCTGGCGGCCCGTGGAGCGGGTGTGGGGTCGGATCATCCTGTGGGTCGATGACGTCGACGCGATGCACGACCGTGCCCGAGCGGCGGGGCGCGCGTCCTCGACCGACCCGGCCGACGCGCCGTGGGGCGAGCGCTACTTCCACATCTCCGACCCCGACGGCCACGAGCTCAGCTTCGCCCGCCCCCTCGACCGACCGGCCGCCCGGCAGTGAACGACGACCCAGCCGTGAACGACGATGCGCCACTCGCTGGATCCGGCCGCGTCGTCCGACTCGTCGGTGTCTACGACGCAGACGGGACCCTGCGCGGTGAGCTGACCTACTGGGTCGGCGCACGCCTGGGCCGGGCTCACTGCGCGCTGTGCGACATCACCCACGGTGTGGTGCGGGAGCGCGCCGACTGGCGGTCGTGTCGCGACGGCCTTCCGGTCCCGTTCGACACCTACCACCGCGACGACCAACCCGAACCGGTGCGCGCCGCGGCCGCCGGCGTGGCACCCGTCGTGCTCGCCGAGACGGCCGTCGGCCACATCGTGCTGCTGGGCCCGGACGAGCTCGAGGCCTGCGATGCGTCGGTGGAGCAGCTCAGCGCTGCGATCGAGCGAGCGGCCCAACACGCCGGCCTGACGCTCGGCTGACTCTCGCTGGCCGACGCGCTCGCGTGCGAGCGCGCCGGCGGTCAGTCCGAGGGCGTCGTCCCGGCGTCGCGGGCAGCGTTCTCGCGCCGCCGCACCATCGTGAGCGCACCACCCGTCACGGCGACCGCGGCGACCGCGCCGACGAACGCGACGAACGGCAGGCCACCCTCGAGGTCATCCCCGGTCGCCATCGGATCGGCGTCCAGGATCACCTGGTCGTCGAGCGTCCCGTCGGGGGTCGTCGCCTCGACGTCCGCGCTGGGCAGGCCGTCGGCGGTTCCCGCCCCGTCCCCGTCAGCGGTCGCGCCGCCTGCCGGCTCTGCGACCTCGACGCGGCCGGTCGCGTCGGCGATCGGGTCGGTGGAGTCGACCTGGACGATCCACTCGCCGGGCCCGACATCGTTCAGCGCGGCTGCGTAGAGCGAGCCGTCCGCGCTGACGCGTGTGAGCTCGACGGGTCCGGAGCGCCTGCCGTCCGGCCCGATCGCTGTGGCCCGGGCCGTCGCGTCCTCCGCGAGGTGGCCGTCGTTCACGTAGCGGATCCCGACCTCGACCGCGATGGAGTCCCCTGAGGCGGCGTCGAGCCGGGTGATCTCCATCTCGCCCTCGTCGCTGTGCGCCCCGGCGGGAGCAGCCCCGAGCGCGAACGCGGCGAGCCAGAGCGCAGCGACCAGCGCAGCGGAGACAGCGAGCAGGTCGCGACGGCGGTCGGTGGGGCGCCATGACGCAGTCGCCGACGCCTGCAGGGGGGAGCGCGTGGTCACGTCCAGGATCGTAGGTGCGCCTCAGCGCAACGCGTCCGCGAGCTCCGAGGTGTCGGCGCGGCGACCGGCGGGGTCGTCCGGGTCGACCAACGTGGTCGAGTCGAGGTACACCCGAGGCGTCCGATACAGGAACAGGATCGCCTTCCAGTGCGGGGGCGAGACGTAGCGCTCGGCCTCGTTGGCCTGCAGCCAGCGCCGAACCCGTGGTGCCTGCTTGGCGCTCATGGTGGGGAACAGGTGGTGCTCGACGTGGTGGCTGAACCGGAAGTGGAGCCGATCGATCACCTCGGGCGTCGTGACGCTCATCGAGTTCTCGAGGGGGTCGTTCGCCCGGGTGAGGGGCCGCAGGAAGTGGTTGGTCGCGATGTAGCCCATGACCACCACGTTGGCGACAGCGAGCGGGACGACCACCGCGAAGAGCGCCAGCCAGGGGCCGGCGAGCACGGCGACGACCACCCAGACGAGCAGCGCCACGACGCTGTCGATGCGTGCACGCCGATGGTCCATCCGGGCGAACGAACGCATCTGCGGTGCCTGGAGCCACAGCACGACCTGGCCGTGGAACATGAACCAGTACGTCAGGAACAGGTAGCTCATCGGACGACGCGAGCCGGGCGCGAGCCGGGCGACGAAGCGGGTCGAGGGGGCCTTCTCGAAGCGGCTCAGGGTGCCGAACCCGTCAGGGTCGGCGTTGCTCCGGTTGGTCTTGCCGTGGTGCACCTGGTTGTGCCACGTCCGCCACAAGGTCGGCGACACGAGCATCGGCGCGAACCCGACGTAGCCGAGGAAGGTCTGCAGGCGGGCAGAGCTGACCAGCGACCCGTGCAGCGTCTCGTGGGCGAGGAAGCCGAGCGTGGCGATGCAGTGACCGACGACGAGTCCGATCAGCAGCGCCCAGTACCAGGCGGGGCGAACGGTGATGATCATGACGATCCCGCCGACGCCGAGGGCAGTCAGCGGCACGAACCACAGTGCCCGCCACGGCTGGCGCTCGAAGGTGTCCTCGGGCAGCTCTGAGCGGATGCGGTGCCGGAGTTCCTCGGTGGCGGGGGGAGTGCGCACGTGCGGCCTCTCTACGGGTCCGTAACTTACGGTGCCGTAACTTAGAGCCACGGGGTACCGTCGTCAACATGGCGGTACATCCACATGTCTGACGGCACACGCACCCGGCTCAGCGCGGTCGAACGACGCAATCAGCTCGTGCAGGTCGGCTCCGCGGTCTTCGCCGAGAAGGGCTACGGGGGGACGTCCGTCGAGGAGATCGCAGAGCGCGCCCGGATCTCGAAACCGATCGTCTACGAGCACTTCGGCGGCAAGGAGGGGCTGTACGCGGTCATCGTCGACCGCGAGATGGAGCACGTGATCCAGCAGATCTCCGCCGCCATCGACGCCGAGACGCCGAGAGAGATGATCGAGGGAGCCGCGCTCGCCTTCATGCGCTACGTCGAGGAGCGTCCGGACGGGTTCGCGGTGCTGCGCAAGGACTCTCCGACGACCAGTGGGTTGGCGAACCTGCTCGCCGAGGTGGCCGAGCGGGTCGGCAACGTGCTCCACGTCCAGTTCGAGCGGGCCGGCTACGACCCCACCGCCGCGCCGCTCTACGCCCAGGCGCTCATCGGGATGGTGACCTTCGTGGGCCAGTGGTGGGAGGAGCAGCCCACGATGTCCGCCGAGGAGGCGGCCTCGCACATCGCCGCGCTGGCCTGGATGGGGCTGCGGCACCTGCCGCACGTTCCGGCCACCCCGACGGCGCCTGAGCAGCGGGAGGCCTGAGCCGTGGCGACTGGCCGGTCGCGCGTCGCGGTGCGCGTCACCCCCGATGCGTTGCGTCACGTCCGGCGTGGGCACCCGTGGGTGTTCGACGGCTCGGTGGTCTCGGTGCGCCCCGACGGCGCGTCGGGCGACCTCGCGGTGATCTTCGACGAGGACCGTGCGTTCGCAGCGATCGGTCTGTACGACCCGGACTCGCCGTTGCGGGTCCGGGTGCTGCATCACGGAGCACCCACGCCGATCGACGGCGGGTTCTGGCGGTCCCGTCTGCGCGACGCGCTCGAGCGTCGTCGTGTGCTGCTCGAACGCTCCGACACCGATGCGTACCGTTGGGTGCACGGCGAGAACGACGGGCTCCCCGGTCTGGTCGTGGACCGCTACGGCTCGAACCTGGTGGTCAAGCTCGACACGGCCGCCTGGTTCCCGCACCTCGACGACGTGGTCGACGCACTCGTCGAGATCGCTGCGCCGGAGCGGGTGGTGTTGCGCCTGGCGCGCAGCGTCCGCCCTGCGCCGGGTGCGCCGGACGACGGGGAGGTCCTGCGGGGCCCGCCGCTCTCGGGTGCGGTGCCCTTCACCGAACGCGGGCTGCGCTTCGTCGCGGACGTCGCCGAGGGCCCGAAGACCGGCTGGTTCCTCGACCAGCGCGACAACCGCGCCCGGGTCAGGCGCCGCGCCGAGGGCGCACGCGTCCTCGACGTCTTCTGCTCCACCGGCGGGTTCAGCGTCAGCGCCGCGGCGGGCGGGGCCCAGCTCGTCCACGGCGTCGACGTGAGCGCCCCGGCACTCGCCGGCGCCCAACGCAACCTCGACCGCAACCAGCACCTGCCTGCCGTGCGCGCCGCTCGCCACCAGTTCAGCCACGGCGACGCGTTCGAGGTGATGGCCGCGTTGGTCGCCGATCGTCGGCGCTTCGACCTGGTGGTCGTGGACCCGCCGTCGTTCGCGTCGCGCGCCCGTCAGGTACCCGATGCGCTCCGCGCGTATCGACGCCTCGCAACGCTCGCCCTGCAGCTCGTCGAACCCGGCGGGCAGCTCGTGCAGTGCTCGTGCTCGTCGCGGGTCGACGCGACGATGCTGCACGCAGCGGTGACCGAGGCTGCCGACGACGTCGGCGTCTCTCTCGACGGGGTCGTCACGACCGGTCACGGCGTCGACCACCCGGTCGGATTCGCCGAGGGCGCCTACCTCGACACGCTCTACGCCACCGTCACCCGGCCCTGAGCCCGCTCCGGGCGGGCGCCGCGGCTCCGGCGGCGCTGCGGTTCTCATGACGCTGCGGTACCGCTGGTGGTGCAGACTCGGGCGATGGCCACGAACCACGCCCAACGCGAGCGGAGCGAGTTCTGCGACCTCGCACTCGAGCTCGGCTCCGACGTCCCGACGTTGTGCGAGGGCTGGGACGCAGCCGACCTCGCCGCGCACCTGGTGGTCCGTGAGCGTCGTCCCGACGCGGCGCTCGGCATCCTCGCCGCACCGTTCGAGCGCCACGGAGACAAGGTGCGCGAGGAGTACTCGCAGCGCTCGTTCACCGAACTCGTCGAGCTCGTCCGCTCCGGCCCACCGACGCTGTCGGCGTTCGCGATCCCCGGGGTCGACCGGCTCGCGAACACGATGGAGTACTTCATCCACCTCGAGGACCTGCGTCGCGCGAACGGACTCGGCCCCCGTGACCTGCCCACGGATCTCGAGGACCAGCTCTGGCAGATCCTCGCTCGGATGTCGAAGCTGCTGGTCCGCAGGGCCCCCGCCGGGGTGCTGCTCGACGCCGGCGGCGGCCGCACCGTGACTGCCCGCTCCGGCACGCCGATGGTCACGGTGCACGGCCCGGTCGGCGAGCTGGCGCTGTTCGTCTACGGCCGCCAGGATGCCGCACAGGTGGAGCTCGACGGTCCCCCCGACGCCGTCGATGCATTGCGCAACGCGAGCTTCGGCATCTGAGCGTGACCGTCCCCGGTCGAGGCGGCTCCCCACTCCCCGGGGCGCCGGTCGAGCTCGTCGTGTTCGACTGTGACGGTGTGCTCGTGGACAGCGAACGGCTCGCAGTGCGTGTCGAGGCCCAACTGCTCGGCGAGCTCGGCTGGAACCTCAGTGAGGCCGACGTCCTCGACCGCTTCGTCGGGCGCTCCGACGAGCACATGATCGCCGAGGTCGAGGCCCAGCTGGGTCGAGCGGTGCCCGACTTCGTCGAGCAGTACCACCAGCGCCTGCACGCGGCGTTCGATGCCGAGCTCGGTCCGGTCGAGGGTGTGGTCGAGGCGCTCGAGCGGATCGACCGGGCTGGGCTCGCGACCTGCGTGGCGTCGAGCGGCACCCACGCCAAGATGACCCGCACGCTGGGGCTGACCGGGCTGTGGGACCGCTTCGACGGCCGGATCTTCAGCGCCACCGAGGTCGAGGCCGGCAAGCCCGCACCAGACCTGTTCCTCTTCGCGGCGGCGTCGTTGGGCATCGCGCCGACCGCCTGCGTGGTCGTCGAGGACAGCCGCGCCGGCGTCGCGGCAGCCGTCGCAGCGGGCATGCGGGTCGTCGGCTACTCGGGCGGCCTGACGCCGGCGAGCTGGCTGGAGCGCGACGCAACCGTCGTCATCGACGACCTCGCAGAGCTCCCGACGCTGATGGGTGCCGGCTGAGGTTCCGCACAGCGCTCGGGCTCTACGATCCGCCCATGCGCTTCCGTCATCGGTCCGTCGCCGCTGCTGTCCTGTTCGCAGCCCTGGCCCTGCTCGGCTGCACCGACGAGGCGGCGGACGAGCCGGGGAACGATGCGTCAACCGGGTCCGACCAGTCCGCCGGCGGCAGCGCGGACGTGCCCACGCCCGACGCGACCACGGTGGAGGAGGTCCTTGCCCTCGATCGCCCGATCGTGCTCGCCCACGCCGGCGGCGAGAACGCTGCCCCGCACTCGACCCCGTACGCCTACGCCGAGTCGGTCGCCGCAGGTGTCGACGTGCTGGACCTCGATGTGCGCCTCACCGGCGACGGCGTGTTGGTGGTGCACCACGACGCGGACGTCGACGCCACCACCGCCGCGACCGGGGACGTCGCGGACATGACCTACGACGAGCTCCACGCCCTCGACAACGCCTACTGGTTCACCGAGTCCTGCTGGGCGTGCACCGACCAGCCCCGCGACGCGTACGTGCTGCGCGGCGCGCGCACCGGCGAGGTCGACCCGCCCGAGGGCTACGAGCCCGACGACTTCGCGATCCAGCGCCTCGAGGACCTCATCGAGCGCTACCCCGACCACGTGCTCAACATCGAGATCAAGGGCTCGTACCCCGACGACGTGCCCGCGGCGGAGGAGCTCGCCCGGATCCTCACCGAGGACGACCGCCTGGATGCGGCCGTGGTGACCGCCTTCGATGACGAGCTCGCCGAGGCGTTCCACGAGCTCGCTCCCGAGGTGGCGATCACGCCGGGGGTGGACGCCATGACCCAGTACGTGCTCGCGGATGTGAAGCTGCCCACGGACCGGCGAATCGTGCAGGTCCCCCCGGACTACGAGGGAGTCGAGGTGCTGACGGCGGAGCTCGTCGAGCGCGCCGAGGCGGACGGGTTGGTCTTGTGGATCTGGCCGAACGACCGCAGCTGGGAGGACGCCGAGGGCTACACGGAGCTGTTGGACCTCGGCGTCGACGGCATCAACGCGGCGGATCCGCCAGTCGCGGTCGACGTCCTCGCCGCCCGCTGAGCCCGACCCGTCACTCCTGGCGGTGATCCCGCTCCCGGTGGTCCAGCCGGTTCAGCCCGGGGGGATCTCCTGCTGGGCGTCCATCATGTCGGCCATCACGCTTCGGATGAACTCGTCCGCATCCGAGGTGAGCCCACCTGCGACGCCCCCGTAGATCGCGGCGCTGCCGGCCGGTTCGTCGCGGTGCGAGATCGCGTGGGCGACCGCCTCGGCCAGGTCCGTCTCGAAGGCGTCGACGACCCCGGCCTGGGTCTGGGGACCGGTCACGGCCATGTGGATCGCGTTCGGGTACTGCTGGCCGTTGAAGCGCCAGCCACGGCCACGCATGAAGTCGTTGACGTGGTAGATGTCGAACTCGTCGGAGGTGAAGCTGAAACAGAACGTCGGCGAGCCGATGATGCGCAGCTCGGGATGCGAGCGCACCGCCGCCTGCATCCGCTCCGCGGTCGAGAAGATCGCCCGAGCCTTCTCCAGGTAGCCGTCGCGACCCATGGCGACCATGGACGCCCAGGTCGAGGCGAGCAGTCCGAGCGAACGGGACCCGTCCATCCCCGGCGAGCAGTACTTCCCGCCGGTCCAGTCGGTCAGGTAGAAGTACTGCGAGTTGCGCAGCGCCTTGTCGCGCATGGCCAGGACCGACGAGCCCTTGAGGCCGTAGCCGTACTTGTGGGTGTCGGCGCTGATCGTCGTGACCCCCGGGAGGCGGAAGTCGAAGGTGGGGATGTCATAGCCGAGCTCCTGTCCGAAGGGCAGGATGAACCCGCCCAGGCACCCGTCGACGTGCAGGCCGACGCCGCGTTCCATCCCGAGGTCGCTGAGCGCCTCGATCGGGTCGACGGTGCCGTAGCCGTAGTTGCACGCGGAGCCGACGATCGCAACGGTGTTCTCGTCGATGCGGGCCGACATCTCGGCCGGGTCGACGGTCGCGGTGGTGGCGTCGACCGGCGCCACACGCAGCTCGATGCCGAACAGGTGGCACGCCTTGTCGAACGCAGGGTGCGCCGTCTCCGGCTTGACCACGTTCGGCGCGGTGATGCCGCGGGTGTCGCGTGCGTGCTCGCGGTAGGCGAGCATGGCGTGGGCGATGCTGCCGGTGCCGCCGCTGGTCACGAGACCGACGGGATCGGCGTCGGTCACGGCGTCGGCGTGGAACAGGTCGAGGGTCATCGAGATGATCTCTGCCTCGAACTTGGTGCCGCTGGGGCAGATGTCGCGCTGCAGGGCGTTGACGTGCGCGAACAGCGCGAACGCCTCGTCGATGTAGTCGTAGTGATCGTGGTCGCCGCAGTAGTACGACCCCGAGATCTTGCCGGTCTCCCAGGTGGCGTCCTCCTCCTTCGCCATCTGGGACAGCTCGTCGAGCACGGCCTGCTTGTCGCGACCGTGTTGGGGCAACGTGCGGTTGATCTCGAAGCGGTCGGCGTAGGGGAAGTCGCTCATGACCCCAGAGCCTGACAGATCGCACGGGTCGCGGAGAAGGCGTCCTCGAACACCGGCTGGAGACGATCGTGGATCTCGACAGCGGCAGGGTCCGGCTCGATCCTCGCGGCGAGCGGCAGCGTGACGGTGAGCGGATCGCGGCCGGTGTGGCGGGCGAGAGCGACCGCGCCGACCGCGCGGGCCGCCGCCAGCTCGGGTCGCTCGAGCACCGCCACGCGCCGGCCGCACACCTCGGCGAGCACGCGGGCGACCCCGGGGGAGCGCGCACCGCCACCGCCGAAGGTCAGCTCCGTGGTGGGTGAGCCCGCGAGCGCATCGACCGCGGGCAGCAGCCATCGCAGGTTCCGGGCCACGCCCTCGACCGTTGCCCGGAGCACGTCGACGCGATCGGTCGACAGGGCCAGGCCGAGGTAGCCGCCGCGCATCTCCGGCGCCGTCGCCGGTGACATCGACCCGGCCAGCCAGGGCAGGAACAGCACGCCGTCGGCGCCCGCCGTCGTGCGCTCCAGCGCAGCTTCGAGCTCCGCGAAGCGCCGATCTGCGGCCGTGCTCCGTGCGCCGTCGGTCGCCGTGGGGGAGAGCAGGTCGAGCGCCCGCTCGACCGCGGCGCCAGCCACGCCGTTCTCCGCCATCACCACGAATCGGCCAGGGACCGGGACGGGCATCGCGAGGATCTCGTGGTCGAGGTCCACGGCGTGCTGGTCCATGGCCCGGATGAGCACGCCCGTCGTGCCGACCACGACCCCGCCGCGCCCCGGTTCGTCCGGGGCGAGCGCGCCGGTCGCGAAGGCGCCGGCCTGGGTGTCGTTCATCGCGGCGCGCACCTCGATCCCGGCCGGGAGACCGACCGACCTCGCAACACCGTCGGTCAGTCGGCCGTGCACCCCGTCGATCGGGATCAACGCCGCCAGCCTGGTCGGATCGACCCCCGACATCGCGACGAGCTCCTCGTCGTACACGGTCGTTCCGACCGAGCGGTTGTCGCAGAGCTGGGTGGCGAACGCGGTGCACTGCGTGGCGCCCACCTCCCCGGTGAGGCGAAGGTTCACCAGGTCCATCACCTCGAGGTAGGCAGCGGTCCGCTCGTGCAGCTCGGGCTCGTCGTGCTGGAAGTGCAGCAGGTGCCCGAGGCTCAGTCCGCCACCGACCGGTGGGATGCCGTGACGAGCGACCCAGGTGTCGAATGCCTCGTCGTGTCGACCGAGGATCTCCCAGCAGCGATCCGCCCCCCGGGTGTCGAGGTACAGCTTGATCGGACCGAGTGCCTCGCCGGCCGCGTCGACGGGCACGATCGAGGAGTACTGGCTGCAGACGCCGATCGTCGAGACATCGGCCGCTGCGGCGGGGTCGGCGGCGGTCGTGTCGCGGATCGCGGCGACCACGGCGGCCCAGAGCTCGTCGGGATCCTGGCCGACCGCAGCGCGACCCGCGTTGTCGACCGAGCGTCGGGTGGCCAGCGGCCGCGAGGCTGTCGCCGCGACCCCCGAATGCTCATCGACGAGCACGACCTTGACGTTCGTGGAGCCGACGTCGATCCCGAGCGCGTGCATGGTCGCACCGTACGCGGCAACCGATCCGCTCGGCCGGTTCGTGCCAACCTGTCCCATGGGCTGGGACCTGTTCGTCGCTCGATCCGACCTCTCGCGCACGGAGGTGATCGAGTCACCGCCTCCGGAACCGGCTGCGGGCCAGGTCCTCCTCCGGGTCGATCGGGTCGGCATGACCACCAACAACGTCACCTACGCCGTGTTCGGCGATGCGATGCGGTACTGGGACTTCTTCCCGGCGCCCGACCTGGGTGGGGTGCCCCAGGGCCGGGTACCGCTCTGGGGGTTCGCTGAGGTGGAGCGCAGCCGCGTGACGGGCGTCGACGAGGGCACCCGTGTGTACGGCTACCTGCCGACGAGCAGCCACCTCCTCGTCGAGCCGTCGAAGGTCGACGCCGCCGGATTCCGTGACGCCAGCGCGCATCGCCAGCACCTGCCCTCGCCCTACAACGGACTGACGACCACCGCCGAGGACCCCGCGTACGACCAGCGACTCGAGGACCTCCAGGTCCTGTACCGCCCGCTGTTCATGACGAGCTTCATGCTCGCCGACTTCCTCGACGACCACGGCCGGTTCGGGGCCGAGATGGTCGTCTTCAGCAGCGCGTCGAGCAAGACGGCCTACGGAACGGCATTCCTCCTCGACGGCGCCCACCGGGTGGGACTGACCAGCGCAGCGAACCGGGACTTCACCGAGTCGCTCGGCTGCTACGACGAGGTGGTCGTCTACGACGAGATCGATGAGCTGCCCGACCGGCCAGCGGTGTACGTGGACATCGCGGGCGACGCTGCGGTGCGACGGCGGGTCCATGAGCGCCTGGCGCCCCTGCACTCCGCCGTGGTCGGCGCCGCGCACCATGACGCGTCGCCGGACCCCGACGACGTCGAGCTCCCGGGGGGTGCGCCGACGTTCTTCTTCGCACCGGACCAGATGCGCAGGCGAGCGGCGGACTGGGGTCCCCGCGGTGTCGAAGCGCGTCATGCCGAGGCGTGGGCGCGCTTCGCTCCCGTCGTCGCCGACTGGGTCGATGTCGTGGTCGGTCGCGGGCCGGAGGGTCTGCGCCGGGCGTGGCTCGAGACGTTGGCGGGCACCACCCCGCCACGAACCGGCCACGTCGTCGAGCTCTGAGCGTGGAGCCCCGGCTCGGCAGCCGACCCGCCACCGACCGGGGCGGGGATGCGGAGCGTCCGACCAGCGATGGCCCGGTTGGGGAGGGGGGGGGGAGGGGAGGTGGCCGGCAGGTGCGTGAGCGCGTGGTCGGGGGTGGAGGTGGAACCCGGCACTCCAGGCCGGCCTGGCCGGCCGTCCGACGCCTAGCATCCGCCGGTCACAACAACCGAGGATCTCGTTTCGCCCGAGACCCCATGGTGCCCTCGCCGTCGTGCCCGCACGTCTCGAGGCCGAACGAGCCGTCGGCTCGCCTGGGTAGGTGGACCACTGGCACCCGACCGGTTCAGGTCGAGCGCCGGGCGTCCGCTCGCAGCGACGCCCGATGCTCCCGAACCGAAGAGAGGAGGTGCCGATGGAGAACCCACGACCCGAGAAGGTCGCCGTCGTCGACGAGGTCCGGACCAAGTTCACGGACGCCGATGCTGCGCTGTTCACCGAGTACCGCGGACTGAGCGTCCGTGACCTCGCCGAGCTGCGCGATGCGCTGCGTGACGCAGGCGGCGAGTACAAGATCTACAAGAACACCCTGGTGCGACTCGCCGTGGCCGATCTGGGCCTCGACGTGGCCGACGAGTTCGTCGGTCCCACGGCCATCGCGTTCGTCGGCAACAAGCCCGACGGCACGCCGGGTGACCCGGTCACGGTCGCCAAGGCGCTCAGCACGTTCGCGAAGGCGAACCCGCACCTGGTGATCAAGGGCGGTCTGCTGGACACCACGGTGCTCGACGCCGACGGCGCGCAAGCGCTCGCACGTGTCGCTCCCCGTGAGGAGCTGCTCGCCCGCTTCGCCGGCGGCCTGGCTGCGCCACTGCGCGACATGGCTGGACTGCTGCAGGCGTTGCCGCTCAAGTTCGCCTACGGGCTGCAGGCACTCATCGACGCCGGCGGCGCCGACGGTGCTCCCCCAGCACCGGAGGCCGGCGGGAGCGCCGACGCGGACAGCGCCGACGCCGACAGCGTCGCAACGACCGACACCGACACGAATACCGACACGAACACCGACACCGACACCGACACGAACGACGAGGCGGCACCCGCCGCCGAGCAGGACACCCCTGCGGCAGACGCCGCGGCGGACGAGGAGTGAACATGGCAACCACCGAAGAGATTCTCGATTCGATCGCTTCCCTCAGCGTGCTGGAGCTCTCCGAGCTCCTCAGCGCGTTCGAGGAGCGCTTCGGCGTCACCGCTGCGGCTCCGGTCGCTGCGGTCGCTGCGGCCCCGGCCGCCGGCGACGGGGGTGGCGACGACGAGGAGGAGAAGACCTCCTTCGACGTCGTCCTCACCGATGCCGGCGACAAGAAGATCGGCGTCATCAAGGAGGTGCGTGGACTCACCAGCCTCGGGCTGAAGGAGGCCAAGGACCTCGTGGAGTCGGCTCCCAAGGCCGTCCTCGAGGGTGTCTCCAAGGACGAGGCCGACAAGGCCAAGGAGGCGCTCGAGGGCGCTGGCGGGACCGTCGAGGTCAAGTGACCCGTCGCGCCGCGGCGTGATCGCACTGCTCACGGGAGCCGCTCCAGCGGCTCCCGTGGCGCGTCCGGGCCCGGCGCCGACCGGATTCGTCTGATCGTGTCCGGGTCGCGCGACTCGGACACGACCCTTGACCCTGCTGCGTCGGCTTCGTACGCTCGATGGGCGCCATCGACGCTGCGCAGCGAATCGGGCCGAGCCCGTCTCGCCAGTTTGCGCGTGCCTTGACCACAGCGGCGGTCCTCCGTAGTCTGTTCGGTTGCCGTGCCCTGCCGTTCGTCACTGCCCCCCACACGGTGAGCAGTCCGTCCCGCTCCGGGTCTGGTCGCCCGCCCACCCGCGCCTAGGAGAACCTCCTTGTCCTCTCGCGTCACCCTCCGCGACCGTTACTCGTTCGCGAACCTCGACGAGGTCCTCGAGCTGCCCGACCTCATCGCCATCCAGCGTGAATCCTTCACCTGGTTCGTGGACCACGGGCTCGCCGATGCCTTCCGAGACATCTCGCCGATCACCGACTTCACCGAGACGCTGAGCCTCGAGCTCGAGTTCGACCCCCACGACGAGGACCTCCGGCCACCGCCGAAGTTCACCGTCGAGGAGTGCCGCGAGAAGGACATGACCTTCTCGGCGCCGATCTTCGCCCGCGCCCGGTTCCAGAACCGCAACACCGGCGAGATCAAGGAGCAGACGGTCTTCATGGGGGACTTCCCGATGATGACCGACAAGGGCACCTTCATCATCAACGGCACCGAGCGCGTCGTGGTGTCCCAGCTCGTGCGCTCCCCGGGCGTGATCTTCCAGGCGGGTGAGCGCTTCCGCCTGCGCAACCTGTCCAAGCACCAGCTCGTCACCGGGACGATCCACCCGTACCGCGGTGAGTGGATCGAGTTCGACGTCGAGCAGAAGCCCGGCAAGGACCCGACCGCCGGGACCCGCGTCGCCCGCAAGCGCCGCCTGTCGCTGTTCACGCTGCTGCGCGCCCTCGGCTACGACGAGGAGAACGCACCCGGGTTCCTCGACGCCTTCGTGCGTCACTTCGACTTCCTCGAGGGGCAGTGGGAGAAGGACCGCGAGCTCGTGGTCACCCAGGAAGAGGCGCTGATCGAGATCTACAAGCGCGCTCGCCCCGGCGAGCCCGCCACGCCGGACTCGGCGCGCAACTACTTCAACAACGCCTTCTTCGAGCCCCGCCGCTACGACCTCAGCCGGGTGGGCCGCTACAAGCTGAACCGCAAGCTCGGACCCGAGCTGTCCAAGCTGACCGAGCTGTTCCCGCAGCTGGGCGAGCTGGACCTGCCGGCGGAGGACCAGCCGGTCCTGAGCCGCTCGGAGGTCCTCGCCTCCACGACCTACCTGCTCAACCTGGCCGCCGGCACCCACGGCTACCGGCTCGACGACCAGGACCACTTCGCCAACCGCCGCATCCGCAGCGTCGGTGAGCTGATCCAGAACCAGGTCCGCATCGGTCTGTCCCGCATGGAGCGTGTCGTGCGCGAGCGCATGACGACCCAGGACGTCGAGGCGATCACCCCGACGACGCTGATCAACATCCGTCCGGTGGTCGCGGCCATCAAGGAGTTCTTCGGCACCTCCCAGCTCAGCCAGTTCATGGACCAGGTCAACCCCCTGTCGGGGCTGACCCACCGCCGGCGTCTCTCGGCGCTCGGCCCCGGCGGCCTGTCGCGTGAGCGTGCGGGCTTCGAGGTCCGCGACGTGCACTTCAGCCACTACGGCCGCATGTGCCCGATCGAGACGCCGGAGGGCCCGAACATCGGGCTCATCGGCGCGCTCGCGACGTTCGGCCAGGTCAACGAGTTCGGCTTCATCGAGACGCCGTACCGCAAGGTCGTCGACGGCCGGGTCACCGACGAGATCGTGTACCTCCCCGCCGATGAGGAAGAGGAGTACATCGTCGCCCAGGCGAACACGCCGGTGGACACCGACGGCACGTTCCGCGCGGATCGGGTGCTGGTGCGCCGCTCCCCCCAGGCCGCCAGCCTGAGCGACCTGCGCCTCCAGCTCGAGCGCGACGAGTTCCTCGGTGCCACCACCGAGATCTCGTCGGTCACCCCCGACGAGGTCCAGCTCATGGACGTCTCGCCCAAGCAGATCGTCTCGGTCGCTGCGGCGTTGATCCCCTTCCTGGAGCACGACGACGCGAACCGGGCGCTCATGGGCGCCAACATGCAGCGCCAGGCGGTCCCGCTGCTGCGTGCCGAGGCCCCGTTCATCGGCACCGGCATCGAGAGCCGGGCCGCTCGCGACGCCGCCGACATGGTGCTCGCGGAGGACGACGGCACGATCGTCGAGGTCGACGGCTCCCGCGTGGTGGTCGACTACAAGAAGCTCGGCAAGCGCACCTACCGGCTGCACAAGTTCGAGCGCTCGAACCAGGACACCTGCATCAACCAGCGGCCGATCGTCGACGAGGGCCACAAGGTCAAGCGCGGCGACGTGGTCGCTGATGGTCCCTCGACCGACAACGGCGAGCTCGCGCTCGGCAAGAACCTCCTCGTGGCGTTCATGACCTGGGAGGGCTACAACTTCGAGGACGCGATCATCCTCAACGAGCGCCTGGTGCGCGACGACGTGCTCACCTCGATCCACATCAAGGAGCACGAGGTCGACGCCCGCGACACCAAGCTCGGCCCGGAGGAGATCACCCGGGACATCCCGAACCTGTCCGACGAGATCCTCGCTGATCTCGACGAGCGGGGGATCATCCGCATCGGCGCCGAGGTCGGCCCCGGCGACGTGCTCGTCGGCAAGGTGACTCCGAAGGGCGAGACCGAGCTCACCCCCGAGGAGCGCCTGCTGCGCGCCATCTTCGGCGAGAAGGCCCGCGAGGTGCGCGACACCTCGCTCAAGGTGCCCCACGGCGAGACCGGCAAGGTCATCGACGTCAAGGTGTTCTCCCGCGAGGACGAGCACGAGCTGCCCCCGGGCGTGAACCAGCTGGTTCGTGTCTACGTCGGCCAGAAGCGCAAGATCTCCGTCGGCGACAAGCTCGCCGGCCGCCACGGCAACAAGGGCGTCATCAGCCGCATCCTGCCGTCGGAGGACATGCCGTTCATGGCCGACGGCACGCCGGTCGACATCATCCTCAACCCGCTCGGCGTCCCCTCGCGGATGAACGTCGGCCAGGTGCTCGAGACCCACCTCGGGTGGGCGGCCCGCTGGGGCTGGAGCGACGGCGACCGCGAGGTGGGGGAGAACCCGCTGAGCGGCACCGAGACCAAGACCCGACCCACCACGACGCCGGCCACGCTCATCGCCACGCCGGTGTTCGACGGCGCCAAGTGGGACGAGACCGAGATGGCGGGCAAGCACCCCACCATCCGCTCGATCCTCGAGCACCTGCACCCCGAGGCCGCCGACGGCGAACGGCTCATCAACACCGAGGGCAAGGTGACGCTCTACAACGGGCGCACCGGCGAGATGTACGACAAGCCGATCACCGTCGGCTACAAGTACATCCTGAAGCTGGCGCACCTCGTGGACGACAAGATCCACGCACGGTCCACCGGCCCGTACTCGATGATCACCCAGCAGCCCCTGGGCGGGAAGGCGCAGTTCGGCGGCCAGCGGTTCGGCGAGATGGAGGTCTGGGCACTCGAGGCCTACGGCGCCGCCTACTGCCTGCAGGAGCTGCTCACCATCAAGTCCGACGACACCCTCGGCCGCGTCAAGGTCTACGAGGCGATCGTCAAGGGCGAGAACATCCCCGAGCCCGGCATCCCCGAGTCCTTCAAGGTGCTCATCAAGGAGATGCAGGCGCTCTGCTTGAACGTCGAGGTCCTCTCCCGCACCGGTGAAGAGATCAAGATGCGCGAGCTCGACGAGGACTTCTTCCGGGCCGCAGAAGAGCTCGGGATCGACCTGTCCCGTCCTGAACGAGGAACCGATGAAGACGACGCTCGCCGCCAGGCAGAGCGTCGCTGAGAGAGGCACGAAGCATGCTCGACGTCAATCTCTTCGACCAGCTCCGCATCGGGCTGGCGACTGCGGACGCGATCCGCACCTGGTCCAACGGTGAGGTCAAGAAGCCGGAGACCATCAACTACCGCACGCTCAAGCCGGAGAAGGACGGCCTCTTCTGCGAGAAGATCTTCGGTCCGCAGAAGGACTGGGAGTGCTACTGCGGCAAGTACAAGCGCGTCCGGTTCCGCGGCATCATCTGCGAGCGCTGCGGTGTCGAGGTCACGCGCTCCAAGGTCCGCCGCGAGCGCATGGGCCACATCGAGCTCGCCGCGCCGGCGGTGCACATCTGGTACCTGCGCGGCACCCGTTCCTGGCTCGCCTACCTGCTGTCGGGCACCGAGGCCCGCGAGGAGCTGAAGGCCAAGCAGCTCGAGAAGGTCATCTACTTCGCTGCCAACCTGGTCACCTGGGTCGACGACGAGAAGCGCCACGAGGACCTCACCAGCCTCGAGGCCGACCTGATCGGCGAGCGCGAGGCCATCGAGAAGGAGCGTGAGCTCGAGCTCGCGCGCCGCATGGAGGAGCTCGAGGCCGAGCTCGAATCCCTCGAGGCCGAGGGTGCCAAGGAACTCCGACCTGAACAACCGCCGCAAGGCCGCCGACAAGGACCTCGCCGCCATCCGCGAGACCTACGAGGCCGAGCTCGACCTGCTCAACCGCGTCTGGGACGAGTTCCGCGACCTCTACCCCCGCCAGATCCTCGAGGACGAGATGCTCTGGCGTGAGCTCGAGGACCGCTACGGCGACTACTTCGAGGGCGGCATGGGCGCGGATGCGATCAAGAAGCTGATCGACCGCATCGACCTCGACGAGGAAGAGGTCAAGCTCCGCGCCGCGATCGATCCAGCAAGAGGGCAAGAAGCCGCTGTCCGCCCAGCGCAAGCAGAAGGCGATCAAGCGACTGAAGATCGTCGCGGCGTTCAACCGTCGTGACGAGCACGGCAACCGGGTCAACGACCCGCGCGCCATGATCCTCGACTCGGTCCCGGTCATCCCACCGGACCTGCGCCCGATGGTGCAGCTCGACGGTGGCCGCTTCGCCACCTCGGACCTCAACGACCTGTACCGCCGCGTCATCAACCGCAACAACCGCCTGAAGCGACTGCTCGATCTCGGCGCCCCCGAGATCATCGTGAACAACGAGAAGCGGATGCTCCAGGAGGCGGTCGACGCGCTGTTCGACAACGGCCGTCGCGGCCGTCCGGTCACCGGTCCCGGCAACCGCCCGCTCAAGTCGCTCTCGGACATGTTGAAGGGCAAGCAGGGGCGGTTCCGCCAGAACCTGCTGGGCAAGCGCGTCGACTACTCGGGTCGTTCGGTCATCGTCGTCGGCCCGACGCTGCAGCTGCACCAGTGTGGTCTGCCGAAGCTGATGGCGCTCGAGCTGTTCAAGCCCTTCGTCATGAAGGCGCTCGTGGACCGCGAGCTCGCCCAGAACATCAAGTCCGCCAAGCGCATGGTCGAGCGTCGTCGTCCCCAGGTGTGGGACGTGCTCGAGGACGTCATCAAGGAGCACCCCGTGCTCCTGAACCGTGCCCCCACGCTGCACCGCCTCGGCATCCAGGCGTTCGAGCCGATCCTGGTCGAGGGCAAGGCGATCCAGATCCACCCGCTGGTGTGCACCGCCTTCAACGCGGACTTCGACGGCGACCAGATGGCGGTGCACCTGCCGCTGTCCGCCGAGGCCCAGGCCGAGGCGCGGGTGCTGATGCTCAGCGCCAACAACATGCTGAGCCCGGCCCACGGCAAGCCGCTGGTCACGCCCACCCAGGACATGATCATCGGGGCCTTCTACCTGACCGAGAACGCCGACGGCGAACCCGGCGAAGGCCGCGTGTTCCGCCACATGGACCAGGTCGAGCGGGCCCTCGAGGCCGGCGAGATCGGCCTGCACGCCATGATCGAGTACCGCGGCTCGGAGTACCCCGAGCTCCTCGAGAGCCCGGCCAACGGCAGCGCCGCGACCTACCGCAAGACGAGCGCAGGTCGCCTGCTGTTCAACCGCACGCTGCCCGACGGGTTCGGCTTCTTCGACGTCCCGGTCCGCAAGCGGGAGATGACCCAGATCGTCGACCGGCTCGCGGTGGAGTTCCCCAAGGCGGTCGCCGCGAGCTCGCTCGACCAGATCAAGGAGCTCTGCTTCAACTACGCGATGCGCTCGGGACTGACGGTGTCCATCGCGGACGTGTCGACCCCGGCGGACAAGTACCAGATCCTCGACCTGCACGAGCTGGAGGCGGAGAAGATCGAGAAGCAGTTCCGCCGTGGAATCATCACCGACGGCGAACGCAAGCAGAAAGAGGTCGAGATCTGGACCGAGGCGACCGCGGCGGTCACCAAGTCCATGCAGAACGAGCTCACTGCGACCAAGTTCAACCCGATCGACATGATGGTCGGCTCGGGTGCCCGAGGAAACATGATGCAGGTCCGCCAGATCGCGGGCATGCGTGGCCTCGTGGCGAACCCCCGTGGCGACATGATCCCCCGCCCGATCAAGTCCAACTTCCGTGAGGGCCTGTCCGTCCTCGAGTACTTCATCGCGACGCCGGGCGCCCGGAAGGGCCTCGTCGACACCGCGTTGCGTACTGCGGACTCGGGCTACCTGACCCGTCGTCTCGTCGACGTCAGCCAGGAGTTGATCATCAACGACCGCAACCCGCTCTCCGAGGCGGGCCCGGTCCGGTCCACGATCATCGAGGACATCCGACCCGACGAGGCCGGACGCCGGTACTACGTCGAGACCCGGCTGTTCAGCCGAACCCTCGCCGAGGACATCAAGCTCACCGAGGCCCACCCGGTGCTCGGCTCCACGATCTCCAAGGGCACCGAGGTCGGCGAGGTCGAGATGGCGGCGCTGCGCGACGATCCTGGGGTCACCGAGGTGCGCGTCCTGTCGCCGCTCACCGACGACTCCGAGCGTGGCATCTCGGCGGCGAGCTACGGCACGTCGCTCGCGACCGGGCAGACGATCGAACCCGGTGAGGCGGTGGGCGTCATCGCCGCCCAGTCCATCGGCGAACCGGGCACGCAGCTCACCATGCGGACCTTCCACACCGGCGGTGTCGCAGCCGCCAGCGGTGACATCACCGGCGGTCTGCCCCGAGTCGTGGAGCTGTTCGAGGCCCGTACCCCCAAGAACAAGGCGGTGCTCTCCCGGACCTCGGGCGTGGTGCGCATCGACGAGGAGGACGGCAAGGTCTACACCGTCACCGTCGTCGGCGACGACGGCGACGAGGACGCCTACTCGATCGAGCGCGAGCGTCGGCTCGAGGTGCGCGACGGCGACGAGGTCATCGCTGGTGACCCGCTCGTCGAGGGCGCCCGCGATCCCAAGGAACTGCTCGAGATCAAGGGCGTCCGAGCGGTGCAGCAGTACCTCGTCGACGAGGTCCAGCGGGTGTACCGCGACCAGGGTGTGTCGATCCACGACAAGCACATCGAGTTGATCGTTCGACAGATGACCCGTCGGGTCGCGATCCAGGATCCCGGCGAGTCGGACTTCCTGCCGGGGGAGCGGGTCGACCAGCGGGTCTTCTCCGACGTCAACCGGTCCCTCGTCCAGGAGGGGAAGCGCCCCGCGGAGGGTCGCCCCGAGCTCATGGGCATCACGAAGGCGTCGCTCGCGACCGACTCGTGGCTGTCCGCCGCGTCGTTCCAGGAGACGACCCGGGTGCTCACCGAGGCGGCGATCGAGAGCCGTTCCGACGGACTCGTCGGGCTCAAGGAGAACATCATCATCGGCAAGCTCATCCCGGCCGGGACGGGCATGCACCACTACCAGAACATCGAGCCCTTCGCTCCCGAGCACGTGCCCTTCGACCCCCACGAGATGGGCGACGAGGACATGGCCGGCTACCTGGCTGCGGTCCACGACGGCTCGGGTGACGGTGCCGACGTGATCCCCCTGCCGGGAGCCGCCGGCGTCGAGGCCTGAGCGGGCGTCGACAGTCGGTCCATCCGTTCGGCCGGGTCGGGGGCGTTTGCCCCCCACCGGGCCCCAGCCGTAGAGTGTCCCTTCGGCCGCAGTCCGCGCACGCGCGCTGCACGCTCACGGGATCGTCGGTTCACCACAGCCGGTCCTCGTCGAGGATCAGGCCCCCCGTCCCCCAGGACAGACCTACGAGAGGTTCCACTGTGCCCACGATCGAGCAGCTGGTCCGCAAGGGCCGCCAGACCAAGCGCCGCAAGGAGACCACGCCGGCGCTCAAGGGCGCCCCGCAGCGGCGTGGGACGTGTACCCGCGTCTTCACGACCACCCCGAAGAAGCCCAACTCGGCGCTTCGCAAGGTGGCCCGTGTCCGGCTCTCGAGCGGCATCGAGGTGACCGCCTACATCCCCGGCGAGGACCACAACCTGCAGGAGCACAGCATCGTCCTGGTGCGCGGTGGTCGTGTGAAGGACCTCCCGGGCGTCCGCTACAAGATCGTCCGCGGCACGCTCGACACCTCCGGTGTGCGTGGTCGCAAGCAGGCACGTTCGCGCTACGGCGCCAAGAAGGAGTCCTGAGATGCCACGCAAGGGTCCGGCCCCGCGCCGGGAGCTGCTGCCCGACCCGATCTACCGGTCGGTCCTCGTCACCCAGATCGTCAACAAGATCCTCCAGCGGGGCAAGCGTTCCACCGCCGAGAAGATCGTCTACGACGCCCTCGACATCATCGAGGCCAAGACGGGTGCCGAGCCCATCTCGACGCTGAAGCGTGCGATCGACAACATCAAGCCCCAGCTCGAGGTGCGCAGCCGTCGCGTCGGCGGTGCCACCTACCAGGTGCCCGTCGAGGTGCGACCCCGTCGCGCCGGCACGCTCGCGATCCGCTGGGTCGTGAACTACTCCCGTCAGCGCCGCGAGCGCTCGATGGCCGAGCGCCTCGCCAACGAGATCCTCGATGCCAGCAACGGCGTCGGCGCGTCGATGAAGCGCAAGGACGACCTGCACAAGATGGCCGAGTCCAACAAGGCCTTCGCCCACTACCGCTGGTGACGCCGTCGGTCCCCGACGTCCACTGATCCACGCGCCCCACCCACCCCCAGCACCTCACGAGACGAACGATGTCCCAGTACCCGCTCGACCGGACCCGCAACATCGGCATCATGGCCCACATCGATGCCGGGAAGACCACCACCACGGAGCGGATCCTCTACTACACCGGCAAGTCCTACAAGATCGGCGAGGTCCACGACGGCGCCGCCACGATGGACTGGATGGAACAGGAGCAGGAGCGCGGCATCACGATCACGTCGGCCGCGACGACCGCCTTCTGGACCGACACCGTCAACAGCAGTGAGTACCGGATCCAGATCATCGACACGCCCGGCCACGTCGACTTCACCGTCGAGGTCGAGCGCTCGCTGCGCGTCCTCGACGGCGCGGTCGCGGTGTTCGACGGCGTCGCCGGTGTCGAGCCCCAGACCGAGACGGTGTGGCGCCAGGCCGACAACTACAACGTGCCGCGCATGTGCTTCATCAACAAGATGGACCGCACCGGTGCGGACTTCTTCGGGGCGCTCGACTCCATCAAGGACCGCCTCGGCGCGAAGGTCGCCGTCATCCAGCTCCCCATCGGCTCGGAGTCGGAGTACCAGGGCGTGGTCGACCTCGTCACGATGAAGGCCTGGATCTGGTCGGGCGAGGAGCTCGGCGCGAGCTGGGACGTCGTCGACATCCCCGAGGACCTGCGTGACCAGTCCGAGGAGTACCGCGAGCAGCTGATGGACGTGTTGGGGGAGTCCTCCGACGTCATCATGGAGAAGTTCCTCGGCGAGGAGGAGATCACCCCCGCCGAGGTCCGCATCGCGCTGCGCGACGCCACGATCAACCACGGCGTCGTGCCCGTGCTCAACGGGACCGCCTTCAAGAACAAGGGTGTCCAGCCGCTCCTCGACGCGATCTGCTGGTACATGCCGTCGCCGGCCGAGGTGCCCCCGGTCTCCGGGACCGACAAGAAGGGCGAGCCGGTGGAGCGCAAGCCGTCGGCCGACGAGCCGTTCTCGGCGCTCGCGTTCAAGATCATGACGGCGCCGCACGTCGGCAAGCTCACCTACTTCCGGGTGTACTCCGGCAAGCTCGACAAGGGCGGCACCGTCTACAACAGCCGCTCGGGCAACAAGGAGCGCATCGGTCGCGTGCTCGAGATGCACGCGAACGAACAGATCGAGCAGGAGGCCGTCTACGCCGGCGACATCGTCGCGGGGATCGGCCTGAAGGACACCCGAACCGGCGACACGCTCAGCGATCCGTCGGCAGCGGTCGTCCTCGAGTCCCTCGAGTTCCCCGACCCGGTGATCCAGGTGGCCGTCGAGCCGAAGACCAAGGCCGACCAGGACAAGATGTCCAAGGCCCTCTACGCGCTGTCGGAGGAGGACCCGACGTTCCGGGTCCAGACCGACGAGGAGACCGCGCAGACCCTCATCTCCGGAATGGGCGAACTGCACCTCGAGGTCCTCGTGGACCGCATGATGCGTGAGTTCAAGGTCGAGGCGACCGTGGGCAAGCCGCAGGTCGCCTACCGCGAGACGATCACGACCCCCGTCGACAGCCACACGTACCTGCACAAGAAGCAGACCGGCGGCACGGGCCAGTACGCCAAGATCATCCTCGCGATCGAGCCCGCGGGCCCGGGCGGCGGCTACGAGTTCAGCGACGAGATCAGCGGTGGTCGCATCCCCAAGGAGTACATCCCCTCGGTCGGACACGGCGTCGTCGACGCCATGACCACCGGCACGCTCGCCGGGTTCCCCATGGTGGACATCACCGTGCGGCTCCTCGACGGCGACTACCACGACGTCGACTCGTCGGAGATGGCCTTCAAGATCGCCGGCACGATGGGCTTCAAGGAAGCGGTCCGCAAGGCCAAGCCGGCCCTGCTCGAGCCGATCATGGCCGTCGAGGTCGTCACGCCCGAGGACTACATGGGCGACGTCATCGGCGACCTGAACTCCCGTCGCGGCAAGGTCGGCAAGATGGAGCAGCGCGGCAACATGCAGGTCGTCTCCGCCGAGGTCCCCCTCGCGGAGATGTTCGGCTACTCCACCGACCTGCGGTCGAAGACCCAGGGGCGTGCGCAGTACACGATGCAGTTCCACAGCTACCAGCAGACGCCGCGCAACGTCCAGGAAGAGATCGTCGCCCGGGTCACCGGGCAGTGATCGCCGGCCGACCGTGACCCGGTCGCCCCGGAGCCGCTAGGATCCGGCGGCTGCGCGTGACCCCTCGGTCGGCTCCGCACCCCTCACACCATCCACACACGCTCGCAGTAGCCGTCACGTCGCACTGCTGTCAGAAAGGCAATCCAGACCATGGCCAAGGAGAAGTTCGACCGGAACAAGCCGCACGTCAACGTGGGCACGATGGGACACATCGACCACGGCAAGACGACGCTGACCGCTGCGATCACCAAGACGCTCGCCGATCGGGTCGCCGGCAACACGGCGACCGACTTCGAGAACATCGACAAGGCCCCCGAGGAGCGCGAGCGCGGCATCACGATCAACGTGTCGCACGTCGAGTACGAGACCGACGGCCGCCACTACGCCCACGTCGACATGCCGGGCCACGCCGACTACATCAAGAACATGATCACCGGTGCGGCGCAGGTCGACGGCGCGATCCTGGTGGTGTCCGCGGCCGACGGCCCGATGCCCCAGACGCGTGAGCACGTGGTGCTCGCCCGCCAGGTGGGCGTGCCCGCCATCGTCGTGGCGCTGAACAAGGTCGACATGGTCGACGACGAGGAGCTCCTCGAGCTCGTCGAGATGGAGGTGCGCGAGCTCCTCGACGCCTACGAGTTCCCCGGCGACGACACGCCGGTCGTGCGGGTGTCCGCGCTGAAGGCCCTCGAGGGCGACTCCGCCTCCCAGGACGCCGTCATGGAGCTGATGGAGCAGGTCGACTCCTTCGTCCCCGAGCCGGAGCGCGAGCTGGACAAGCCCTTCCTCATGCCGATCGAGGACGTCTTCTCGATCACGGGCCGTGGAACCGTGGTGACCGGCAAGATCGAGCAGGGCGTGGTCCACACCGGCGACGAGCTCGAGATCGTCGGGCTCAAGACGACCCAGAAGACCACCTGCACCGGCGTCGAGATGTTCCGCAAGCTCCTCGACGAGGGTCAGGCGGGCGACAACATCGGCGCACTCCTGCGCGGCATCGACAAGGAGGACGTGCAGCGCGGCCAGGTGCTGGCCAAGCCCGGGTCGATCACCCCGCACACCGACTTCGAGGCGCAGGTCTACGTGCTGACCAAGGAGGAGGGCGGCCGTCACAAGCCGTTCCAGTCCAACTACCGCCCGCAGTTCTACTTCCGGACCACCGACGTCACCGGCACGATCACCCTCCCCGAGGACACCCAGATCTGCATGCCCGGAGACAACACCGCCGTCACGGTCGAGCTCATCGCCCCCATCGCCATGGACGAGGGCCTGAAGTTCGCCATCCGCGAGGGCGGACGCACGGTCGGCGCGGGACGTGTCGTCAAGATCCTGAAGTGAGCCCGCGCCTTCCGGCGCAGGTCACCGATCCGAGCGACGGGCGCCCCGCGGGGCGCCCGTCGTCGTTCCCGGCGCCGGCCCGTCGGCGCTGGCCCCGGCGGTGCTCCCGGCGGTGCTCGGACTGGCGGGGCGGTGTCGCCACCGCTACGATCGTCCGCCGTGCCGCGATGAAGATCGCGGCGAGTTCCTTGACAGTCGATGACCCCCCCCGCCGGGATGCCCGGCAGCACCAGGAGCAGCGCCATGGCAGCCGACCAGAAGATCCGCATCCGCCTGAAGGCCTACGACCACGAGATCATCGACCAGTCGACCAAGAAGATCGTCGAGACCGTCACCCGGACCCAGGCCTCGGTCCGTGGTCCGGTGCCGCTCCCGACCGAGAAGCACCGCTTCACCGTGATCCGTCCCCCCACAAGGACAAGGACTCTCGTGAGCACTTCGAGATGCGGATCCACAAGCGCCTGATCGACATCATCGAGCCGTCGCCCAAGACCGTCGACTCGCTGCAGCGTCTCGACCTGCCCGCCGGGGTCGACATCGAGATCAAGATCCAGAACAGCTGAGCCGATCCCGGGCCCAGCCCGGGAGATTTGGCCGGTCCCGACCCGACTGCTAGGGTCACCCGGTCGTCACGGGAGCAGCGCCCCCGTGTGATTCTCTCCTCGGAACCACCCCTGAACGACACGCTGACGGCGTGGTCGCAGGCGGCGGCAGCGGGGTCCGTATCAATCGACGTCCGCGCAGGCCGGCCCAGGTCGGAACCACACGGCACAACCGAGACATCGCTCCGCCGGGCCCGCCCGTGCGGAGCGCTCGCGTGAGCGGCACACCGATGCCGCCACGACGGCGAAGGCCCAATCACCAAGGACACGGCCGACATGGCGAAGAAAGCAATCGTTGGAGAGAAGCTGGGGATGACCCAGGTGTGGGACGACGACAACACCGTCGTGCCCGTCACCGCGCTGCGCGTCGCTCCGGTCCGAGTCGTCCAGCTGCGCACCCCCGAGCGCGACGGGTACAGCGCACTGGCCGTCACCTACGGCATGCGCGACGCCCGCAAGCTCACCAAGCCGCTTGCGGGCCAGTACGCCGCAGCGGGTGTCGATCCCGGCGTCCGCATCGTCGAGCTCCGACTCGACGACGTCGGCGGCTATGAGGTCGGCCAGGAGCTGACCGCGGACCTGTTCGACGCCGGCGAGCTGGTCGACGTGACCGCCGTCAGCAAGGGCAAGGGGTTCGCCGGTGCCATGAAGCGTCACGGCTTCAAGGGTCAGCCGGCCTCCCACGGTGCACACCGGGTCCACCGCAAGCCTGGCGCGATCGGCCAGTGCGCCACGCCGGCGCGGGTCTTCAAGGGCACGCGCATGGCGGGTCGGATGGGCGCCGAGCAGGTCACCACCCTGAACCTCACCGTCGTCCGGGCGGACACCGACCAGCAGGTGCTGCTGGTGCGGGGGTCCGTGCCCGGTCCCCGAGGTGGGGTCGTCATCGTCCGCAACGCGGTCAAGGACCGCGCTGCAGCCACCGGAGGTGTTTCCTGATGGCGTCCGTCACACTGCGCGACCGCACCGGGGCCGACACGGGCAGCGTCGAGCTCGACGACGAGTTCTTCGCCGTCGTGCCCAACGTCGCCGTGATGCACCAGGTGGTCGTCGCCCAACTCGCCGCCAAGCGTTCGGGCACCCAGTCGACCAAGACCCGCTCCGAGGTCTCCGGCGGCGGGGCCAAGCCCTGGAAGCAGAAGGGCACCGGTCGGGCCCGCGCCGGCACCATCCGAGCGCCTCAATGGCGCGGCGGCGGGGTGGCGCTCGGCCCCAAGCCCCGCTCCTACGACCAGAAGACGCCCAAGAAGATGAAGCGCCTGGCGCTGCGCTCGGCGCTGTCGGACCGGGCCGCCGAGGGCAAGGTGCACGTCGTCACCAGCTGGGACTTCGACACGCCCAGCACGAAGGCGGCCGCAGCTGCGCTCGAGGCCCTCGGTGTCGAGGGGCGTCTCGCTCGTCGTGATCGACCCCACCGACCAGACCGCCCGGCGCAGCTTCCGCAACCTTCCCGCGGTGCACGTGATCACCCCCGGTGAGCTCAACACCTACGACGTGCTGGTCTGCGACCACGTCGTGTTCACCGAGGCCACGCTGCCGGGCCGCACCCAGTTCTGCGACGGAGGCCGCATCATGAAGGATCCCCGCGACGTCATCCTCCGCCCGGTGGTGAGCGAGAAGTCCTACGGGCTGCTCGACACGGGCGTCTACACCTTCGAGGTCGCTCCCGAGGCCTCCAAGCCCGAGATCCGCGACGCGGTGCAGGCCATCTGGCCCGGCGTCAGGGTCACCAACGTCAACACGCTCGTGCGCAAGGGCAAGCGCAAGCGCAACCGCCGCAGCCTGACCTACGGCACGCGCGCCACGACCAAGCGCGCCCTGGTCACCCTCGCCGAGGGTGGCGACCAGATCGACCTGTTCGAGGTGAAGTGAGATGGCGGTACGCAAGCGCAAGCCCACGAGTCCCGGCCGCCGGTTCCAGACCGTCTCGGACTTCGCCGAGGTCACCCGCTCCACGCCCGAGAAGTCCCTGCTGGCGCCGAAGCCCAAGACGGGCGGCCGCAACAACGCTGGTCGCAAGACGTCTCGGCACCGCGGCGGCGGCCACAAGCAGCAGTACCGCGTCATCGACTTCAAGCGGCGCAAGGACGGCGTGCCGGCAACGGTCGCCTCGGTCGAGTACGACCCCAACCGCACCTGTCGCATCGCCCTGCTGCACTACGCCGACGGCGAGAAGCGCTACATCCTCGCCCCGCGCGGACTCGGTGTCGGTGACACCGTCCAGTCGGGCCAGGGCTCGGAGATCCGCACCGGGAACGCACTGCCGCTCCGCTACATCCCCGTCGGCACCGTGGTGCACAACGTGGAGCTGAAGGCGGGCGCCGGCGGCAAGATGGCCCGCTCGGCCGGCTCGAGCGTGCAGCTCGTCGCCCGCGAGGGCGACCACGCCACGCTGCGGCTCCCCTCGACCGAGATGCGCCGTGTGCCGATCGACTGCCGCGCCACCGTCGGCGAGGTCGGCAACTCCGAGCACGACCTCGTGAAGGTCGGCAAGGCCGGCCGGAACCGCTGGAAGGGCGTTCGTCCACAGACTCGCGGCGTCGCCATGAACCCCGTCGACCACCCCCATGGTGGCGGCGAGGGCAAGACCTCCGGTGGTCGTCACCCCGTCTCGCCGTGGGGTCAGCCCGAGGGCCGGACCCGCGACACCAACAAGCCGTCCCAGAAGCTGCTCGTCCGACGTCGCCGCACCCGCGGCTCACGCCGGTGACCAGAGGAGGATCCTCATGCCACGCAGCCTGAAGAAGGGTCCCTTCGTGGACGACCACCTCCTCAAGAAGGTGGATGCGCTCAACGACCAGGGCCAGAAGACCGTCATCAAGACCTGGTCGCGCCGTTCCACGATCATCCCCGACATGATCGGCCACACGATCGCGGTGCACGACGGGCGCAAGCACGTGCCCGTCTACGTCACCGAGGCCATGGTCGGCCACAAGCTGGGCGAGTTCGCCCCGACGCGCACGTTCCGGTTCCACGCCGGCCAGGAGAAGTCAGCGAAGGGACGCCGCTGATGGCAGCGATCACCCACGACGAGCGCAAGACCAACGAGCGTCCCGGCGTCCGGGCGATGCACCGCCACGCCCGGTTCTCCGCCTACAAGGCGCGCGAGGTGCTCGACCTCATTCGTGGCCTCTCGGTCACCGACGCACGCAACGTCCTCGAGTTCTGCGATCGGGCGGCCGCCGACACGGTCGCCAAGGTGCTCGACTCCGCGGTCGCGAACGCGGCCAACAACAACGACATCCCCCCCGAGGAGCTCTTCGTCACGACGTGCTTCGCCGACGAGGGCACCACCATGAAGCGGTGGCGTCCACGTGCCCGGGGCCGCGCGACGCGGATCCGCAAGCGCACCTGTCACATCACGGTCATCGTGGGTCGCTACTCGGGTGAGGAGCTCGCCACCCGGCGGGCCCGGGCCGAGACCAAGGGCTCGTCGACTCCCGATCGCAGCGCCGACCGCGCACGCCGTGTGGCCCGCAGCCGTGCAGCCGACTCCTCGGAGGACTCGTCGACCGAGGACGTCTCGGCCGACGACGCAGCGCCGAGCGAGGCGGTATCCCGGGAGGACGTGCTCGACGAGGCCGCGACCGACGCGACCGTGGATGGCGAGTTCGCCGAGACCGCCGAGCTCGCCGAGACCGCTGCGGACGACGACGACGACAACAGCGACGCCGAGGCGCCGACGAGGCGGCAGCCCGAGAGGACGAGCTCGACGAGGCCGCGACCGACGCGACCGTGGATGGCGAGTTCGCCGAGACCGTCGCCGACGACACCGACACCGAGAAGGACGACTGATGGGTCAGAAGGTCAATCCCTACGGCTTCCGCCTCGGTGTCACCACCGACTGGAAGTCGCGCTGGTTCGCGGACCGCGAGGAGTACGTCGACTACCTCACCGAGGACTGGAAGATCCGCGACTACCTGATGGGCAAGCTGCCGAACGCAGCCATCAGCCGGGTCGACATCGAGCGAACCCGTGACCGTCTGCGCATCGACGTCCACACCGCCCGACCGGGCATCGTCATCGGCCGGCGGGGCGCCCAGGCCGACGAGCTGCGTGCCGATCTCACGAAGATGACCGGCAACCCGAAGGTGCAGCTCAACATCCAGGAGATCAAGCAGCCCGAGCTCGATGCTGCACTCATCGCCCAGGGGACCGCCGACCAGCTCGCGAACCGCGTCGCGTTCCGCCGGGCCATGAAGCGGGCCGTGCAGAACGCCCAGAAGGCCGGGGCACTCGGCATCCGCGTCCAGTGCTCGGGCCGCCTCGGCGGGTCGGAGATGGCACGCACCGAGTGGTACCGCGAGGGCCGGGTGCCGCTGCACACGCTCCGCGCCGACATCGACTACGGGTTCCGTGAAGCCCGCACGACGGCCGGCCGGATCGGCGTGAAGGTCTGGATCTACAAGGGCGACATCCTCCCCTACAAGAGCACCGACGAGCAGAAGATCGCCAAGGAGGCCGCGATGGCGGTCGGCGACACCGCCGGCGCCGATCGTCCCCGGGTCGTGTCGAGTCGTCCTGCGACGCCGGCCGCTGCAGCACCGGCCGAGGCGCCGCCGAGCACCGAGGGGGCACCCGCCCCGGCCGCCGCCGGCGAGCCCGAGGAGGAGATCAAGCCCCTCATCGGCGAGGCAGACCCCGAGTTCGAGCGGCTGCTCGCAGAGGAAGAGGCGATCGAGCGCTCCACCCGTGAGCACCACGAGACCCCCCACTTCCGCCCCGGGGATGGTGACTGACCATGTTGATGCCCAAGAAGGTCAAGCACCGCAAGACCCACCGTGGACGCACGAAGGGTGTCGCCAAGGGCGGCACCGAGGTGACCCACGGCCAGTACGGGATCATGGCGCTCGAGCCGGGATGGATCACCGCTCGCCAGATCGAGGCGGCCCGTATCGCCATGACCCGTCACATCAAGCGTGGTGGCAAGGTCTGGATCAACGTGTTCCCGGACAAGCCCGTGACCCAGAAGCCCGCCGAGACCCGCATGGGCTCCGGCAAGGGCAACCCTGAACGGTGGGTGGCGGTCGTCCGCCCGGGGCGCGTGCTCTTCGAGCTGTCGTACCCGGACGAGGAGACCGCCAAGGGCGCGATGGACCGCGCCATCCAGAAGCTGCCCATCAAGGCGAAGATCATCGCCCGGGAGGAGTCGTTCTGATGGCAGGACTCAACGCTCGGGCGTTCGGCGACGTCGAGCTCATCGAGAAGATCGCAGAAGAGAAGGACCGGCTGTTCAAGCTCCGGTTCCAGCTCGCCACCGGGCAGTTGGAGAACTCCGCCCGGGTGACCCAGACCAAGAGGGACATCGCACGGCTCGCCACCGAGCTCCGTGCCCGTGAGATCGCCGCCGCCGAGGTGGCCGCAGGAGGTGAGGCGTGATGAGCGATGCAGCTCCGACGACGCCCGAACGCAGCGCACGCAAGGTGCGCGAAGGGATCGTCACCTCCGACCGGATGGAACGCACCGCGGTGGTCACCGTGACCGAACGTGTCCGTCACCCCCGGTACAACAAGACCGTGCAGCGCTCCAAGAAGCTGTACGTGCACGACGAGACCAACGACCTCAACGTGGGGGACCGGGTACGGATCATGGAGACCCGACCGACCTCGAAGCTGAAGCGCTGGCGCATCGTGGATGTCCTGGAGCGTGCCCGATGATCCAGCAGGAGACCCGGCTGCGCGTGGCGGACAACTCCGGCGCCCGAGAGGTGCTGGTGATCAAGGTGCTCGGTGGCTCCCGCCGCCGGTACGCCGCGATCGGCGACGTGATCGTCGCCACGGTCAAGGACGCACTGCCCGGAGCGGCGGTGAAGAAGGGCGAGGTCGTGCGCTGCGTCATCGTCCGGACCAAGAAGGAACGCCGTCGACCCGACGGCAGCTACATCCGCTTCGACGAGAACGCGGCGGTGCTCATCAACGAGCAGCGCCAGCCTCGTGGAACCCGCATCTTCGGCCCAGTGGGCCGCGAGCTTCGCGACAAGCGCTTCATGCGCATCGTCTCGCTCGCTCCGGAGGTGATCTGAGTGAAGATCCGCAAAGGTGACCGCGTACGCGTCCTCACCGGCAAGTACCGGGGCAAGGAGGGCGACGTGTCCGCCGTCCATCCCCGGACGAACAAGATCGTGGTGGACGGCATCAACGTCGCCAAGCGCCACCAGAAGCCCACGCGAGCGATGCAGCAGGGCGGGATCATCGACAAGGCCATGCCGATCGACGCGTCGAACGTCGCGCTGATCGATTCCGATGGCCGGGCCACCCGCGTCGGCTATCGCGTCGACGACGACGGCACCAAGACCCGCGTCGCACGGCGCACCGGAGGTGAGCTGTGACCACCACTGCACCCCGCCTCAAGGCGCGCTACACCGACGAGGTGCGTGACCAGCTCAAGGCCGATCTCGGCCTGGGGAACGTCATGGAGGTCCCCCGCTTCGAGAAGGTCGTCGTCAACGTCGGCGCCGGTGCGGCCGTCGACAACAAGGGCCTGCTCGAGAAGGTCGTCGCGGACCTGACGGTGATCACCGGCCAGAAGCCCGTGATCACCAAGGCGAAGAAGTCGATCGCCGGCTTCAAGCTGCGTGAGGGCAACCCGATCGGCGTGAAGGTCACCCTCCGGGGCGACCAGATGTGGGAGTTCCTCGACCGCCTCATCACGCTCGCCATCCCGCGCATCCGCGACTTCCGCGGCTTGCCCACCAAGAGTTTCGACGGGCGTGGCAACTACACGTTCGGCGTGACCGAACAGCTCATCTTCCCGGAGATCGAGTACGACAAGGTCGATGCCTCCCGCGGCATGGACATCACGATCGTGACAACCGCCCGGAACGACGACGAGGGACGAGCGCTGCTCGACGCCTTCGCCTTCCCGTTCCGTCGTGAAGGGGTGTGAACCATGGCGAAAGAGGGCCTGAAGCAGAAGCAGCAGCGCACCCCGAAGTTCAAGGTGCGTGGCTACACGCGGTGCCGCCGGTGCGGCCGACCGCGCTCGGTCTACCGCAAGTTCGGTCTGTGCCGCGTCTGCCTGCGGGAGCTCGCCCATGCGGGCGAGATCCCCGGTGTGACCAAGGCCAGCTGGTGAGAGGAGGCGACCGACGATGACGATGACCGATCCGATCTCCGACATGCTCACCCGCCTGCGCAACGCGAACGTCGCGATGCACGACGAGGTGATGATGCCCGCCTCCAAGCAGAAGGTGGCGCTCGCCGACGTGCTCACGTCCGAGGGCTACATCGTGGGGTTCTCCCTCGGTGACAACTCCAAGGGCCCCGGCCAGGTGTTGACCATCGACATGAAGTACTCGCCCGAGCGGCGCCGGGTCATCTCCGGCATCCGCCGGGTGTCGAAGCCGGGCCTGCGGGTGTACCGCAAGCACAACGAGGTCGAACGCGTCCTCGGTGGCCTCGGCGTCGCCATCCTGTCCACGAGCAAAGGACTCATGACCGACCGCGAGGCCCGTCGCCGCCGTGTCGGTGGTGAGGTCCTGTGCCACGTCTGGTGAGGACGCTCTGATGTCCCGTATCGGCAAAGCCCCCATCACGGTCCCCAGCGGTGTCGACGTGCGCGTCGCGGACGGCTCGATCACCGTGCGTGGCCCCAAGGGTGAGCTCTCCCAAGAGCTCCCCGAGCTCGTGTCCGTCTCCCAGGAGGACGCCACCATCCAGGTGGACCGCGCAGACGACACCCGAGAGGCACGCGCGCTGCACGGTCTCGTGCGGTCGCTGGTCGCGAACATGGTCACCGGCGTCAGCGACGGGTTCCGCAAGGAGCTCGACATCGTCGGGGTCGGCTACCGCGCCGTGGCCAAGGGCTCCAACTCGCTCGAGCTCGCGCTCGGGTTCTCCCACCCCGTTCTGGTCGACGCCCCCGAGGGGATCGAGTTCGTCGTTCCCCAGCCCACCCGCATCGAGGTGCACGGGATCGACAAGCAGCTCGTCGGCCAGGTGGCCGCGGACATCCGGGCCTGGCGCAAGCCGGAGCCCTACAAGGGCAAGGGCGTGCGCTACGTCGACGAGCACGTCCGGCGCAAGGCCGGCAAGGCCGGCAAGTGAGGCGACTGCGATGAGCAACACGACCCAGAAGAAGCAGGTCGGCCGCAAGCGCCGACACGCACGCGTGCGGCGCAGCGTCGTCGGGACTGCCGAGCGGCCGCGCCTCGCGGTGTTCCGCTCGAACCGACACATCGTCGCCCAGGTCATCGACGACCGCGCCGGGACCACCCTGGCTGCGGCGAGTACCCTCGAGCCCGACGCGCGCAGCGGGGCGACCTCGAACAGCGAGGCCGCTTCCGCCGTTGGCCGACGGGTCGCCGAACGGGCCAAGGCGGCCGGCATCGACACGGTCGTGTTCGACCGGGGCGGGTTCCGCTACCACGGTCGAGTGGCCGCACTCGCCGATGCTGCACGAGACGCAGGACTGGAGTTCTGATGGCAACCAACGCGAACACGGCGGACCTGCAACTGCGCGAGTCCCGGGTGATCAACATCAACCGGGTCGCCAAGGTCGTCAAGGGCGGCCGCCGCTTCTCCTTCACCGCGCTCGTGGTGATCGGCGACGGCGCCGGCCGGGTCGGCCTCGGCTACGGCAAGGCGAAGGAGGTGCCCCTCGCGCATCCAGAAGGGCACCGAGGAGGCCCGCAAGAACCTCTTCAGCGTGCCGCACGCGAGCGGCACGATCAGCCAACCCGTCATCGGCGTCATGGGTGCCGGCCGGGTGCTGCTCAAGCCCGCTGCGCCCGGTACCGGTGTGATCGCCGGAGGTGCCGCTCGGGCCATCCTCGAGGAGGCCGGGATCCAGGACGTGCTGTGCAAGTCCCTCGGCTCCGCCAACTACATCAACGTCGCACGTGCAACGATCGCCGGTCTCCAGGACCTGCGCCGCCCGGACGAGATCGCGAAGCTGCGCGGCCTCGACCCCGAGGACTGCATCCCCGGCGGCCTGCTGCGCGCCTACCGCGAATCCGAGCGTGGCCCCGAGCCCGAGCCCTTCGAGGTGAAGTGATGGGTCAGCTGAAGGTGACCCAGACGGGATCCGCGATCGGCACGAAGCCCAAGCAGCGCGGCACGCTCCGCGCCCTGGGTCTTCGTCGGATCGGCATGTCCAACACGCTGGCGGACACGCCTGACCTCCGGGGTCAACTGGCGAAGGTGCCGCACCTGGTCAGCGTCGAGGAGGTCGACTCATGAAGGTCCACGATCTGCAGCCCCCCGAGGGCTCGCGCACCAAGCGCAAGCGGGTCGCGCCGCGGCATCGGCGGCAAGGGCGGCAAGACCGCCGGCCGTGGCACCAAGGGTCAGAAGGCTCGCAACAAGGTCCCCATGGGGTTCGAGGGCGGCCAATTGCCCCTCGCCCAGCGCGTCCCCAAGCTCCGCGGCTTCAACAACCCGTTCCGCGTGGAGTACCAGGCCGTGAACCTCGACACGATCGCCGAGTCGGGTCTCACCGAGGTCACCCCGGAGTCGCTGTACGCCAAGGGCCTCATCTCCAAGGGGGCGCTCGTCAAGGTCCTCGGCCGGGGCGAGCTGAGCTCCGCAGTGACCGTCCGGGCCCATGCGGCGTCGGCCTCGGCACGCGAGGCCATCACTGCGGCGGGCGGCTCGTTCGAGCAGGTGCCGCTGCCCTTCGCGGTGCGTCCGGCCTTCCACGGGAGTGCCCACACCAACCGCTGACCGGCTAGGTTCATCGGACTCCGTGGCTCCGGCCGCAGACCGACCCCTGCCCGACCGTCGAGGAGCACGAACGCGTGTCACGCATCGGGAACATCTTCAAGGTGGAGGACCTGCGCAACAAGGTCCTGTTCACCTTGTTCGTTCTGGTGCTCTACCGGGTGGGCTCCTACCTGCCGGTACCCGGCGTCGACCAGAACGCGGTCCGATCGATCGGGGAGCAGGCCCGCGAGGGCGGGGTGCTCGCGTTCCTGCAGCTCTTCTCGGGGCAGGCACTGACCCAGTTCAGCCTCTTCGCGCTGGGGATCATGCCGTACATCACCAGCTCGATCATCATGCAGATCCTGACGGTGGTCATCCCGAAGCTCCAGGAGTGGCAGCAGCAGGGCGCGATCGGCCAGCGCAAGATCACCCAGTGGACCCGGTACCTGACCATCGGCATCTCGGTGCTGCAGTCGACGGGCCTGGTGTTCCTGTTCCACAACGGCGGCGGCGGGTCTGGTGAACAACACCGCCGGTTCCATCGACCTGGTGCCGATCTTCACCCCGGCTCGGGTCCTGCTGATCGTGGTGACCTTCACCGCCGGCGCAGCACTGCTGATGTGGATGGGCGAGCTCATCACCAACCGCGGCGTCGGCAACGGCATGTCGCTCATCATCTTCTGCTCGGTCGTGTCGGGCCTGCCCGGTGCGTTCTCGGCGGTCTACACCGCCGGGACGTGGAAGCTGCTCGTCTTCTTCGCCTTCTTCATCGTGATGCTGTTGTTCATCGTCTTCATCGAGCAGGGCCAGCGACGCATCCCGGTGCAGTTCGCGAAACGGGTGGTCGGACGTCGCATGTACTCGGGCCAGAGCACCTACATCCCGCTCAAGGTCAACCAGGCGGGCATCATCCCGATCATCTTCGCGAGTGCGGTCATCAACCTGCCGGTGCTGCTCTCGCAGGTCCTGCCGGCCGATGGCTGGGGCCAGTCGGTGTCGCGGTGGATCAACGACAACCTGGCCAACACGATCAACCCGATCTACCTGTTCGTGCTCGGGTTGTTCATCGTCGGCTTCTCGTACTTCTACACGTCGATCGCGTTCGACCCGGTCCAACAGGCCGACAACCTGCGCAAGCAGGGCGGCTTCATCCCGGGCATCCGTCCGGGACCGCAGACCGAGCAGTACCTCGCCAAGGTGCTCAACCGGATCACGTTGCCGGGAGCGCTGTTCATCGCGCTGCTGGCGATCCTGCCGACGATCCTCGTGCGCTTCCTGTTGGGACCGAACGGCTCCGGTGCGGCCTACTCGATCGGCGGTACCTCGTTGCTCATCGCCGTCGGCGTGGCGCTCGAGACCATGAAGCAGGTCGACAGCCAGCTGATGATGCGCAACTACGAGGGCTTCCTGTCGGGCAAGAAATGACCCCGAGCGACGTGTCCTCCTCCGCATCGTCGCGGGCTGCGACTCTCCGAGCGCCCCGGTCCGCCTGGTCGTGTTCGGGCGCCAGGGTGCCGGCAAGGGCACCCAGGCGGTCCGCCTGTCCCAGCGGTACGGCGTGCCGCACATCTCCACCGGCGACATGCTCCGCGCCGCGGTCAAGGACGGGACGGAGTTCGGCATGCGGGCGAAGCAGATCATGGACGCCGGCGAGCTGGTGTCCGACGACGTGATGCTGGGCATCATCTCGGAGCGTCTCGCCGAGCCCGACGCCGCGCCCGGCTGGCTCCTCGACGGCTTCCCCCGGACACTTCCGCAGGCCGAGGGACTCCTCGCGCTCGTCGGCGACGACGGCATCGACCTGGCGATCGACCTCGACGTTCCCGAGGACGTCGTCGTGGAGCGGATCTCGTCGCGGCGGGTCTGCGAGGAGTGCGGCACCATCGGGTCCGTCAGCGACCCGGACGCCTGCGCCCGGTGCGGCGGACGGATGGTGCAGCGGGACGACGACACCGAGGACGCGGTCCGTGCCCGGCTGGCCCTCTATGCAGAGACGACCCTGGCGGTCGTGGCGTGGTTCGCCGAACGCGGCGCCCTCGTGCGCATCGACGGGGTCGGCGCGCCCGATGAGGTCACCCCGCGGCTGCACGCCGCCATCGACGCCCACGTCGGCTGAACCGCCGACCCGCCTGCCTGCGTCGCGCGGCTCGCCACGCCCGGCTGCGGACCGCGACGGGCCGGTCCCCCGCGGCCGGTAGGTTCGAGCCATGGCTGAACCAGGAGGCACCGGACCGATCGGTCCGTACCCGCCGGACGTGTCGGGCGACGCCGCCGAGGCGGACTACGACAAGCTCCGTCGCCGCGTCATGTGGACCATGCCCTACGGCCTGTACGTCCTCGGCAGCACCGATGGCGAACAGCGCCGCAACGGCATGACCATCAACTGGGTGAGCCAGATCAGCTTCGAGCCGAAGCTGATCGGCGTCGGCGTCGAGGAGGCAGCGTTCACCCACGAGCTGGTCGCAGCGGGGGGTGCTTCAGCCTGTGCGTGGTCGACCGAGAGGACCGGGCGATCGTCCGCAAGTTCACCAAGCCGGTGGAGGTCGACCTCGATGCGCGGACCCTCAACGGATTCGAGTTCGTCGAACGGGTGACCGGCGCTCCGATCCTGGCGCAGTCGGTTGCGTTCCTCGACTGCCGGCTGACCGATCGGGTCGAGGCCGGCCAGCACACCTTCTTCATCGGCGAGGTGGTCGACGCCGGGTTCCTCAAGCCCGAGGACACCCCGGTCCTGCGCATGGAGGACACCCGGATGAACTACGGCGGGTGACGCTGACGCCCGCAGCGGTGGTCGTGACGGGGCCGGCTTTGATCGCGCCGGTCGTGTCCTCTAGAGTTGCCCCTCGGCCGTTCCGGACCCTCGCGTCCGACGTGCTCCAATCATGTTCCACCCCTCGGGGCCTCACAGGAGGATCAGCTCTGCCAAAGCCCAAGGAAGACGCCATCGTCTTGGAGGGAACGGTCGTCGAACCGCTCCCGAACGCCATGTTCCGAGTCGAACTCGAGAACGGTCACAAGGTGTTGGCGCACATCTCCGGAAAGATGCGCATGCACTACATCCGCATCCTTCCCGGAGACAAGGTGCAGGTCGAGCTGACCCCCTACGACCTGTCCGCGCGGCAGGATCACGTACCGCTACAAGTGATCGCCCTGCGGCGATCAGAGGGCCGGTCAACGCCGGCCCGGAGAGACCGATGAAGGTTCGACCGAGCGTCAAGAAGATCTGTGAGAAGTGCAGAGTGATCCGCCGCAACGGGCGTGTGATGGTCATCTGCGACAACCCGCGCCACAAGCAGCGCCAGGGCTGAGAGAGTCGAGGACGATCCCACATGGCACGAATCGCCGGCGTCGACATCCCGCGTGAGAAGCGGCTGATCGTCTCGCTGACCTACATCTACGGCATCGGACGTACGCAGTCGGAGCAGGTCTGCGAGGCGACCGACATCGATGGCTCCACCCGCGTCCGTGACCTGACCGACGCCGAGGTGGTCAAGATCCGCGCATGGATCGAGGAGCACGTCAAGGTCGAGGGTGACCTGCGTCGCGAGGTCAACCAGAACGTCAAGCGCAAGATGGAGATCGGCTGCTACCAGGGCCTGCGCCACCGTCGCGGCCTGCCCGTCCGAGGTCAGCGCACCCACACCAACGCCCGGACCCGCAAGGGCCCCAAGAAGACCGTCGCCGGCAAGAAGAAGGTCCGCAAGTAATGGCCAAGCCACCCGTCGGGGGCCGTCGCCCCCGCAAGCGCGAGCGCAAGAACGTCACCCATGGTGTCGCCCACATCAAGAGCTCGTTCAACAACACGATCGTGTCGATCAGCGACCAGGAGGGCAACATCCTCTCCTGGGCCTCGGCCGGCAACGTCGGGTTCAAGGGCTCGCGCAAGTCGACGCCCTACGCCGCGCAGATGGCCGCCGAGCAGGCCGCCCGGCGCGCGATGGAGCACGGCGTGCGCAAGGTCGACGTCCAGGTCAAGGGGCCGGGGTCGGGTCGCGAGACCGCCATCCGCTCCATCCAGAACGTGGGCATCGAGGTCACCGGCATCAAGGACGTGACCCCGGTACCGCACAACGGTTGTCGTCCCCCCAAGCGTCGGAGGCTCTGAGATGTCCCGCTACACCGGCCCACGCGCCCGCGTCTCGCGCCGCCTCGGCACCAACATCTGGGGCACCTCGGGCGAGAACAAGGCGATGGACAAGCGTCCGTACCCGCCCGGCGACCACGGCCGCACCCGCCGCCGCGGCAACGTGAGCGAGTACCTGCTGCAGCTCCAGGAGAAGCAGAAGGCCCGCTTCGCCTACGGCATGACCGAGCGGCAGTTCCGCAACCTGTACGCCGAGGCGAACCGTCGCCAGGGCGTCACCGGCGAGAACCTGCTCTGCTACTGCGAGCTGCGTCTCGACAACGTCGTGTACCGCGCCGGGTGGGCGTCGACCCGCCCGCAGGCGCGCCAGTTCGTGAACCACGGCCACGTCGAGGTCAACGGTCGCCGGGTCAACATCCCGAGCTTCCGGGTTCGCAAGGGTGACGTGATCCGCCTCCGAGCGAAGTCGCGCGAGATGATCATCGTGCAGTTCAACATGGACACGCTCGGTCGCACCGCCCCGCCGTGGCTCGACGCCGCGGACGGCGGCCAAGAGGTCACCGTCCGCGAGCTCCCGCTCCGCGAGCACATCGACGTGCCCGTGCGCGAGCAGCTCATCGTCGAGCTCTACTCCAAGTAACCACTCGGCCTCCGGCCGCCGCCCCGCCCG
Organism: uncultured Microthrixaceae bacterium; assembly: GCA_942490665.1. Lineage (GTDB taxonomy): Bacteria > Actinomycetota > Acidimicrobiia > Acidimicrobiales > Microtrichaceae > SKRR01. The sequence continues at coordinate 82,086 of CALNXV010000044.1, forward strand.
CTCACGCTCACCCGAGGTACCCATCAGATGCTCGTCATCCAGCGCCCCACCGTGGAGGCCATCGACGAGGAGGACGGCAACCGTCAACGGTTCGCCATCAGCCCCCTCGAGCCCGGCTTCGGTCACACGCTCGGCAACTCGCTCCGCCGCACCCTCCTGTCCTCGATCCCCGGGGCTGCGATCACCGAGGTGCGCTTCGACGAGGCGCTCCACGAGTTCGACACGATCTCGGGTGTCGCCGAGGACGTCACCGACATCATCCTGAACCTCAAGGACATCGTCGTGACCTCCGAGTCCGACGAACCGGTGACCCTGCGCCTCGACGTGCGTGGCGCGGCCGACGTCACCGCCGGGGACATCCTGACCACGGCCGACGTCGAGGTCCTCAACCCCGAGCTGCACATCGCCACGCTCAACGGCAAGGGCCGCCTGGCGGTCGACCTGACGATCGAGCGTGGCAGGGGCTACCTGTCCGGCGACCGGCCGCTCCACCACCACCATCGGGGTGATCCCGGTCGACGCGATCTTCTCGCCGGTCCGCGCGTGACCTTCACCGTCGAGCCGACCCGCGTCGAGCAGTCCACGAACTTCGACCGCCTCGTCCTCGAGATCGAGACCGACGGCTCCAAGTCGCCCCGGGAGGCCCTCGCCTCGGCCGGCGCGACGCTGACCGAGTTGACCAGTCTGGTCGCCGGCATGGAGGACGAGCCCGAGGGGCTCGACCCTGACCGAGGCCGTCACCGCCGTCGCGACCTCGCCCGACCTGGAGCTGGCCATCGAGGACCTCGACCTGTCCGAGCGCCCGCGCAACTGCCTCAAGCGGGCGCAGGTCAACTCCGTGGGCGAGCTGCTCACCAAGTCCGAGGACGACCTGCTGGCCATCACCAACTTCGGCCAGAAGTCGCTCGACGAAGTCATCGAGAAGCTCGACGAGCGGGGCCTGTCGCTCCGCGGTCGAGACTGACCAGAGGAACATGCCGGCACGTCCCCGCAAAGGTAAACGATTCGGTGGAAGCGCCGCCCACAACAAGGCCATGATGGCCAACCTCGTCGCCTCGCTCGTGGCCGCCGAGGCCATCGTCACCACCGAGGCCAAGGCCAAGGCGGTCCGCCCGGTGGCCGAGAAGATGATCACCAAGGCGCGCAAGGGCGGGTTGCACAACCACCGCCAGATCCTGGCGTTCCTCGGTGACCAGGAGATCGCCGCCAAGCTGATGGACGAGGTCGGCCCGCGCTACGCCGACCGTCCCGGGGGCTACACCCGGATCCTGAAGCTCGGCGCCCGCCAGGGCGACAAGGCACCGATGGCCAAGCTCGAGCTCGTCTGAGCTCCCAGCAGGTGTCCCGAGCCGTCGACGGAGCCGCCCCGACCGGGCGGCTCCGTCGCGTCCGTGCCGGTCCGGCTCCGCCTCGACATCGCCTACGACGGCAGCGGGTACCACGGGTTCGCGCCGAACGAGGGCGTCCGCACCGTCGGCGGCGAGCTGAGCGCCGCGCTGCGCACCGTGACCGGCGAGGACGCCGCGCTCACGTGCGCCGGGCGCACCGACACCGGGGTGCACGCCAGCGGGCAGGTCGTCACCCTCGATCTGCAGCGGCCCGCCGACCCCGCGGCGCTGCGCACCTCGCTGAACGCACTGCTCGCACCGTCGGTCGTGGTCCGCTCGGTCGGGGTCGTCGCCGCCGACTTCGACGCCCGGTTCTCGGCGCGCGCCCGACGCTACGTCTACTCGGTCTGGAACCAGCCGATCCCCGATCCGTTCGAGCACACCACGAGCTGGTGGGTGCCCGAACGACTCGACACCGATGCCATGTCGGCGGCGTCGGCGGGACTGGTGGGGGAACACGACTTCTCGTCGTTCTGCCGGCGCCCCAAGGGGGCCGACGTCTCCCTGGTGCGTCGCGTGATCGACGCCTCCTGGGCGCCGGCGTCGCCGCCCGGGATGCTCGGGTTCAGCATCAGCGCGACGGCGTTCTGTCATCAGATGGTGCGCTCGGTCACCGGGGCCTTGGTCGCCGTGGGTCGCGGCCGCCTGGATCCGGACGGGTTCGCATCGCTGCTCGCCGCCCGTGACCGATCCGGGGCGCCCCACCTCGCCCCGCCCCACGGGCCTGCGTCTCGTCGAGGTGGTCTACGACGGCGACGAGCGCCGACGGCCCCGAGGTGCCGCGCTTGCCGCTCGAGACGGGGCGCCGCTACCGTCGTCCCTCGGCCCGTCGGCCGACCTGTTCGCCTGCCCGGTCCGCCGCGCAGCGACGGGGCCGGGCCCTGAACCGCGCAGCGAGCGGTCCCGACGTCCCGTGCAGCCAGTCCGTGCAGAGAGAGTGAGCGCAGTGCGCACCTACACCCCCACCGCATCCGAGATCGAGCGCTCGTGGTACGTCGTCGATGCCGAGGGCCTGACGCTCGGCCGCATGGCCACCGAGGTCGCCCGTCGCCTGCGCGGCAAGCACAAGGCCACCTACACGCCCGCACCTGGACACCGGCGACCACGTGATCATCGTCAACGCCGACAAGGTGGTGCTGACCGCCGGGCAAGGCCGAGGCCAAGCAGGTCTACCGCCACACCGGGTACCCGGGCGGCATCCGGTCGACCTCCTACGCCGATCTGCTCGAGCGCGACGCCGCCGAGGCGGTTCGTCGTTCGGTCCGCGGGATGCTCCCCAAGAACCGTCTCGGCCGCCAGATGATGAGCAAGCTGAAGGTCTACGCCGGCCCGGAGCACCCCCATCACGCACAGAAGCCCGAACCGCTCCCGATCGATCACGCCCGCGCCCGCGTCTGATCCCGCAGAAGGACCCGTCATGCCTCACCCCCTCGTCCAGTCCACCGGCCGCCGCAAGCGTGCCGTCGCCCGGGTCCGCATCCGTGAGGGCTCCGGCTCGATCACGATCAACCAGCGCCCGGTCGAGGACTACTTCCCGAACGCGACGCACCGCATGATCCTCTCGGAGCCGCTGCGCCTGACCGAGACCGGCGAGAACTACGACATCGACGCCACGCTGCACGGCGGCGGGGTCACGGGCCAGGCCGGCGCCGTGCGCCTCGGCATCAGCCGCGGGCTGATCGAGCTCGACCCCGAGCTGCGCGGGCCGCTCAAGCGGGCCGGCTTCCTCTCGCGCGACCCGCGCGAGAAGGAGAGCAAGAAGTACGGCCTCAAGAAGGCCCGCAAGGCCCCGCAGTACTCCAAGCGCTGATCCGACGGGCCGCTGGCATCATGGGTGTCCGTTTCGGCACCGACGGCGTCCGCGGGCTCGCCAACCGGGCCATCACCGCAGAGCTGGCGCTCGCCGTCGGCGCGCGACCGCACGAGTGTTCCCCGGCGGGTCGGTCGTGCTGGGTCGTGACACCCGCCGGTCCGGCTCCATGCTCGAGTCCGCCGTCGCAGCGGGCGTCTGCGCGGAAGGCGCGGACGCAGTGCTGCTCGGCGTCGCGCCGACCCCCGCCGTGGCCGCGCACGGCGCCCGCCACGGCGTGGCCGGGGTCGTGGTCTCCGCGTCGCACAACCCGTTCGAGGACAACGGTCTGAAGGTCTTCGCCCCCGGCGGCCGCAAGCTCGACGACGAGCAGCAGGAACGCATCGAGGTGCTCGTCGCCGAGCTGCTCGCCGGTGCGGACGCGAGCGACCGACCGCCGCCCATCGGCGCCGAGGTCGGCGTCGTCCGCCACGACCCCGACGGCGTCAGCGCCTACCTCGACGGCATCGTCGCCGCCGTCGGCGACGTGTCCCTCGCGGGGCTGCACGTCGTGGTCGACGCGGCGAACGGAGCGAACTCACACGCTGCGCCGGAGCTGCTCGAGCGGCTCGGGGCGCGCGTCGAGGTCATCGGGAACCGGCCGGACGGCACCAACATCAACGACGGCTGTGGCTCGACCGACACCCGGCCGACTCGCCGAGCGGGTGGTGGCGCTCGGGCGCCGACCTCGGCATCGCCTTCGACGGCGACGCCGACCGGGTGGTCGCGGTCGACCACACGGGACGGCTGGTCGACGGCGACCAGATCATCGCGCTGTGCGCCCTCGATCTCGGCGACCGGGATCGCTCGCCAACGACACCGTCGTGGTGACGGTCATGTCCAACCTGGGGTTCCGCCGGGCGATGGCCGCCGCCGGCATCGCCGTGGTCGAGACGCCGGTGGGGGACCGCCACGTGCTCGAGGCGCTCGCGGCCGGCGGCCACTCCCTCGGTGGCGAGCAGTCCGGCCACCTCGTCTTCGCCGACCTGGCCACCACCGGTGACGGCCTGCTCGCCGCGGTCATGCTGCTCGACCTGGTCGATCCGCGCGGGCCGGCCGCTGGCCGAGCTGGCTGCCGAGGCCGATGTCCACGGTTGCCCCAGGTGCTCGTCAACGTGCGTGTCGCGCAGCCGATGCCCGACGTCGCCGAGCGGCTCGCGCCGCAGATCGCCGCGGCGGTCGGCCGTCCGGTTGGGTGACGACGGCCGGGTGCTGGTGCGTCCCTCGGGCACCGAGGCGGTGGTCCGGGTGATGGTCGAGGCGGTCGACGCCGAAGCCGCCGACGAGGTCGCAGCGCAGCTCGCGGAGGGTCGCTCGTCGGTCGAGGCGCTGACCCGGGACCCTGAGCGACGACCCTCGCCGGATCGCTCCGGGCCCCGCTGTTAGCCTCGATCGACGGTCCGACCGACCGGTCGGCCGCTCGAGGCACCGGAGAAGGGTGGACAGACATGTGCGGGATCATCGCCGTCGTTCGACGCCGATCGGATCGGGTGGCAGCGTCGCCCGACGCCCTCGTCGGACTCCTCGACGCGGCGATCGCCGACATGGAACCCGTCATGGACGACCTGTTCGAGCGCCTGGACGCCGCGGCCGCGGCTGGCCGAGGTCGGACCGTGCCCTGCGGGGCGTGCCGGGGCGTGACTCGTCCTGCTCGCCGATCCGAGCGGCACGCTGCAGCCATCGCCGCCACATCGACGACATCGAACAGCGACCGAGCGGACCGTGTCGAGAAGCCCTGCTGGCTCGACGCCGCTGCGGCCGCATCGACCACCGGAGCAGCTCGAGCGCACCAACGCCGCGCTGATGCGGTGCAAGGACGCGATCTGGGCGATCGGTCGGGACCGGATCCGCGCAGCTGAGGAGGTGGCGGGCCTGTCGTCGGTCGAGGTCGGCGACGCGGGCAGGGCAGTGCTGTTCAGCATCCATCAGGCGCTGTCCGCGCTCGACCGTCTGGAGGTCCGCGGACGTGACTCCGCAGGTATCGAGCTCCAGCTCACCGGCCACGGTCTCGATCCGTCGGAACCCACGGTTCGAGATGCGTTGCAGCATCGAGCGGACCGGTCGTTCGGCTCCGGGGCCGTGCGGCTCGACGGCGGCGCGCTCGTGCTGGTGTACAAGGCAGCTGCGGAGATCGGCGAGCTGGGCGACAACACCGCGGCGCTACGCGAGTCGCTGCGCACCGATGAGCTGCTCCAGCGCGCCCTCGCTTCGCCGGATGTCCGGGCGGTGGTGCTGGGCCACACCCGCTGGGCGTCGATCGGCATCATCTCCGAGCCCAACGCCCACCCGCAGAGCTCCGACGAGCTCGAGGCGGGTCCGTCGGCCCCTTGGTGACCGGCGTGCTGAACGGCGACGTCGACAACTACGCCGACCTGACCGCAGCGGAGTCACTGCGCATCGCCGCCGACATCACCACCGACGCGAAGGTCATCCCGACGCTGATGTCGCGACGGCTCAGCAGCGGAGCGACCGCGACCGATGCCTTCCGTGAGACCGTCGCATCGCTCGACGGGTCGGTCGCCATCGCCGGCGACGACCGCCGCCGGTCCGGATCGCTCCACCTGGCGCTGCGCGGCAGCGGCCAGGCGATCTACGTCGGCCTGGCAGAGGACGCCTTCATCGTCGCGTCCGAGCCGTACGGCGTGGTCGAGGAGACCTCGACGTACCTCCGCATGGACGGCGAGACCCCGTCGGACCCCGACAACCCGACCGGCAGCAGCCGCGGCCAGATCGTCGAGCTGCGATCCGATGCGGCGGGCACCGATCGACGGGATCGTCGCGGCTGGTCCTACGACGGCACCCAGCTGCCGGTCGGCGACCGAGGACGTGCAGCAGGCCCAGGTCACCACCCGCGACATCGACCGTGGGCGACTACCCGCACTTCCTGCTCAAGGAGATCACCGCGTCGCCTGCGTCGTTCCGCACCACGCTCCGCGGCAAGCTGGTCGAGGGTGCCGACGGCATCCGCGTCGTGCTCGGCCCCGACGTCGTTGCCGACCCGACGTCCGGGCGGGCGCTGCGGGCAGGGCACGATCGACCGGGTGCTCGTCATCGGCCAGGGCACCGCGGCGATCGCCGGCCAGAGCCTGGCGTACCACCTGCGCGACTTGCTGGCCGGAGTCCGACGTGCAGGTCGAGGCGGTGCTCGCCACCGAGCTGTCCGGCTTCGAGCTGCGCGCCGACATGTCCGACACGCTGGTGATCGCCATCAGCCAGTCGGGCACCACCACCGACACCAACCGGACCGTCGACCTGGCGCGCTCCGGGGGGCCGCGGTCGTCGCGGTCGTCAACCGGCGCGGCAGCGACCTGACCGACAAGGCCGACGGGGTCCTCTACACCTCCGACGGTCGCGACGTGGAGATGAGCGTCGCGTCGACCAAGGCGTTCTACTCCCAGGTCGCAGCGGGGCTGCTCCTGGCGCAGGCCGTGTCCGACGAGGTCCCCGGCGGTCGGCCCTCCGGTGAACCGGCGCAACAGGAGCTGCTGGCGGCGCTGCGCGACCTGCCCGAGCGCATGGTCGAGACGCTGGCGGTGCGCGACGACGTGGCAGCGGCTGCCCGGACCTTCGCTCCGCCGCGGCGCTACTGGGCCATCGTCGGCAACGGCGTCAACCAGATCGCGGCGCGTGAGATCCGGGTGAAGCTCTCCGAGCTCTGCTACAAGTCGATCGCCTGCGACGGCACCGAGGACAAGAAGCACATCGACCTGTCCTGTGAGCCGATGATCCTCGTGTGCGCCGCCGGTCTCGTCGGGTCCACGGCGGACGACGTGGCGAAGGAGGTCGCGATCTTCCGGGCCCACAAGGCCGCCCCGATCGTCATCGCCTGCGAGGGCGACCGGCGCTTCGAGGCTGCGCTCGCCGTGCTGCGGGTCCCCGACACCCACCCCCGCCTGGCGTTCGTGCTCGCGACGATGGCAGGTCACCTGTTCGGCTACGAGGCGGCGCTGGCGATCGATGCGCAGGCCCAGCCACTGCGAGAGGCCCGGGCTGCGATCGACTGCGGCCGTCGCCCAGTCGGGCGGCGATCTGCACGGCGACCACGTCGACGGCGAGCAGCTGCTCGACGGACTCAGGCCGACGTTGTCGGCGGAGTCCTCGGAGTTCTTCGACGGGGTCCGCTCCGGTGCCTACAACGGACACCTCGAGGCGAACACGGCGGTGCGCCTCGCCGGGCAGTTCCGCTTCGCGGTCGGGATCAGTGCGCTCGACGCCTACCAGGTCGAGTTCGGCAAGGTCGGCACGCCGGGCGTGGTGCTCGAGGACCTCAGCGCGGCGCTCACCGCGGCGCCATCGAGGAGCTCACCCGCCCGGTCGATGCGATCAAGCACCAGGCCAAGACCGTGACCGTGGGCATCAGCCGCAGCGACGAGTCGCTGCTCCAGGTCCCGCTGGTGGCGGCTGCACTTGCGGGGGGCTCGCCGCGGGACCGTCTCACCTACTCGACCCTGCGGTCCCTGGGCGAGCTCGACCCGGCGGTGCTCGAGGTGACGGGACTCGACCCGCTACCGGGTCGAGCACGGCGAGGACCTCGACGCGCCACGGTCACCGTCGTCGACCGCTGGGGTGTCTCGGTCGGCCTGCGCTCGCGGGCCGACCGCGACCCGCGTCTGCGGGGCACCAAGGCCCTCGTCGCCCGCGAGCAGGAGCTCATGGTCGCCAGTCGGTCGTAGCGACGGTCGTCGCGTGCTGATCGTTCCGGAGACCAAGGACGGCGTGACCACCGGCCTGCTCCTGCTGCACGTCGGGCTGGCCGACCGGCTGCCTGCAGCGAGCGCTCGGTCGGTGCTGCGCGGCTATCGGCGGCGCTACCAGGCGCTGCGCGACGCAGTCACCGAGACCGAGGACGTGTTCCGCGAGGATCTGCTCGCCCAGCACTCGGTGTCCGACCTGCTGACCGGTGCCGATCCTCGACCTGGCGGACCGCTGGCGGACGTGACCGACGCGGCGGCGGTCACATCGAGCTCGGCCGGGGCGAGTCCTGTCGACGGGAGTCCCGTCGGGGCGGCAGTCGTCGGCGTCGGGACCGACCTCGTCGACGTGCAGCGGTTGCGCGACGCGCTGGCTCGACGGGTCTCGCTGGCGGACCGGTTCTTCACCGACGCCGAGTGGGACTACGCCGTCCGCCACCGCGACCCCCACCCGCACCTGGCAGCACGCTTCGCGGCCAAGGAGGCGGTCATGAAGGCACTCGGGTCACGGCATGTCGCCGATCGGCTTCGCCGAGATCGAGGTGACCCGAGACGAGTCGGGACGCGCCGGCGTTGCACTGCGCCGGCGGTGCGGCGGCCGAGATGGCGCCGACGTCGGTCGGTGTCGCAGCTGGCACCTCAGCGCTCACCCACACGTATCGCTCGCACAGGCGGTGGCCGTGGCGGTGGTGGTCGGCGACGACCCGCCGCCGCTCGCCGAGGAGGGCACACTAGGGGTGTGATCCCGGTGGTCACCCCCGACGAGATGGGCGCGATCGACGCCGCGGCGCCCGAGCCCGTCGAGGTGCTGGTGCGCCGGGCAGCGGGAGCGGTCGCCCGGAGCGCCCGACGCTGCTCGGCGGCACCTACGGCCGACGGGTCGTGGTCGTCGCGGGCCCCGGCAACAACGGCCAGGACGGCCGGGTCGCCGGCGAGATGCTGGCGCGTCGAGGTGTCCGGGTGACGATCGTCGACGCGCTCGACGCACCGCCGGTGCTCCCGGTCGCCGACCTGGTGCTCGACGCCGCGTTCGGAACGGGCTTCCGCGGCGACTACCGCGCTCCCCGGCCGGTACCCGGGACCGCGGTCCTCGCCGTGGACATCCCCTCGGGCGTCTCCGGGCTCACCGGAGCCGCCTCGGGTGCTCCTGCGGGGGCGGTCGCGACGGTGACGTTCGCCGCGCTCAAGCCCGGCCTGGTGCTCGGGGTCGGCCCGGAGCTCGCCGGCTCGGTGGAGGTGGCCGACATCGGTCTCGACGTGGGACGGGCGCGGGCCCGTTTGGTCACCGACGCCGACGTGGTGGACTGGGTGCCCCGACGCAGCAGCGCCGACCACAAGTGGCGCCACGCCGTACGGGTGGTCGCCGGTTCACCGGGCATGAACGGGGCGGCGTGGATGTGCACCGCCGCAGCGTTGCGTGGCGGTGCCGGCTACGTCCGGCTGTCGACGCCGGGGGAGCCGTCGCCGCCGGCGCCCCGAGAGGCGGTCGTGGTACCGGTCGGCGACACCATCGCCGACGACGTGCTCAGCGACGCCGAGCGGTTCGCGGCGGTGGTCGTCGGTCCCGGGCTCGGCCGTGACGTCGATGCTGCCGCCCAGGTCCGCCGGCTGGTGGAGCGGTGCCCGGTCGCGCTCCTCGTCGACGGGGACGGCCTGCACGCACTCGCCGACGACCCGGCGCGGTGGATCGCGGGGCGGCCCGCGCCGACCGTGCTCACGCCGCACGACGGCGAGTTCGCAGCACTGAACGGTGCCCCTCCGGGCGCCGATCGCCTCGCAGCCGCTCGCGAGCTCGCAGCGAGCAGCGGCGCGGTGGTGCTGCTCAAGGGTCCCACCACCGTCGTCGCCGATCCGGGCGGCGAGGTGCTCCTCGTGCGAAACGGCGACGCTCGGCTGGCGACCGCGGGGACCGGGGACGTGCTCAGCGGCCTGGTCGCCGCACACCTCGCCCTCGGCGCCGACCCGCTTCGGGCCGCCGCGGCGGCTGCTCACGTCCATGGGGGAGCGGCACAGCTCGGTGCGCACCGCGGGCTCGTCGCGTCAGACCAGCTCGAGCTGGTCCCGAGGTGGTGGGACCGCCACGACGTGCGCTGACGCCGCTGGCCGGACCGTCGCTGCCGCCGGTGCGCTCGGGTCCGGGGCGTAGTGTGCCGCGGATGGCCCGGCACGCCGAGATCCGCATCGACGTCGACGCCCTGCGTCACAATGCCGCCGAGCTGGTGCGTGTCGCCGACGGTGCCGAGGTGTGCGCCGTGGTGAAGGCCGACGGCTACGGCCACGGATCGTGCACCGCTGCCCGAGCGGCGCTCGACGGCGGGGCCACGTGGCTGGCGGTCGCGCTCGTCGAGGAGGGCGCCGTGCTGCGCGCCGCGGGCATCGAGGCTCCGGTGCTGGTGCTGTCCGAACCGCCCGCCGACACGATGGTCGAGGCCCACCGGCTCGGGCTCACCCCGACCCTGTACAGCCTGCCGGGCGTGCGGAGCGCCGCCGATGCCGCGGCCGGGTCGCCCCGGCCGTGGTCGGTCCACCTCAAGGTCGACACCGGCATGCACCGCGTCGGGGCCTTGCCGGATCACGCGCCGAAGGTGGCCGCCGCGATCGCCGCCGCGCCCGGGCTCGAGCACGCCGGTACGTTCACACACCTGGCGCTCGCCGACGAACCCGACCGGCCGGGGACCGCGGAGCAGCTCGCCCGATTCGATCGCGTGCTCGACGCGCTGCGTTCTGCGGGGATGCCACCCGGGGTCGTGCATGCAGCGAACTCCGCCGGGTTGCTCGCGCACCCGGACAGTCGACGTGATCTGGTTCGTCCCGGGATCTCGCTCTACGGGATCGCGCCCTCACCCGAGGTGCAGGCGACGCTCACCGGCGTCGGCCCCGGACCGCCGGTCGTGTCGTTGCGTCCCGCGATGTCGGTGGTCGCCGAGGTGACGCTGGTCAAGCAGCTCGGCCCCGGCGCCGGCGTCAGCTACGGGCACCGCCACGTCTTCGCCCGCCCGGCGACGACCGCGGTCGTCCCTCTCGGCTATGCCGACGGCGTGCCGCGACGGCTCGGGCTGACCGGCGGGTCGGTGCTCATCGGCGGTGTGGCCCGTCCGATCCGCGGCGTGGTGACGATGGATCAGCTCGTGGTCGAGGTGACCGATGGGCCGGCGGTGGCACCTGGCGACGAGGTCGTGCTGCTCGGCGAGCAGCTGGGTGCCGTCATCGGAGCCCAGGACTGGGCGGACCGCCTGGACACCATCGCCTACGAGGTCGTCTGCGGGTTCAGCGCGCGGCTGCCACGTCGATCCGTCGGAGCGGCACCGTGATCTGGGAGCTCGACGGGATCGAGGTCGGCCACTGGAGCGATCACGAGGCCCGCACGGGCTGCACCGTCGTGCGGTGCCATCCGGCGGTGGTCGCGTCCGGCGAGGTGCGGGGTTCCGCCCCGGCGACCCGCGACTTCTCGCTCCTCGATCCCGCCGCCACGGTGCAGCGCGTCGACGCGGTGGTCCTCAGCGGCGGCTCGGCGTTCGGGCTCGCGGCGGCTGACGGCGTCATGGAGTGGTGCGAGGCCGAGGGCCGCGGCGTCGACACGCCGGGCGGGCGCGTCCCCATCGTCGTCGCGATGTCGCTGTTCGACCTCACCGTCGGCGACGCCGGGGTGCGGCCTGCTGCCGACGAGGGTCGTCGGGCGGCGACCTCGGCACCGTCGGTCGAGCTCGGAGCGGTCGGGGCCGGAACCGGGGCCACCACCAGCAGCTGGCGGGGCCCCGAGCGGCTCCGCCCAGGTGGGCTGGTCGGCGCGCTGCAGCGTGACGGGGACCTGCTCGTCGCCTGCCTGGTCGCGGTCAACGCCTGGGGGGACGTCCGCGGGGACGGCTCCGAGGGCGAGGCCGATCCCGACCTGGGGGACGCCCTGGCGTTCGACGGTGCCCGGTCCGGTGCACCGGGCACCGCGGTCGGCTCGGGCGAGGCCGGCGCAGCACCGGGGACCAACACGACCATCGGCGTGGTCGCGACGAACGCGACGATCGACAAGCTCGGCTGCCTGCACCTCGCGCGGGGCGCCCACGACGGACTCGCTCGCGCCGTCACCCCGCCGCACTCCTCGTTCGACGGCGACGCCTTCGTGGCGCTCAGCACCGGCGGGGTCGCGGCCCCGCTGGATCTCGTCCGCCTGGCCGCCGTTCGATGCGTCGATCGGGCGATCCGCACGCTGTGGGCACCTCGGTAGGCTCGGCGGCGATGATCCGCGCCGTCACCAGCTCCGTGGAGGAGACCCGCGCCCTCGCAGCGGCGGTCGCCGAGTTGGCGCGACCGGGCGACCTGGTGCTGTTGGTGGGCGACCTCGGAGCCGGCAAGACGGTCTTCGCCCAGGGGTTCGGCGCCGGGCTGGGCGTGGACGAGCAGATCACCAGTCCGACGTTCGCCCTCGTGCAGAGCTACGCCGGACGGCTCGAGCTCCACCACCTCGACGTCTACCGGTTGGCGCAGCTCGACGAGGCCCTCGACCTCGGACTCCCCGAGCTCCTCGATGACGGCTCGGTCGTGCTCATCGAGTGGGGCGACACCATCACCCGGGCCCTCCCGCCGGAGTACCTCGAGGTGCGACTCGAGCTGGCCGAGGGAACCGACGACCTCGATGCGCGCCAGGTCGAGCTCCGCTCTCGCGGCGCCCGCTGGCAGGCCCGCGACCGAGCGCTGTCGGTGGCGGTCGCGCACTGGAGCGCGTCGTGCTGATCCTCGGGATCGAGACGGCGACCGCGCAGGTCGGCTGCGCCATCGGGGGACACGAAGGGGTCCTCGCCTCGGCGCACTCCTCCAAGGGCAGACGCCATGCGGAGAACCTGGCCCCCGCCATCGACTTCATCTGCGGCCAGGCCCAGGTCCGCCTCGATGAGATCGGCCTGGTGGCGGTCGACGTGGGACCCGGGTTGTTCACCGGCCTGCGGGTCGGCGTCGCGACCGCCAAGGCGATCGCGTTCGCGCTCCGCGTGCCGATGATCGGCGTGTCGAGCCTGGACCTCCTGGCGTTCCCCATGCGCTTCAGCCCGCGGCTGATCGTCGCAGCCATCGACGCCCGACGCGGTGAGCTCTACTCGGCGTCGTACCGTCAGGTCCCCGGCGGGGTGCAGCGCATCAACGAGCACAGCGTCGGCTCACCCGACGACCTCGCCTCCGAGCTGCTCGCGACCGGCGAGGAGGCGCTGCTCGTCGGCGACGGCGCCCTGCGGCACCGCGAGACGTTCGATGGACTCGCACGCGTCGAGATCGTCGACCCCGGCAACAGCCTCCCGTCGGCGGCCTCCCTGGTGCAGCTCGCCCACGCACGGGCCCTGCGCGAGGACTACCGCCGGATCGACGAGATCGAACCGATCTACCTGCGTCGCCCCGACGCGGAGATCCGCTGGAGCACCCGGGACTCGACATGACGGACGATCGCGCCAGCAGCGCCCCGGCCGCCGTCCCCGTGACGATCGAGGCGATGCGTCGACGGCACCTGCGCGGAGTCGTCGCGATCGAGGAGCGGACCAACCACCGACCGTGGTCCCACAGACTCTTCGCAGGCGAGCTGCGCATGCCGACCTCTCGCATCTATCTCGTCGCGATGTCCGGACACGAGGTCCTCGGGTACTGCGGGCTCATGCTCGTCGGCGACGAGGCACACGTCACGAACGTGGCGGTGCACCCGGACCACCGGCGACGCGGCATCGCTCGCAGGTTGCTGGTCCGGATGCTGCGTGAAGCGATCGACCGCGAGATCGACGCCGTGACCCTGGAGGTCCGTGCGTCCAACACCGCGGCCCAGGAGCTGTACCGCGGCTTCGGGTTCGCGCCGGGTGGGGTGCGACCGAACTACTACTCCGACGTCGGTGAGGATGCGCTGATCATGTGGGCCCACGACATCGGGGGCCGGGCCGGCCTCGCCCGTCTCGACGCCGCCGACGCGGTGGCGGAGGAGGGGGCGGCATCATGACCAGTCCCCACACCGTCGTGCTCGGCATCGAGACCTCGTGCGACGAGACCGCGGCCGCGTGTGTCCGCGGCGGGAGCGACGTCCTCAGCTCGGTGGTGAGCTCACAGATCGACCTGCACGCCCGCTACGGCGGCGTCGTGCCCGAGATCGCGAGTCGCGCCCACAACGAGCTCATCATCCCGGTGACCGCGCGTGCGCTGGTGGAGGCCGGCGTCGACGGTGCGCGCGTCGACGCGATCGCAGCGACCACCGGTCCCGGTCTCATCGGCGCGCTCCTCGTCGGTGTGTCCGCGGCGAAGGCCCTGGCGCTCTCCTGGGACGTCCCGTTCATCGCGGTCAACCACCTGGAGGCGCACCTGTATGCGTCCTTCCTCGAGGACCCCGACCTGAGCTTCCCCCTCGTCGTGCTGCTCGTCTCGGGCGGGCACACCCTGCTGGTGTCGATGGAGGACCACGGTCGCTACCGCCTCCTCGGCCAGACCCTCGACGATGCAGCCGGCGAGGCCTTCGACAAGGTCGCGCGGTTCCTCGGTCTGGGGTACCCGGGCGGCCCCGCGATCGACCACGAGGCGATGTCGGGCGATCCGGAGGCGATCGACTTCCCCCGTTCGATGCTCGACCGTGGCTACGACTTCTCCTTCAGCGGGCTCAAGACCGCAGTGGTGAACCACGTCCGGAAGCACCCCGAGGTCGCCACCGAGGACGTCGCCGCGAGCTTCCAGGCTGCGGTGGTGGACGTGCTGGTCGCCAAGGCACGCCGAGCCGCGGAGGAGGTGGGGGCCGAGGCGCTGGCACTGGGTGGCGGTGTCGCCGCGAACTCGCTGCTCCGCGAGCAGTTCCTCGGGGCGTGTGCCGAGGACGGCCGACAGGGGTTCCTGCCGACGCGCTCGATGTGCACCGACAACGCTGCGATGATCGCCTCGGCCGGCTGGTACGTGTTGGGCCGCAACGGCCCCAGCAGCCTCGACCACGGCGCCGATCCGAACCTCCGGCTGCCGACCCTGTGACCGACTCCGCGACGGGCGGTCCCCCCAGCAGGCCAGCTCCCGACACCAACCCTGCTCGCGAGACCACCGCATCCCGCGACGACTGGGCCGAGCGGTTCGCCGCGCAGGCGCTCGCCTGCGACGCACTGGGCTCGTCGCTCTACGCCCGCCTGCTGAGGCTGGTCGCGGACGAGATCCGCGACGGTGGGTCCACCTGGGAGGTCCTGGTTCCTCACGCCGGGCTGCGGTTCGGGCAGGCCGTGCCACTGCGGCTGGTCGGCGCCGCGCACCGTCTCGCGCTCCTGGGACGGGCCCCCGCGTGGGCGGCGCTGCTGCCGAGCTGTGGTGGCGCCGTGCCGGACGGCGACGCCGAGCTGCTCGACGCGTGGCGAGCGCTGGTCGTCGCCCACGCCGACGTGTTGGACGCCGGGCTCGGTCGCGAGGTGCAGACCAACGAGGTGGGCCGAGCTGCGGCGCTCGCACTGGGTGCAGCGATCGCCGCCCCCGTGTTCGCCGCGGCGGGCGCCGTCCGCCTGGTCGAGCTGGGCTGCTCGGGTGGGCTCAACCTGCAGCTCGACCGGTTCCGCACCGAGCTGCGCACGACCTCCGGTTCCATGACCGTCCTCGGCGACCCTGACTCTGCGGTCCGCTTGGCGCCGGAGCTCCGCGGGTCCGTTCCGGCCGATGCGGCGCTGCCCGACGTCGCGGAGCGGGTCGGGATCGACGTGGCGCCCATCGACCCGGCCACCGCGGACGGCGCTGCCACGCTGATCGGATTCCTGTGGCCCGACCAGCTCGAACGGGTGGGACGGACCCGTGCGGCGATCGCCCTGGCAGGACGCCATCCGGCCGAGTTGATCGGCACCGACGACACGGCGGGGACCCTCGGGTCGCTGCTCGCCGCCACGGTCCCGACCGTGGTGCAGCAGTCGATCATGTGGCAGTACGTGCCGACCGCCACCCGCTGGCAGGTGACGTCCGTGATCGAGGCGGCGGGTGCCGCTGCGTCGAGCACGGCTCCGCTCGCCTGGTTGCGCTACGAACCCGACGAGTGGAACCGGACCCGTGCGGCGCTCTGGTTGCGGACCTGGCCGGGAGGAGGCGACCACCTCGTCGCCCACGTGGACTACCACGGGCGCTGGGTCGCGCCGGTCGCTGCCCCGTGACCGGTGCCTCCACCGACTGTTAGCAGTCAGCCTCGACGACTGCTAACCTTGGCACTCGTACACATCGAGTGCTAACGCCAACGGAGGCAAACCAGCATGAACCTTCAGCCCCTCGACGACCGCATCGTCGTCCGCCCGGCCGAGGCCGAGGAGACGACCGCAAGCGGTCTCGTGATCCCCGACTCCGCCAAGGAGAAGCCCCAGCAGGGCGAGGTCCTCGCAGTGGGACCCGGCCGCCGCTCCGAGAGCGGCGAGCTCATCCCCCTCGACATCTCCGTCGGCGACAGGGTCGTCTACTCGAAGTACGGCGGCACGGAGATCACGAACGGCGGCGAGGACCTGTTGATCCTCGCCGGTCGCGACGTGCTCGCCGTCGTCAAGTGACGCGCTGAGCCACCGACACCAACCAGACCACGACACCACACCAGAACGAGAAGAGAGCAGATGTCCAAGATCCTGAAGTTCGACGACGAAGCACGTCGGTCCCTCGAAGCAGGCGTCAACCGCCTCGCAGATGCCGTCAAGGTCACGATCGGCCCCAAGGGCCGCAACGTGGTGCTCGACAAGAAGTTCGGCGCCCCCACCATCACCAACGACGGCGTGTCCATCGCTCGCGAGATCGAGCTGGAGGACGCCTTCGAGAACATGGGTGCCCAGCTCGTCAAGGAGGTGGCCACCAAGACCAACGACATCGCTGGTGACGGCACCACCACCGCGACCGTGCTCGCCCAGGCGCTCGTGCGCGAAGGGCTGCGCAACGTCGCTGCCGGCGCCAACCCCATGGGCGTCAAGCGCGGCATGGAGACCGCCGTCACCGCCGCCGTCGGCGCCATCGCGGACCTGGCCAAGGAGATCGACGAGAAGTCCGAGATCGCCCAGGTCGCCGCCATCTCCGCTGCCGACACCTCGATCGGCGAGGTCATCGCCGACGCGATCGACAAGGTCGGCAAGGACGGCGTGGTCACCGTCGAGGAGTCCAACACCTTCGGCATCGACCTCGAGTTCACCGAGGGCATGCAGTTCGACAAGGGCTACCTGTCGCCGTACTTCGTGACCGACGCCGAGCGTCAGGAAGCGGTCCTCGAGGACCCCTACATCCTGCTGCTCAACTCGAAGATCTCCTCGGTGCAGGACCTGCTGCCGGTGCTGGAGAAGGTCATGCAGTCGGGCAAGCCGCTGCTGATCATCGCCGAGGACGTCGAGGGCGAGGCGCTCGCCACGCTCGTGGTCAACAAGATCCGTGGCACCTTCAACTCCGTCGCCGTCAAGGCCCCCGGGTTCGGTGAGCGTCGCAAGGCCATGCTGCAGGACCTTGCAGTCCTGACCGGCGGCCAGGTCATCGCCGAAGAGGTGGGGCTCAAGCTCGACTCGGCCACGCTGGATCTGCTGGGCTCCGCCCGCAAGGTCGTCGTGACCAAGGACCTCACCACCGTGATCGAGGGTGCGGGCTCCCATGACGACGTCACCGGTCGTGTCGCCCAGATCAAGGCCGAGATCGACAACACCGACTCCGACTGGGACCGCGAGAAGCTCCAGGAGCGTCTCGCGAAGCTCTCGGGCGGTGTCGCGGTCGTCAAGGTCGGCGCCGCCACCGAGGTGGAGCTCAAGGAGAAGAAGCACCGCATCGAGGATGCGCTCAGCGCCACTCGTGCAGCCATCGAGGAAGGCATCGTCGCCGGCGGCGGCACCGCCCTCGTGCGCGCCAAGTCGGCGGTGTCCGCCTCGGTCGAGAGCCTCGACGGTGACGAGCGCACCGGCGCCCGCATCGTGCTGCACTCCCTCGACGCTCCGGCTCGGCTGATCGCCGACAACGCCGGCCACGAGGGTGCGGTCATCGTCCAGCAGCTCGAGCGTGAGACCGGCAACTCCGGCTTCAACGCCGCGACCGGTGAGTTCGAGGACCTGCTCAAGGCGGGCGTCATCGACCCGGCGAAGGTGACCCGTGCGGCGCTGCAGAACGCAGCGTCGATCGCGTCGCTGCTGCTCACCACCGAGTGCCTCGTCGCCGACAAGCCCGAGGAGGGCGGCGCCGCTGGCGGTGGCATGCCCGACATGGGCGGCATGGGTGGCATGGGCGGCATGATGTGATCCTCCCCTCGGGGAGGTGAGCGCTGCTCACCGAACACCACACGACGGGCCGGGTCGAGCGACCCGGCCCGTCGCGCGTCCCGGGCCCGATCTCGTCACCCGCCGAGCTCGCCCGCTCGACGGCGAAGTCGGGCGGCCCGGTCCGGCCGCCCGGTCGTTCCCCCGGTACGGTGCCGTATGGCTGATACGACGGACACCACCGAAGCGCTCGCGCGCGAGTTCTGGGCGGCGGTCGAGACCGTCCACAGCGTCACCTACTTCCACCGCACCGCAGCCGAGGTGATCGCCGCGACAGGCGTGAAGGGGTTCTGGATGGGCTACGTGGCGGCCCGCGCTGCGCCCCTCGGGCCGGTGGGCCCTGCGCCCGTCACGGCGATGTTCGCCAACTTCGCACCCCGGCGGATCGAGCGTGCGCTGCCCGACGCCTGGAGCTTCACCACCCCGGAGGCGCTCCTGGAGGCTCGCCGGGCTGGGGCCGCGGCTGCCCTGGCGGAGTGCTCCGTGCCCGAGCCACGGGCCGAGTTGCTCGACGTGCTCGGTTCGCTCATCGACGGTCTGGACCTGACGGGTCGCCCGCTCGCGTCGGCGAACGCGGCACTGCGCGACCCCGCGGAGAACTCGTGGGGTCGGCTCTGGCAGGCCTGCACCACGTTGCGCGAGCACCGTGGTGACGGTCACGTCGCAGCGCTGGTCGCGGCCGGTCTGGACGGGTGTGAGACCAACGTCCTCGCCACGGCGGTTCGCGACCAGGACCCCGAGATCCTGCGGGACTCCCGGGCCTGGTCCGCCGACGAGTGGCAGGCGGCGATCGACCGTCTCGCTGAACGCGGTCTCGTCGACGGCGATGGCGCACTCGCGCCGGCCGGGGCCGGGCTGTACGCCCAGCTCGAGTCGAGCACCGACCGCCTGGCTGCTGCGTCGTACCGACAGGTTCTCGAGGACGCGGCGCTCGAGCGACTCGTCGGTTCGGTGCGGGCCGCCGCGCGCCCCGTGGCCGCGACGGGATGGATCCCGTTCCCGAACCCCGAATGGGCCTGCACCACGCCGAGGCCCCCCTCGAGGACGGCCGAGTAGGCTCGCCGCGATGTGTTCCGCCGCGATGTGTTCCGCTGCGGTCGTGGCGCCGGTCCGGTGGCCGGCGGTGTCGGGGTGAGCGGTCCCGCCGAGGACGAGCGCCCCGTTCGCCGCGGCGGTGCCCAGGTCATTCCGCGACCCCCGCTGTGGACGCCGGGCCGACCGGCCCCGTGGACCCAGGTGGGGGACACCTCCGGGCTGATCGTCCCGGAGCGGGTGCGCGCCGCAGTGCCTCCCGATCGGACCGGCGTCCGTTCCCCGGTCGCTGAGCTCGGGGCCTCGGCCTCGGCGGTGCTGGTGCCGCTGTACGTGCACCGCGATCAGCTCCACGTCGTGCTGACACGGCGCTCACGCAGCCTTCGCACCCACAAGGGCGAGGTGAGCTTTCCCGGCGGCCGAGCGGATCCGGGCGAGACGTACCTGCAGACGGCGTTGCGCGAGGCGAACGAGGAGGTCGACCTCGACCCGAGCCTGGTCGAGCCGCTCGGCGAGCTGGATCACCTGACCACGGTCACCCGGCGGGCGTACATCGTCCCGGTGGTCGGATTGCTGCCCGAACGGCCCCAGCTGCACGCGAATCCGGCCGAGGTCGACGCGGTGCTGCACGTCCCGCTGGCCGAGCTGATGGCGCCCGGGGTGTTCCGCGAGGAGCGATGGGGGTCGGGTGAGACGGCTCGTCCCGTGTACTTCTTCGAGATCGAGGGGGACACGGTCTGGGGGGCGACGGCAGCGTTGTTGCGCCAGTTGCTGGCGAGGGTCACCGACACCGATCCGGGCAGCGAGACCGACCTGGACCCTGCCCGCGGCGTCGAGCTGGTCCACTTCGAACTCGACCCCGACGGCCTCGGTGGCGTCGTCTGAGGTCGTCGCCGGTCGCCTGAGCGCGTGCAGTGGACCAGGGGCGTGACGCGAGCGCGCGACGAGCGGTCGTTCGGCGGATCGCAGCGGTGATGGACGAGTGAGGTCGTCGGTGTCAGGTGTCGGGGGCTGGGCCGGCTCGTTGTCGTTGGTGGCGTTGACCCCAGAAGGTGTGTCCCTCGGGGCGGGTCCAGCCGTCGTGTGTGTGAGCCCGAGGGTCCAGCCGTGGCGGTGCGCGACGCGGTGGTGGTGTCGACAGAGGCCGCAGAGGCGGTCGGTGTCGGTGGTGCCGCCGTGGTCCCATTCGTCGGCGTGATGGGTGTCGTTCCACCTGGGTGGCGACTCGCAGCCGGGGAAGGTGCAGCCGCCGTCGCGCAAGCGGACCGCCCTGACCTGGGCTGCGCTGGCGAGGCGCTGGGCACGACCGAGCGCGAGAGGAAGGCCGCTGAACGTGGTGACGATCGGCTGGAGGGTCGGGTCGCAGGCCAAGAGGTCGGTGTTGGTGAGTCGGGTGCCGGAGCCGTCTGTGACGATCGGGTTCGATCGCGTCGATCACGACGGTCGCTTCGGTGCGCGGTGGTGTCGATGCGCCGATGTCGATCGCGAGACCGCGGCGACACAGCTCCACGAACGCCTCGGCGAGCAGCTGCGGGCGGCCAGGGACCGTGTCGGCGGTGTGGTCGGTGTCGCGTGTGTGCAGGCGGAAGAGCTCGTCGGTGAGCACGCGGGCGTGGTCGAAACCGATCGACGCGTCACGCAGCGCGTCGCCGACCGGTGCGAGCACGCCGGTCGCCTTGGCCGCGGTGCGGACCCGGCTGGTCGCGACGGCGTGAGGGAGCTTCGCTTCGTGGGCGAGCCAGCGGGGGGTGCGGAGGCCGAACTTCGCGTCGGTGGTGCCGCGGCGGTCCAGCTCTGCGAGCCAGGCGAGCTCGGCTGCGTCGAGGAACCGCCGGGCGTGTTCCAGCGCCAGGGCGCGCGGGCGTCGACCGGCTGCGAGCGCGGCGGTGTCGACGATGACCGTTGCGCTCACGCCGAGAAGGCGTGCTCGAGCTCGGCCTCGTTCAGGAGGTCGTCGAGCGCATCTCGGAGGAGCGCGGCCTGGGACCGCTGGCGGAGCGCGGCGAGTCGTCGCAGCCCTCGGCCTGCTCCTCGGTCATCGAGATCTGTGTCCGCACCACGACGATGGCCGTCTCATCGGATTGGCGCGACCTGCATCCAGTAGGTGCCCTCGGCGGTGATGGTCATCGTCGTGGGGGTGCTTGCTTCGCGCAGCTCGCCGGCCGGGTGCATCGCGCACGAAGCGGGCGTCGCGCTGCGGGCAGCTGCGCGATGTGCGCTGCCGCAGTAGCCCATCGCGGAGCGCAGGCCGCCGACGAGCTGGTAGATGATCTTCGCCGCTGGGCCCTTGTAGGGCACACGACCTTCGACACCCTCGGGCACGACCTTGTCGTTGACCTCGACCTCACCCTGGAAGTAGCGGTCCTTCGAGAACGAGCGATCGCTCATCGCGCCGAGGGACCCCATGCCCCGATAGGCCTTGTACCGCTCGCCCTTGGACAGCACGATCTCGCCCGGGGTCTCGTCGACGCCGGCGAGCAGGGAGCCGACCATGACCACGTCGGCGCCCGCACCGATCGCCTTGGCGATGTCGCCGGAGTAGCGCACGCCGCCGTCAGCGATCAGCCCGACGCCGTGGGCTGCCGCGACGACCGAGCACTCGTGGATCGCGGTCAGCTGCGGCACCCCGACACCGGCGACGATGCGCGTGGTGCAGATCGAGCCCGGTCCGACGCCGACCTTCACCGCATCGGCGCCGGCGTCGATCAGGGCCTCGGCGGCCTCGGCGGTGGCGATGTTGCCGGCGACGACTGCGATCCGACAGGTTCGGCCTTGATCTTGCGGACCACCTCGAGCACGGCCGGCGGAGTGCCCGTGGGCCGTGTCGACCACGATCAGGTCCACGCCGGCGGCGACGAGCGCCTGCGCCCGCTCGAGCGCATCGTCGCCGACGCCCACCGCCGCAGCACAGCGCAGCCGCCCTGGTCGTCCTTGGTGGCATTGGGGTACTTGATCTTCTTGTTGATGTCCTTGACGGTGATCAAACCCGTGATGTGACCCTCATCGTCGACCACCGGCAGCTTCTCGATCCGGTGGTCGTTGAGGACCTCCTTGGCCTGCTCGAGGGTGGTGCCGATCGGAACCGTGACCAGGTTGGCGCTGGTCATCCGCTCGGAGACCTTCAGTTCGAGACGAGTTTCGAAGCGCAGGTCCCGGTTGGTGAGGATCCCGACGAGGCGCTGGTCGCCCTCGACGATCGGCACGCCGGAGATGCGGTACTTGGACATCAGGTCGAGCGCAGCGCCGACCAGGTCGTCGGGCCCGAGGGTCACCGGGTCGACGATCATCCCGGACTCCGAGCGCTTGACCTTGTCCGCCTCGGTGACCTGGTCCTCGATCGAGAGGTTGCGATGGATGACCCCGAGTCCGCCCTCCCGGGCCATCGCGATGGCGAGACGGGCCTCGGTCACGGTGTCCATCGCCGCCGACATCAGCGGGATCGTCAGGCTGATGTCGCGGGTCAGTCGCGTCGCGGTCGACACCTCTGACGGGACGACGTCGGAAGCGCCCGGGACCAGGCACACGTCGTCGAAGGTCAACCCGACCGCGCCGAACCGACCCGATGGGTCGTTCCCCCCGTCGAGCGCTCCGTCTCGGTGGGTGCCGTCGGGGTCGCGGGGGAGGTTCGCCATCGCTGGAGCCTAGCGCCGACGGCGAAGCCGCCCCGGGGCGCGCGGCCCGGGTGTGACACCCGCACGGCCGGGTGACCGGAGTACCGTCACGAGCGACGACACAGGAGGTCTCCATGTCCGATGCCGCAGCTGCGCAGGGCACCGACGCCGCCCCGGTCACCCCGGGGCGGTTCACGCTCGAACGGATCACCGAGCTCTACTCGCGCCCGGGCCCGTTCCTCACGGTGTACCTCGACAGCGCCGGGATCGGGACGGACCCGAGCCACGAGCTCGAGGTGCGCTGGCGCAACCTCCGCCGACAGGCCGAGGACGACGACGGTGCTCCTGGCGAGGTCCTCGACGCGGTGGAGGCCGCGGTGCTCGGGTCGCCGCTCGTCGAGGCCCGGCTCGCTGTCGTGGCGAACGAGTCCGGGGTCCTGTTGTCGGGCGACATGGGCGTCGCAGCGGGCCGCGACCTGGCGCGTCTGGCAGCTTCCGCGCGCCCTCGCCCCGGTCCCTGGCCTGGGAGGCATCCCTCGTTCCCTACGTGATCGTGCTGACCGACCGCGTCGGTGCCGACATCTCGGTGGTCGAGCGCGAGTCCCTCATCGAGAGCTCGACCGTCGACGGTTCCGATGTGCACATCAGCCGCAGCGCTCCCGGTGGATGGTCCCAGCGGCGCTTCCAGCAGCGCGCCGAGAACTCGTGGGAGCAGAACGCGGCCGAGGTCGCTCGCGAGGTCACCGCCTACGTCGACGAGGCCGGAGCTGCCGTTCACCACGCAGTCGCCGGCGACGTCGAGCCGGGCCGTTCAGCTCCTCGAGGAGCAGCTCGACGAGCAGCTCCATCCGCTGATGCTGGTGCGAAGCGCGCGGCGGCCGTCATCCGGGTCGACGACCTCGATCGCGCAGGCCGAGGACGTGCTGCGACTCCAGGACACCGCTGCGGCCGAGGTGACGGTTGCGATCCTCGACGACTTCGCTGAGCGCCGCGCCACGGCCGGCGCGGTGGACGGGGTCGACGCCACCTTCGAGTCGCTCCAGCGTGGACTCGTGCGCCACCTGCTCGTGGTCGATGACCTCGAACCGCGCGTCGCCTCCCAGCACTGCTGGGTCAGCGACGAGCCCATGCTGGTCGCCACCCAGGGAGCGACCATCCGGAGCCTCGGACACCCAGCCCGGCGCGCGCCGCTGGTCGATGCAGCGGTGCGGGCTGCGCTCGCCCAAGGGGCGCGGGTCTCGGTCGTCCCGGCGCACGGACCGAACTCGCCGCGAGGAGGCGTCGGGGCGCTGCTCCGCGGCTTACCGGCGTGGTAGCGTGGGGCATGCCGAAGCTGACCTTCGAGGGCGAGACGCACGGTGAGATCGTGGCGAAGGTGCGCCGCTGGCTGGCCTCGCTCGAGGGCGAGGACGCCTCGAACCTGTCTGCGGTCGAGGCGGTCAACCAGAGCGCCGAGCTGACCAAGGAGGCGCTGCGCATCATCGCCACCTCCGCGCCCGAGCCGATCGCTCAGTCCGAGGTCGTCAAGGGCCTCACGAGCATGGGCTACAAGGTCACCGACGCCACCAAGGACACCGTCCTCTCGGGGCTCGACACCATCGAGGAGGCGACCGGGGGTGGCGTGGTCAGTCAGGCCTCACGTGCGGCGGGCAAGGTGGCGTACCAGATGAACTCCGCGGTGGCCCGTCAGCTGCTTCGCTCGCTGCGTGCCTGACCCACGTCCGTCGGGTTCGGCGGAGTGGGTCCGGGTCGCGCCTAGACTCGTCGCTTCCCCGAGCAGCCCCGGGCCGAGCACCCGACGAGGACGGACGTGGCAGAGATCGACATCGGCATCGGCAAGTCCGGGCGACGGGGATACTCCCTCGACGAGGTCGCGATCGTCCCGAGTCGGCGCACCCGCGACGCTGACGAGGTCGACACGAGCTGGCAGATCGACGCCTACCAGTTCGATCTGCCGGTCATCGCCGCGGCGATGGACGGCGTCACGAGCCCGTCCACGGCGATCGAGATGGCCCGGCTCGGGTGGTGTCGGCGCGCTGCACCTCGAGGGGCTGTGGTCCCGTTACGAGGACCCGCAACCGAACTGCTCGACGAGCTGGCCGAGCTCGACCGACGACGCATCGATGGAACGCATGCGGGCGCTCCACGAGCGTCCGGTCGATCCGAGCTCATCGGCGAACGGATCGCCGAGATCAACGACGCGGGTGCGACGGTCTGTGTCGCCGTCAGCCCGGCGCGCACCGAGGCGCTGCTCGGACGTCATCCGCGGCCGAGCCCGACCTGCTGGTCATCCAGGGCACGGTGACCTCGGCGGAGCACGTGAGCAGCGGCGCACACGAACCGCTGGACCTGAAGCACCTCGTGCGTCGCCTCGAGGTTCCCGTCCTGGTCGGGGGCTGCGCCAGCTACCAGGCCGCTCTGCACCTGATGCGCACGGGCGCCGCAGGGGTGCTGGTCGGGGTCGGCCCCGGGGTGACCTCCACGACCGGCACGGTCCTCGGCGTGGGGAACCCCCAGGCCACGGCGATTGCGGATGCGCGAGCGGCGCGGATGCGGCATCTCGACGAGACCGGTGTGTACTGCCACGTGATCGCGGACGGCGGCGATGAGCACCGGGGGCGACATCGCCAAGGCGGTCGTGTGCGGCGCCGACGCAGTCATGCTCGGCTCGCCGCTCGCCGCGGCGACCGAGGCTCCCGCCGGGGGGCGATCTGGTCGATGTCGAGCGTGCACCGGACCCTGCCGCGAGGGCGCCGTAGCGCCATCGCGCCGCTCGGCTCGCTCGAGCAGGGCTGAACGGTCCCTCGGACCGCTCCGATGGTCGCACTCAACCTGATCGGGGCGTTGCGCAAGGCGATGGCGGTGGCCGGTCACCGACCTCAAGGACCTCCAGAAGGCCGAACTCGTGGTCACCGCCCGCCGGCCGTCCGCCAATGAGCCGAACGGCCCGGGAGGTGCGGCCCCATCCGAGGAGAAGGTGCTGGTCGTCGACTTCGGCGCCCAGTACGCGCAGCTGATCGCCCGTCGGGTGCGCGAGGCGAACGTCTACTCCGAGATCGTTCCCCACACGCTCACCGCCGAGGAGTTCGCCGAACGGGCCCCGGCGGCCATCGTCTTCTCCGGTGGGCCCAAGTCGGTCCACGTCGAGGGCGCGCCCACGATCGACCCGGGTGTGTTCGAGCTCGGCGTGCCGATCCTGGGCATCTGCTACGGCGCCCAGCTGATCGCCCAACAGCTCGGCGGCACCGTGGGTCGCGGGTGGCGCCGGCGAGTACGGCCGGACGGTGCTCGAACCGGACCCGGGGTCCAGCAGCGAGCTGCTCGTGGGCGACCTGGCCCACACCCAGACGGTCTGGATGAGCCACTTCGACGCGGTCACCGAGGTCCCCGACGGATTCGTGGCGACCGCGTCCTCGCCCGGAGCCGCGATCGCGGTGCTCGAGCACCGCGAACGTCGGATCTACGGCGTGCAGTACCACCCCGAGGTCATCCACACCCCGCACGGGCAGCACGTCATCGAGCGGTTCCTGCACGACGTCGCCGGACTGCGAGCGCGACTGGACGATGGGCGACTTCATCGACACCGTGGTCGACCATCCGCAGCCAGGTCGGCGACGGTCGGGCCATCTGCGGCTTCTCCGGCGGAGTCGACTCGGCGGTGGCCGCAGCGCTGGTGCACCATGCGATCGGATCGCAGCTGACCTGCGTGTTCGTCGACACCGGGCTGATGCGCAAGGGCGAGGGCGACCAGGTCGTCGAGACGTTCCGGCGCAACCAGGGTATCGAGCTCATCCACGTCCGGGCCGCCGACCGGTTCTTCGAGCGGCTGTCGGGTGTCACCGAGCCCGAGGAGAAGCGCAAGGCGATCGGCGAGCTGTTCATCCGCGTGTTCGAGGACGCTCGGGGCGGTGTCACCGATGCGAAGCTCCTGGTCCAGGGGACCCTGTACCCCGACGTCATCGAGTCGGGCACCGCGCGCGGCGACGATCAAGAGCCACCACAACGTCGGCGGGCTGCCCGAGGACATGGAGTTCGACCTGGTCGAACCACTGCGCAGCCTGTTCAAGGACGAGGTCCGCGCGGTCGGCGCCGAGCTCGGCCTGCCCGACGAGATCGTCTGGCGCCAGCCGTTCCCCGGCCCCGGCCTGGGCGTGCGCATCATCGGCGAGGTCACCCCGGACAAGGTCGCGATCCTGCAGGAGGCCGACGCCATCGTGCGCGAGGAGCTCCACATCGCGGGCCTCGAGCGTGAGATCTGGCAGTCGTTCGCCGTGCTGCCCGACATCCGGACGGTGGGTGTCATGGGCGACGAGCGCACCTACGGCCACCCGGTGATCGTCCGTGCGGTGACCAGCGAGGACGCCATGACCGCCGATTGGGCCCGCATCCCCTACGAGGTGCTCGAGACGATGTCGTCACGGATCATCAACGAGGTCGCCGGGGTCAACCGGGTGGCCTACGACATCACCTCGCCTCCCGGCACCATTGAATGGGAGTAGCTGAATGGGAGGTAACGATGGGAGGATCGTCCGACTTGATAACACTGGCTCAGATCTGATTGACTTCTTCCCAATGTCTTCGATCACTCTCCGCCTCCGGACGCCGCGTCCGCTGGCATCGTCCTGTTGTACGTCAGCCGTCGCAGCGCCGCAGCATGCAGCCCCGCCCGTGGCCCTGGCGTTCTCGGGACAGGGCGCGAGCGCCCAGCCCATCGAGACGCTCGAGGCCCGAGCCGATCGCCTTGCGGACGAGCTCGAACGCCTCGAGCAACGCGGGGCAGCGCTCAACGAGCAGTACCTGCAGGTCACCGAGGAGCTCGAGGTGGTCCGGGCCGAGCGGGACGAGAACGCTGCGGCGGTCGAGGCCGCCAGCGACCGGATCGAGGCCACGCGCGCCGAGGCCGCCGGCTACATGGTCGAGGCCTACGTCGGTGCCGGCGCCCACGAGCAAGCGCTCGCGGCCGCCAGCAGCGATCCCAACGACGCAGTCAACAGCCAGGTCATGTTGGACATCCTCCGTGGCGACCGCGAGTTGTTGGCGGATGACATCGCAGCCGGACGACGTGACCTCGAGGACCGCGCCGCGGACCTCGCCGAGACCGATGAGCGCCTCGAGGCGACCGAGCGGGACCAGCGACGTGTGGTCGAGGAGCTCGAGGCCAGCATCGACCAGCAGAGCGAACTGCTCGACTCAGCGAACGACGAGTTGCGCGCCGCGATCGAGGCCGAGCGCCAGCGAGGCCGAGGCCCAGGCAGCAGCTGCAGCCGCAGCGCGCGCCGAGGCGGCCGCCGCCGCAGCCGCCCAGAGCGAAGCGGAGGCCGCGACCACCACAGCGCCCTCCCGGACCACCGCAGCGCCACGCGGGCAGGGCTCCGCCCCGGCGTCTGCGGCCGCTCCTGCTCCATCGGCCGCCCCCGCTCCATCGGCGGCCCCCGCACCAGTGGCCCCTGCGCCCGCTCCGCCATCGCAGCCGGCCCAGGTCTCGCCCCGCCGCGTCCGGTGCGCAGCGGGTGCCATCGCCGCAGCGAAGTCCCAGATCGGTCTCGCGTACCGCTGGGGCGGTACGAGCCCTGCGACGGGCTTCGACTGCTCCGGGCTCACCAGCTGGGCCTGGGCCCAGGTCGGGGTCGGCATTCCCCGTACCTCCCGTGCGCAGCTGGCCGCATCGCAGCGCATCTCGGAGTCCCAGCTCCGTCCCGGCGACCTGGTCTTCTACGGCAGCCCCGTGTACCACGTCGGCATGTACGTCGGTGGCGGGCAGATGATCCACTCGCCCCGCACGGGCTCCTCGGTGCACATCACCGGGATCCACCGTGGCTTCGGTGGGCCGATGCGCTTCGGTCGGGTCGGCTGAGCGAACAGCGCGCTGAGCGGTCCGCTCAGCGGAGTGGCCGGAGCACCAGCTCGTGGCGGCCCGAACGGTTCAGGTGCCAGCGAGCCGGTCGATGACCGGCGCCAGATCGTCGAGCGCCGAGGCCGACAGCCCGATGGCGGAGATCCCGAACCTCTCGCGGCGTTCCACGAGGTCGTCCACGATCTGCTCGACGGTGCCGCACAGCGCGTGCGGTGAGTGACGGGCTTGGTCCGCGGTCAGTCCGAACCCGCCGGCGAACAGCTCGAACATCGCGTCACGGTCGTCAGTGACGATCGCGAGGTGGATCCGGGTGTGGAGCTCGATCTCGCCGTATCGGTCGCCGGCCGCCTCGGCCACGATCGCGAGCTTCTCCTCGGTCGCCTCGGCGGTGGCGCTCGGACCGGCCCGGTCGTCGATCACCCCGGCGGCCAGCGCTGGATTCAGCCCGACGATGTCGGCATGACGTCCCGCCAGCGCCAGGATCCGCGGTCCACCGCCGCCGATCACGATCGGCGGGTGGGGCTGCTGTGCGGGTTTGGGCTGCCCATCGAGCCCCTGGACGCGGTAGTGGACGCCCTCGATGTCGGTGGGACCGTGCGACCAGAGCGACCGAATGACCTCGATCGCCTCGGCGAGGCGGTCGATGCGGAGGCCCGGGCGATCCATCGGGATCCCCGCTGCCTCGTAGTCCTCGGCCATCCAGCCGGCCCCGATGCCGAACTCCAGCCGCCCGCCCGACAGCACGTCGATCGTGGCCGCCTCCTTCGCGAGCACCACTGGATGGCGGTAGTCGTTCGCGAACACCAGGGAGCCCACCCGCAGCGTCGTGGTGGCGTCGGCGACCGCCATCATCGCAGCGAGCGGAGCGAGCTGGTCGTCGAGGTGGTCCGCGACCGTCAGCACCGAGATGCCGAGGTCCTCAGCGCGACGGGCGAGGGGGCGCAGCTCGTCCGGATGACCGAGCCGAGAGGCCTGGAGGGTGAATCGGAACGGGCGGCGGGCGGTCACGGCCGACGACGGTAGTCGCCCTCCCGGGGCGTGCGGTCGGTAGCGTCGTGGCGATGGACGACGACCCGCTGGCCGAGTTCGAGCGCACGACCTTCTCCTTCGGCGGGCGCGAGCGCGACGTCTACCGGGCCGGGTCGGGAACCGCGGTCATCGTGATGGCGGAGATCCCGGGCATCACCCCGGCGGTGGCCGGCTTCGCCGACCGCGTCGTCGAGCGGGGCCACACGGTGTACCTGCCCCACCTCTTCGGGGAGCCGGGCGCGTCGCCCGACGTCGGTCGGATCGTTCGCTCGATCGTGCCGGCGTGCGTGTCGTCGGAGTTCCGCGCGTTCGCGTTGCGCACCACGCCGCCCGCAGTCGACTGGCTGCGGGCGCTCGCCCGCCGGGCGCACGACGAGTGCGGCGGCCCCGGCGTCGGGGCGGTCGGCATGTGCTTCACCGGCGGGTTCGCCCTCGCCATGTCGACCGAGCCGGAGATGCTGGCTCCGGTGCTGTCCCAGCCGTCGCTGCCGCTCGCGGTCGGACGGGCGCGGGGACGGGACCTCGGGTTGCTCGGACGAGGACCTGCTGACGGTGACCGAGCGCGCTCACCGAGACGAGCTCTGCGTGCTCGGACTCCGCTTCACCGACGACCGGGCCGTCCCGGCGGACCGGTTCGCCGCGTTGCGGCACCAGCTCGGTGCGGGGTTCATCGGCGTCGAGATCGACTCCTCGCCCGGCAATCCGTGGGGGCACGGTCGCGCAGCGCACTCGGTGCTCACCGAGGACCTGGTCGACGAGCCGGGTCAGCCGACCCGGGAGGCGCTCGAGCAGGTGCTCGACTTCCTCGACGAGCGGCTGGCGGTGCCCGACGGCCCAGCGGCGCCAGGGGTGTCGTGACCCGGCGGTAGGGTTCGGTCGATGCCTCCCGACGACCTGCTCAGTGGGCTGAACCCGGCCCAGCTGGAGGCGGTCACCCACGGCGAGGGCCCGTTGCTCGTCGTCGCCGGCGCCGGATCGGGCAAGACCCGTGTCCTGACCCACCGCATCGCGCACCTCGTCGAGACCCGGGCGATCTCGCCGTTCGAGGTGCTGGCCATCACGTTCACCAACAAGGCCGCGGCGGAGATGCGCGAGCGCATCGGTCGCCTCGTCGGTCCGGTCGCGCAGAAGATGTGGATCTCGACGTTCCACTCGGCCTGCGTGCGCATCCTGCGCCGCGACGCGCAGCGGCTGGGCTACCCCTCCGCGTTCACGATCTACGACCAGGCCGACGCCGTACGACTCACCAGCTACGTCCTGCGGGACCTGAACATCGACCCCAAGCGGTTCCCGCCGCGCTCGGTGCACGCCACGATCTCGGCGGCGAAGAACGACGGCCAGTCGCCGTTCGAGTTCGCCGAGCGCGCCACCGTGGCGACCGAGCGCAAGATCGCCGAGGTGTACGCTCGAGTACCAGGCCCGGCTCAACCAGGCCGGCGCGATGGACTTCGACGATCTGCTCGGGGTCACCGTCGAGCTGCTCCGCACCGAGCCCGAGGTGCTCGAGCAGTACCGGCGACGGTTCGCGCACGTGCTGGTCGACGAGTACCAGGACACCAACGCGGTGCAGAACGAGCTGGTGGTCCAGATCGGCCAAGGAGCACCGCAACGTGTGCGTGGTGGGGGACAGCGACCAGTCGATCTATCGGTTCCGCGGGGCCGACATGCGCAACATCCTGGACTTCGAGACCGCGTTCCCCGACGCGACCGTCGTAGTGCTCGAGCAGAACTACCGCTCCACCCAGACGATCCTCGACGCGGCCAACGCCGTCATCTCCCACAACCTCGCGCGCGCCCCCAAGGACCTGTGGACCGACGCCGGTGCCGGAGACCGGATCATCCGCTTCCGTGGCGACGACGAGGTCGACGAGGCGCAATGGATCTGTCGGGAGCTCACCCGTCTCCACGACGGAGGGGACCTGCGCTGGGCCGACATGGCGGTCTTCTACCGCACCAACGCGCAGAGCCGGGTGCTCGAGGAGCAGCTGCTGCGGGCGGGCATCGCGTACCGCGTGGTGGGCGGGACCCGGTTCTATGACCGTCGCGAGGTCAAGGACGCGCTCGCCTACCTGCGCGCCGTGGTCAACCCGACCGACGAGGTGAGCGTCAAGCGGGTGCTGAACGTACCCAAGCGCGGCGTGGGCGACCAGACCGTCGGCCGCCTCGACGCGTTCGCCCGCACGAAGGACCTGACCTTCGTCGACGCGCTCCGGCGCTGGGACGAGGCCGGGGTGTCTCGGCGCGCTCGGCGAGGGGATCGAGTCGTTCCTCGCCTGCTCGACGATCTCGGCGGCGACCTCGGTACCGGCCCCGCCGCGGTGCTCACGGCGCTGCTGGAGCGGAGCGGCTACCTGGACGAGCTCCGGGCGGACCCGTCGATCGAGAACGAGTCGCGCGCCGAGAACCTGGCCGAGCTCGTCGGGATGGCATCGGAGTTCGAGACCGTCGAGGAGTACCTCGAGCAGGTCTCGCTCGTCGCTGACACCGACAAGCTCCCGGACCCCGACGACCCCTCCGAGACCGGAGTCGTGCTGATGACGCTGCACGCCGCGAAGGGGCTCGAGTTCCCCGTGGTGGTGCTCGCCGGTATGGAGGAGGGCGTGTTCCCGCACCAGCGGGCACTCACCGAGCCCGCCGAGCTCGAGGAGGAGCGGCGCCTCTGCTACGTCGGCATCACGCGGGCCCGCCAGCGGCTGTACGTGACCAACGCGTGGTCGCGCACGTTGTTCGGCGGCACCCAGTACAACCCGCCGAGCCGGTTCCTCGACGAACTCCCCGACCGACCTCGTCGAGGAGGCCGCGGCCAGCCGGGACCAGGCCGGAGCCGACGCTCCGGACGGGTCGCGGCGTGGGGCTGGGCCACGTCGACGTCGTGGCCCCAGCGCGGCCGCGGGAGCGACCAGCATGGTCGGACGGGCGGGCCACCCGCCCGTCGCCGCCCCCCCACCCGGGCCCACGAGCTCCGGCGTCGGTGTCGGCGATGACGTGCGCCACAACGTGTGGGGCGACGGGGTGGTGCTGCTCGTCGAGGGCGAGGGTGATCGCGCCGAGGCCGTGGTCAACTTCGCCACGGTGGGGGAGAAGCGACTCTTGCTGTCCTGGGCACCGATCGAGAAGGTGACGACATGATGGGACTTGCCCGACGGGCGCAGTTGGTGCTGCGCCGCGACGCCACGCTGGCGACGTTGGCCGACCGACTCGCCGAATTGCACGGCGACGCGACCTTCGTGGTCGAGGAGGACGAGCACGGCGCGGTCCGGACGCTCACCCACCGCGGCGCGGCCGATCGGGTCCGGCGCTGGTCCGCGGCCGTCGCGGCACGCAGCCCGGCGGGCCGACCCGTCGTGGTCGCCACCCCGAACGGGATCGACCAGCTGCTGGTCTGCCTGGCGGTCGCCCGAGCCGGCGGGCTGCCCGCACCCGTGAACCCCCAGATGCGCGATGCCGAGGTCGACCACGTGATCGCGGACTCCGGGGCGACCCTGGTCGTGCACGACGCCGCCGAGCTCGACAGCGGCCGCGGTTCGCGCACGACACCGCCCACCCCCGCGGTCCGCGAGCTGCGCGACGTCGCAGCGCTCTTCTACACGTCGGGCACCACCGGCGCCCCCAAGGGCGCGGAGCTCACCCACCGTGCGCTCGTCGGCCAGCTCACCCCCGCCGCCGCATGGCCCGGGTTCCTGCGCTCCGACGAGATCGTCATGTCGCTCCCCGTCGCGCACATCATGGGCTTCGTCGCGGTGCTCGGACCGGCCCTCGCCGGGATCCCCGTGTACTTCCTGGACCGGTTCTCCCCGGTGCGGTTGCTCGAGATCATCGAGGAGCGCCGTGCCTCGGCCTTCATCGGTGTGCCGGCGATGTACCAGTCGATGCTGGAACGAGGAGCGGCGGAGCGCGACCTGCGCTCGGTGCGCGTCTGGATCAGCGGTGCCGACGTCATGCCCGCGGAGCTCGCCCGCAGTTTCAAGTCCTTCGGCGCGACACTCCGGGTGCCGGGCCTCGGTCCGGTCGGCGAGGCGACGTTCGTGGAGGGGTACGGCATGGTGGAGGTCGGCGGCAACGTGGCGACCAAGATCTCCCCACCGCTGCTGCCCGTCGGGCTGGGCGACTCGCTCGGGGTGTCGATGCCCGGCTGGGAGATGTCCGTGGTCGACGAGGACGGCGAGCCGGTTGCCGCGGGTCAGGTCGGCGAGCTCCGCCTACGCGGTCCCGGAGTGCTGGCCGGCTACTGGGGCGACGAGGGCGCGACCGCGGCGACCATCACCGCCGACGGGTGGCTGCGCACCGGCGACCTGGTGCGGTCCGGTCCGTTCGGCACGGTGATGTTCCATGGCCGCGCCAAGGCGCTCATCAAGTCCGGTGGGTACTCGGTGTATCCCCTCGAGGTCGAGGCCGATCTCGTCGAGCACCCGGATGTGCTCGAAGCGGCGGTGGTCGGCCTGGCCGACCACACCCTCGGCGAGGTGCCCGTGGCGGCGGTCCGGCTTCGACGGGGCGCACGGACGACTCCCGACGAGCTGGTCACGTGGGCAGCGGAGCGCATGGCCCACTACAAGGCGCCCCGGCGGGTCGTCGTCGTGGATGAGCTCCCTCGCACGGGCACGCGCAAGGTCCAGCGGGATCAACTCCTGCCGCTCTTCGCCGACTAGCGCGCGCGTCGCTGGCACAGCAGTTCAGCGGGTCAGCCGCCACCGTCGGGACCTGCCACGTCGGCGTCCTCGGTGCGCAGGTCGACGATGAGCGCACCCTCGTCGTCGACCTCCCAGCTGAACTGCTGCAGTCCGGCGCCGTTGGGGGGGACCGTCTCGTCCGAGCAGAGCTCGCCCTGGTCCCGCCCTCCGCCCTCGACCGCGGCGCGCTCCTCGAACAGCTCCCGCTCAGCGTTCCAGGCGAGGAAGCAGCCCTCGGAGGCGTCAGGCAGGACCGCCGGGAACGCGACCCAGCGCGTCTCGGGGTCCTCGCCGAAGTGGTTCAGGAAGATCGGGTTGCGTTGCCCCCGCCCCGAGACGTCGCTGAACAGCAATGGTCCGTCCTCGGCGATCTGTGCGGTCAGGCGCTCCGCCTGCCCCGCGTCGAACTCCTCGTCGCCGAGCTGCAGGCGGACCGGACCGTCGCCGCCGCTCGCCAGGCTCAGCATCCCCCACGCGAGCCCGACCGCGACCGCCACGGCGATGAGCGCGACGACCACCGAGGTGACCTGCTTGGTGCCGCTGCGGCGCTCGACGGGCATCAGTGCGAGGGGTGTCGATATGGGGTCGGCTCGTTCACCCGCTTAGTATCCCCCGCCGGGTGCTCGACCACGACGTCGCACCCGGGCGCCGACCAGGAAGGCAGACGAGGGTGGACCTCTTCGAGTACCAGGGCAAGCAGTTCTTCGCCTCCTACGACATCCCCGTGTCGAAGGGCGAGGCGGTGACCACCGTCGAGGATGCGGTCGCCGCGGCGGAGCGCATCGGGCAGTTCCCGGTGGTGGTGAAGGCGCAGGTCATGGTCGGTGGTCGCGGCAAGGCCGGCGGCATCAAGCTGGCCGAGACAGCGGACGAGGTGCGCGAGCACGCCGGGAACATCCTGGGCATGGACATCAAGGGCCACACGGTCGAGGTGATCTGGGTCGAGGTCGCGTCCGACATCGCCGAGGAGTACTACGCCAGCTTCACCCTCGACCGCTCGGCCAAGGCGCACCTCGGCATGCTCTCCGCCGAGGGCGGGGTCGAGATCGAGACCGTCGCCGAGGAGAACCCCGACGCGATCGCCAAGATCTGGATCGACCCGGTCGACGGCCTCGACGAGGCGACCGCTCGCGCGTGGGTCACCGCCGCGCAGCTGAACCCGGCCGCGACGGACGGCGCGGTGGACATCCTCCTGAAGCTCTACCGGGCCTACACCGACGGTGACGCGGACCTCACCGAGATCAACCCGCTCATCCTCAAGCCGACCGGCGAGGTGCACGCCCTCGACGCCAAGGTCACCCTGGACGAGAACGCGGACTACCGCCACGACCGGGACGAGTTCGCCGCCACCCAGGTGCGCGACGAGCGCGAGCAGGCCGCCCACGAGAAGGGTCTGCAGTACGTCGGGCTCGACGGATCGGTCGGCATCATCGCCAACGGCGCAGGGCTCGCGATGAGCACCCTCGACGTCGTCAACCAGGTCGGCGGCAGCCCCGCCAACTTCCTCGACATCGGTGGCGGCGCCAACGCGGACGTGATGGCCGGCGCGCTCGAGGTCATCAACAACGACCCGGCGGTCCGGTCGATCTTCATCAACATCTTCGGTGGCATCACCCGTGGCGAAGAGGTCGCCAACGGCATCGTCGAAGCCCTCGGCCGCGTCACGATCGACGCGCCGATCGTGATCCGCCTCGACGGCACCAACGCCGAGGAGGGTCGCGAGATCCTCCGCCCGCACCTGTCCGACCGGTTGCAGATGCAGCCCACGATGCTCGACGCAGCTCGCACCGCCGTGCAGCTCGCCGGCGCGAGCTGAGAAGGAGACCCGATCATGAGCATCTTCGTCGACGAGACCACCAAGGTCGTCTACCAGGGCCTCACCGGCAGCCAGGGCCGCTACTACGGCCTGTTGAACCGTGACTACGGCACCCAGGTCGTCGCCGGGACCAACCCGAAGAAGGCCGGCACCGACGTGGACGGCGTGCCGATCTTCGCCTCGGTCGCCGAGGCCGTCGAGGCCACCGGCGCGAACGCCAGCTGCATCTTCATCCCCGCCCCGGGCGTGCGCTCCGCGGTGATGGAGGCCGCCGAGGGCGGCGTCGAGTTCATCGTCTGCATCACCGAGGGCGTGCCCGCCCACGACGAGGCCTGGTTCTACAACAAGCTGAAGCGGGATTTCCCCGGTGTGCAGCTCCTCGGACCCAACTGCCCCGGCATCATCAGCCCCGGCAAGTGCAACATCGGCATCACCGCCGGCCACATCGCCAAGCCCGGCGGCCCAACGTCGGCATCGTCAGCCGCTCCGGCACGCTCACCTACCAGGCGCTCTACGAGCTGAAGCTGCAGGGCATCGGTGTGACCACCTGCGTCGGCATCGGCGGCGACCCGGTTCCCGGGACCACCTTCATCGACTGCCTCGAGCGGTTCGAGGCGGACGACGAGACCGCCGCGGTCATGATGATCGGCGAGATCGGCGGCTCGGCCGAGGAAGAGGCAGCGGAGTTCATCTCCGCGAAGGTCTCCAAGCCGGTCGTCGGCTACATCGCCGGGCAGACCGCGCCGGCCGGCAAGAAGATGGGCCACGCCGGCGCCATCGTCTCGGGCGGCAAGGGCACGGCCGCCGCGAAGATGGATGCGCTCGAGGCCGCAGGGGTCAAGGTCGGCGCCAACCCCACCGAGGCGGGCGAGTTGATGGTGGAGATCGTCAACAGCCTCTAGGTCGAGGATCTAGGTTCAGCGCATGCGACTCGCGGTCCTCGCCTCGGGGAGCGGCACCCTCCTCGACGCGATGGCGAGCGCCGGCCTGCCCATCTCCTTGGTGCTCGTCGACCGCCGCTGCGCGGTCCAGGACGTCGCCGCGCGCCACCGACTCGACTGTGAGCTGGTGGAGCGCACCGATTTCTCGGACGACTTCGACCGGAGCGGGTTCACCGATCGGGTGCTCGACCGGCTCAGCATCGCGGCCATCGACCTGGTCGCGATGGCGGGATGGGGGACCATCCTCGCTCCGGGCGCCTTCGAGGCGTATCCGGGACGGATCGTGAACACCCATCCCTCCCTCCTGCCCGCGTTCCCCGGCTGGAACGCGGTCGGCGAGGCGCTCGCCCACGGCGTGAAGGTCACGGGCTGCACCGTGCACGTCGCCACCGAGCAGGTCGACACCGGCCCGATCCTCGCCCAGGAGGCCGTCGAGGTGCTCCCCGGCGACGACGAGGCGAGCCTGCACGAACGCATCAAGGTCGTGGAGCGCCGGCTCTACGTCGACACCCTCCGATCGATCCTGGACCAGGAGCACACACATGACCCGACGGGCACTGCTGTCCGCGTACGACAAGACCGGCATGGTGGACCTCGGTCGTGCCCTGGTGGACCTCGGCTGGGAGCTCGTCTCCTCGGGCGGGACCGCCCGGGTGCTCGCCGAGGCGGGTGTCGCGGTCACCCCGACCGAGGACCTCACCGGCTTCGGGGACATGCTCGGGCACCGGGTCGTCACGCTGCACCCGGCGATCCACGGCGGCATCCTCGCGGATCGCGACGACCCGACCCACCGGGCCGACCTCGAGGCGCACGGCCTCGGCCCGATCGACCTGGTCGCGGTCAACCTGTACCCCTTCGCGTCCGACCCGTCGATCGAGCTGATCGACATCGGTGGCCCGGCGATGGTCCGCGGCGCGGCCAAGAACCACGCGCACGTCGCGGTCCTGGTCGACCCGGCCGACTACGCGGGTGTGCTCGACGAGCTACGCGGCGAGGGCGATGTGAGCGACGCGACCCGCCGGCGCCTGGCACGACGGGCGTTCGCCCACACCGCCGCCTACGACGCCGCGATCGTCGCCTGGTTCGACGAGCGCGACGGCCCGGACACCGCTGCCGATGACGGGGTGCAGGCTGCGCTCCCGGCGACGCTGCACCTCTCGGCGACCCGCTCCCAGGAGCTCCGCTACGGCGAGAACCCCCACCAGGCCGGCGCCAGGTACTCGTTCCCCGCCGGTGGCTGCTGGGACGCTGCGGAGCAGCTGAACGGCAAGGCGATGTCGTACCTCAACGTCTACGACGCGGATGCTGCGTGGCGTCTGGTGCACTCACTCGGCGACGGGCCCGCGGCGGTCGTCATCAAGCACGCGAACCCGTGCGGCGCCGCGATCGACCCCGACATCACCGCCGCCTATGTCCGGGCGCACGAGGGCGACCCCACCTCTGCATACGGTGGGATCGTCGCGCTGAACCGGACCGTGCCCGTCGAGCTGGCCGAGGCGCTCGCCCCGGTGTTCACCGAGGTCGTCATCGCGCCCGCCTACGACGACGCCGCGCTCGAGCTGCTGACCGCGAAGGCGAACCTCCGGGTGCTCACCGCCCCGGCGCCGCAGGCCCCGGCGCTCGACATCCGCACGATCTCGGGCGGGCTGCTGGTGCAGACCGCAGATGCGGTGTCCCTCGACCGCGCCGGGTGGCAGGTGGCGACCGACCGCTCGCCGACCGATGCCGAGTGGCGCGACCTGGAGCTGGCCTGGCGCCTCGTCGCTCGGGTCACGTCGAACACGATCGTGCTGGTCAAGGACGGCCAGGCGGTCGGCATCGGCGCAGGCCAGCAGAACCGCCGCGATGCCGGGCGCATCGCCGCGGAGAAGGCGGCAGGGCGCGCCGTGGGCGGCGCGTGCGCGTCGGACGCGTTCTTCCCGTTCCGCGACGGTCTCGACGCCGCTGCGGAGGCAGGGGCGACGGCGGTGATCCAGCCGGGGGGATCGATCCGCGACGACGAGGTGATCGCCGCGGCGAACGAGGCCGGCATGGCGATGGTGCTCACCGGCGAGCGGCACTTCAAGCACTGACCCGAGGTCCGACCGCTCGCCCGTGCGGTCTCCGGGCTCGAGCATGCTGAACGACGGGCGGAACCGTCGCTCACGCGCTCTCGTGGCGGTTGCTGTCCTGGGCGAGCACCGATCGCAACGAGAGTCGGACGCTTCCTGACACGACCTGGTCCTGCTCAGATCGGGTCCTCCTCGGGGCTGAAGGCATCCCAGCCATCGCCACGGCCTCCGGCGTCTCGGCCACCGATGCGCCGGCCCCGCGCATCGCGGCCCCCGTTGCGTCGACCGCCGTCGGCGGGTTCGTCCAGCGGCGCCGATGGCTCCGCGACCTGGCCGTGGTCGTGGCCGGCGTGGACCTCCTCGTCACCCGTGAGCACCGCCGCAGCGAGCGCGGTGGTGATCGGCACCGAGAGGATGAGCCCGATCGAGCCGACCAGGATCCGCACGATCTCGACGGCAACCAGTTCGCTGGTGATGATCCGCCCGACCGGCGCCGAGCCCTGGCTGAACAGCAGCACCAGCGGGAGGCTCGCTCCGGCGTAGGCGAGCACCAGGGTGTTGACCGTCGACGCGACGTGATCCCGACCGACCCGGATCGCCTCCCGGTACAGCTCGACCCGGCCGAGCGACGGGTTCGCCCTGCGCAGTGCCGCAACGGCGGACACCTGGGTGACGGTCACGTCGTCGAGCACGCCGAGCGCGCCGATGACGATGCCGGCCACGAGCAGCCCGCGCAGGTCGAGCGCCGATGCGGTGACCCGCAGCGCCTGGGCGTCCTCGCTGGCGAGCCCGGACAGCTGGGCCGTCGACGTGACGACGAGGGCCAGGAGCGTGATCGCGACGAGGCTGATCAGCGTGCCCGCGAGCGCGACCGTTGTCGCCGGGTTGATGCCATGGGCGAGGTAGAACGCGAGG
Organism: uncultured Microthrixaceae bacterium; assembly: GCA_942490665.1. Classification (GTDB taxonomy): domain Bacteria; phylum Actinomycetota; class Acidimicrobiia; order Acidimicrobiales; family Microtrichaceae; genus SKRR01. The sequence goes on from CALNXV010000044.1 coordinate 122,153, forward strand.
AACGCGATCGCCGCGCTCCCCACGAGCGCGATGATCACCGCCGGTTCGTCCCGCAGCAACGCGGGAACGAGGAACACCACGATGATGACCACGCTGCCGACGATGCCGCCCAGCGCACGCAGGCCCTGCCAGCGTCCCACCGCCACCACGGCGATGACGAAGAGCGCGAGCAACCCCCACAGCGGCGTCGTGCGCTGCAGGTCGGCGAACGTGTAGCGGAACGGCGGGGGACTGGTCGCGACGTCGAGCAGCACCACCCGGTCGCCGACGTCGAGCTCGGGTACGTCGAACTCGGTGTCGCGCACGAGGAACACAGCGGTCTCGCCCGTGTCGTCACCCGAGGTGATCTCGGCGTCGATGCTGGAGCAGTCGGTGAGCGCGTCGGCTTCGATCGCGTTGCATCGGGTGCGCTCGATCGTGGTGACCGTGGCGTCGACGTAGTCGGTGGGTTGGATGCCCAGGTCCGGCGCCTCGCCACGCGGCCAGAGCAGCCCGAGACCGACGAGGGTCAGCACGGCGACGGCGATCACCGCCCGGGTGACCCACCGGCGGGTGTCGTTCACGCAGGGCGCCCCATCAGCTCGACCCGGTTCCCGTCGGGGTCCGCGACGAAGAGCAGCTCGACGCCGAGCTCGGCGCGGGTGTGCTCCAGCACGGTTCCGCCATGGGCGGCGAGGTGTGCCGCTGCTGCGCCCACGTCGTCGACCGTGAACGCCAGGTGCGTCATGCCGAGGCGGCCCCGAGATGCAGAGGGCGCACCGGTCGCCCCGGGCTCGGCGTAGGCCAACAGCTCGATCGCGAGTGCGTCGGATCGGACGAACTGGGAGACGACCCGGACCGGGGACGTGACCTCGAGTGCGCGGTCGAGGCCGACCAAGCTGTCGTCGCCGAGCTCGAAGCGCTCGGCGACGCGGAAGCCGAGCCCGTCGCACCAGAACCGGAGCGAGGCGTCGAGGTCCGACACGCAGATGCCGAGGTGGGAGAGCTGCAGATCCATCAGGTGGGCTCCGGTCCGTGTGCGCGGGCGAGTCGATCGACTCCGGGCGGACGGCGGACCCCCGCGAGGTCCGGCGGCCGCTCCCGACGGTACTGTGATCGGAACCGACCCAGGGGGAACCACCCATGACCGTCACCGACCCGACCACCACGACCGACCAGGGCGACGGAACCAGCGTCTGTCGCACCGAGGACGTGCCGTGGGCCCTGCTGGCCCCGGGCATCGAGATGAAGGTGCTGCGCGTCGGGGAGGACACCGGCCGCTACACGCTGATGAACCGCTTCGAACCCGGCATCGTGCTGCCGCGGCACTACCACCACGGTGAGGTGCACGCCTGGACGATCGCCGGCACGTGGGGCTACCTCGAGTACGACTGGACCGCCACGGCCGGCGACTACATCTACGAGCCGTCCGGCTCGGTGCACACCCTCGCCGTGCCCGAGGGCGGCGGCCCCGCGACGATCCAGTTCGTGATCGACAAGGGCCTCGACTTCCTCGACGACGACGGCAACGTCTTCCACGTCGAGAACGCCGAGACGATCACCCAGCTGTACCTCGACACCCTCGCCGCGGCGGGCATCGAGCGTCCGGCGGGCATGCTGCCCTGACCTGCGGCCCGCCTCGTCGTGGAGGCGCAGCGGCGCGGCGCGCCCCGACCCGTCTCCGAGGTTCTGGGGCGGCGTCGGACGGTGCCCTGGGGAAGTCTGGGTGACACTGGCGCGCCATCTGGTCGCCCTGTCACCCAGAGCACCCCTCGGCGATTCCGCGGAAACTCCGAGGTGCGGAACGCTGTTGGAGCGGACACTCCACGGGGCGCGATTGCGCCACTGGGGTGGCTGGGATCGCGATGCTCACTCTGACCGCATCGCCTCGAGCATGTCGAGCTTGGTCGCGCGCCGTGACGGCAGCACCGAGGCGATCAGCCCGACCAGCACGCCGACGGCGAAGATCAGCCCGACGCGGGCCCAGTTGAAGGACAGCCCGATCTCGCCCTGGCCGACGCTCGAGACGACCACCCAGCTCAGCAGCACGCCAGCGGCCATGCCGACGACCGTACCGAGCAGGCCGATGAGCACGGCCTCGGCGCGCACCATCCGGCCCACCTGCGATCGGGTCATGCCGAGCGCTCGGACCATGCCGAGCTCCTGACGGCGCTCGAAGATCGACAGCGTCATCGTGTTGACGATCCCGACGAGCGCCACGATCACCGACATGCCGAGGAGCGCGTTGATCGCACCGATCAGGAAGTCGAACACCGTGGCGACGGTCTCGCCGATGAAGTTGCCCGACTGCACCTCGACGTCGGTGAAGCCGTCGAGGGCCGCCTCCAGCCGGCCCCCGACCACGTCCGCCTCGCCGGGTTCGACCCGGATGAAGACGAGCGACACCGGCTGTTCGCCGACCAGTGCCTCGAAGCTCTCCTCGCTCACGAGGTAGCCCAGGAACAGCGAGTCGAGGTTGCCCTCGAGCACCGCTTCGGTGCGCAGCGTCACGTCCTGCCCATCGACGCCGAGGAGGGTGACCTCGTCGCCGAGCCCGAGGGTCGGCTGTGCTCCGCCGCCCCCGCCGCCGAAGTCGGTGAGGTCGGGGACCGCGATGCCCGACCCGCCGGTCACCAGATCGGCCGAGCCGGCGATCACGGTGGTGCCCGCGGTGTCGGCCAGCGCGTCGAAGTCCGCGGTGCTCACGAACACCGGCGTGACGCCGTCGGCAAGGGTCGTGACCCCGAACCGCAGCGGCGCGGTGTTGCTCACGCCCTCGACGTCGGCGACGGCCGAGACGAGCTCGGGGTCGATGGACCGTTCGGACGCGATGATGAAGTCCGAGGACGACAGCTGGTTGAGCTGATCCACCACCGTCGACTTGATCGCCTCGCCCGACACCGTCACGAGGGTGACCAGGAACAGCCCGATGACGAGGGCGTTGGCCGTGGTGGCGGTGCGCTTCGGGTTGCGCACGCTGTTGTCAGCCGCCAGGCGCCCGGTCAGCCCGGCGGTCGACAGCAACGGCCGGACCAGTAGGGCGAACAGCCGGGCGAGCAGCGGTCCGCCGACGAACAACCCGATGAACAACAGCAGCGCACCGGGCGCGATCAGGTACCACTGGGGGTCGAGCACCTGGTTGGCCGCCAGGAACCCGAGCGACCCGAGGAGCAGGGTGCCGCCGATGATCGCCCGGGCGGTGGAGGTGCCCGAGGTGTCGACGGCACTGGACCGCATCGCCTCGACCGGTTTGGTCCGCCCGGCCCGGAACGCCGGCACCATCACCGACAGGACCGTCACCACGGTGCCGACCGCGATCGAGAGCACGACGGTGCCGAGGGTCAGCGACACCCGGCCGCTGGGGAGCCCGACGTCGAAGCGGCCGAGCACCCAGAACACGAGGTGGGTGACCCCGAAGCCGGCGACCACCCCGACGACGCTCGCGCCGAGCCCGACGCCGAGGCCCTCGACCAGCAGCGAGCGTCGCACCTGTGCCGGCGTGCCGCCGATCGCTCGGATGAGCGCCAGTTCGCGCAGCCGCTGGGTGACCACCACCGAGAACGTGTTGAAGATCACGAATGCCGCGACGAACATCGCGAGGTAGGCGAACCCGGACAGGATGGGGCGGAGGATGTCGATGAACGCCGCCGCGTTCTCGGTCGACGTCTCGATGAACTCGGCTCGGGTCTGGACCTCCACCGAACCACTCACCTGTGACCCCAGCCGCTCGGCGACCGCGGCGGGGTCCTCGTCGGTGCGGATGATGACGTCGCTGAAGCCGGCGAGCCCGGAGTTCAACACGTCGATGGCCGTGTCTTCGGGGAAGGAGATCGTGCCGCCCGGGTCGAGTGCATCCTGGTCGCCGAAGCTCGAGATGCCGCTCACGGTCGCTGCGCGGACGCCCGCTGGTGTCTCGAGGCGCACGGTGTCACCGACGCCGACCCCGGCATCGCCGGCGAGACCGCGGTCGAGCACGACGTCGTCCTCGGCGTCGGGGGCGGACCCCGTGAGCAGGGTGAGCGGGTTGAGCGCCTCGTCGTCGATCCAGGCCCGCCCCTGGGACCGGAGGCTCACCGATGACCCGTCGTCGCGCAGCACCCGGGCGTCAGCGAGGATCTCACCGGCCGCCGCAGCGACGCCATCGGTCGAGCGGGCGAGCTCGAGCGTGTCTGCGGGAATCGTCTGCAGGAGCCCGAAGCCCCCCTCCGAGCTGCGCGCGACGAGTGCCAGATCGACCGACTCGTACTGCGCCTCGACATCGCCGGTCAGCCCGGCGCGCATCGCGTCGGTGAGCAGCAACCCCGCCGAGAGGAACGTGATGCCGATCACCACGGCCAGCGCGGTGGAGGCGAGCCGCGTCAGATTGGCGCGCAGACTGGTGAGGGCGTAGCGGAACACGGGCTCAGTCGCCGAGGCGGCGCATCGCGTCGAGGATGGTGTCCCTGGTCGGAGACATCAGCTCGTGCACGATCCGGCCGTCGGCGAGGAACAGCACCCGGCTCGCATAGGCGGCCGCAACCGGGTCGTGGGTGACCATGACGACGCTCTGGCCGAAGTCGGCGACCGCGGCTGCCATGAAGCCCAGGATCTCCGCGGAGGAGTGCGAGTCGAGGTTCCCGGTCGGCTCGTCGGCGAAGATGATGTCGGGCCGCTCCACGAGCGCCCGGGCGACGGCGACGCGCTGCTGCTGGCCACCGGAGAGCTCGGAGGGCTTGTGGCCCAGTCGGTCGGTCAGCCCCACCGTCTCGATGACGTGGCGCATCCAGTCGGGGTCGGGCTTCCGACCGGCGAGGTCGAGGGGGAACGTGATGTTCTCCCTCGCCGTGAGTGTCGCGAGCAGGTTGAACTGCTGGAACACGAACCCGACCTTCTCTCGTCGCAGCAGCGTGAGCTGCTTCTCGGACAGCGTCGAGATGTCCACGTCGCCGATGAACGACCGGCCGCTGCTCAGGCGGTCGAGCCCGGCGGCGCACTGCATGAGCGTCGACTTCCCCGAGCCGGACGGTCCCATGATGGCGGTGAAGCGTGCTGCTTCGAAGCCCACGGTGACCCCGTCGAGCGCGCGGACCTCGCCCTCGCCGACGCCGTAGATCTTGTACGCCTCGAGGACCTGCGCCGCCCACCTGGGCGCGACGCTCGTCGGCTCGGGCGCTGCTGGCTCGGATGCCATGGTCACTCCGATCGGTCCTGCCAGCTGATCTCGACCTCGTCGAACCCGGCTGCGCCGAGGAAGGTCTCCATCCACTCCTCGGTGTTGGCTCGGGCCTGTTCGATCAGATCCGACTCCCGCGCCGCGTCGTTGACCTTGTCCTCCGCGGCCTCGTACAGCTCGGCGTCGTCGGTCGGGTTCTCGGCGAACAGGTCGCCGACCCGGTCGAGCAGACCGCGGGACCGGCTGACCACACGGGCGGAGGACTCGTCGATCTCGGCGTCGCTGAGCGTCGGTTCGGGCAGCACGAGGCGGATGCGGCCCGCTTCGTCGTCGACGGTCACCGCGTCGGCGTCGAGGCCGCCGAGGTCGACCGTGGCACGGACGGTTCCCGACACGATGATCACGGCGCGTTCGCCCCGGATGAAGTCGGGCACCCAGCGGGCGTCCTCCTCGATGTCGACGTCCTGGGTGAAGGACCCCTCGGCGGCGGTGAACTCCTCGAGGTCACGGATGCGCTCGACGACGGTCGCGCCGGAACGGTCGACCTCCTCGGTCCCGAACGGGTCGAACGCACGCAGGATGCCCAGCGCCACCAACCCGACGAGGCTGAGCGCGATCACCGCCACCGACACCACGCCGATGACCGCCGCCGTGCCGCGACGTCGCGGACTCGAGGTGTGCATGGCGAATCACGCTACCGGCGGCTGCGTGCGCCCATGTGGACGTGCTCAGCGCGACGGACGGCCCGCCGTCCTCGACAGGGATCACCCCGTACCCTGTGGGCCGTGGAGCCCGACGAGGACGAGCCCCAGGTCGATGACCGGCCCTTCTGGAGCACCCCCCGGGTGGTCGGCCTCGTCGCGGTCGTCGCGCTGTTCGCGGCGCTGCTCTCGGTCCAGCTCGCCGACCGCATCTCGTCCCCGGGGGAGGAGTCCGTGGACGTCGGGTTCCTCCAGGACATGGTCTTCCACCACGAACAGGCCGTGCAGCTCGGGCTCATCGGGTCCGACAACGCCTCGGACCACATCGTGCGCCACTTCGCCCAGGAGGCCGTGGCCGCCCAGCAGTACGAGATCGGCTACATGACCGCCCTGCTCGAGGACTGGGGGTACGACACCGGGGACCCCGACCGCGACTCGATGCGCTGGATGGGCATGCCCACGCCGCTCGACGTGATGCCCGGCATCGTGGACGAGGAGCGCTTCGCCGAGTTCCGCTCCACGACCGGCTCCGAGGCCGACCGGATGTTCATCGAGCTGATGAACGAGCACCACCGTGGTGGCATCCACATGGCCGAGGACGCCGCCGAGCGCGCCGAGGACCCTCGCGTGCGGGACCTGGCGGCGAGGATGGCCCGGAACCAGACCGCCGAGATCGGCGAGTACACGTTCCGGGCCGAGACCCTCGGCTTCGAATCGGTCGGTTGAGCCGTCCGCTCAGATGACCTGTTCGGCGGGGCCCACGTAGCGGGAGTCACCGAACGCGAGGACCAGGTGCCCGATGCCGGGCAGGAAGAACAGCAGCAGCGTCCAGCCGATCTCCTTGCCGAACAGCTTGGACGTGTCGCTGGCGAGGAACCACAGGGCGACGAGGTTGATGCACGGCACGAAGAGCAGCAGGACCCACCACCACTCACGCCCGGCCAGCTTGTAGATGGCGTAGACGTTCAGGATCGGGACGATCCCCACCCAGCCGGGCTGGCCCATCTTCGTGAACATCTTCCACCACGCCACGAGGTACACGACGAGCAGGGCCAGGTAGACGATGAACAGGACGCCGAGTCCGCCTGCTGCGGCGGCGTCGGAGGTCTCCTGGGCGAGGATCGCGTTCTGGGCGAGCATGTCGCCCCCTTTCGTGGGTTCAAGTGAACCTCGTCACAGTACCGGGGGACCTCGCGAACCGGTCGGATCCTGCTCGTGGCGTGTGACCGCTCAGTGCGACGGCGAGCGCCAGGCGGCGCGCGCCGCGGCGATCGCCTCGATCGCGGTCGCGCGGTCCCCCCAGTCGCCCACGTCGCTGCTCTTGTGCGGCTCGAGGTCCTTGTAGACCTCGAAGAAGTGCTTGATCTCCGCGAGCATGTGCGCCGGTACGTCCCCGACGTCCTGGTAGCCGTTCCAGCGGGTGTCGCCCGCCGGGACGCACAGCACCTTGAGGTCACGCCCGGCGTCGTCGGTCATCTCGAGCACCGCCACGGGACGGGCCCGCACGTGACAGCCCGGGAAGGTCGGATCCTCCAGGAGCACCAGCGCATCGAGGGGGTCGCCGTCCTCGGCGTGGGTGTCGGGGAAGAACCCGTAGTCGGTCGGGTAGACCGTCGTCGAGTAGAGGTGCCGGTCGTACCAGGTCGCCCCGGAGTCGTGATCCACCTCGTACTTGTTGCGCGATCCCCGTGGGATCTCGATGATCACTTCGAACCAGTCCGCGGCCATGTCCGCAGCCTAGGTGGCGCGGTGTCCGACTCAGTCGGGGGTGCGCACGCCGCGCAGCCCCGACCACGCCAGCTGGGACAGCTGCGCGGCGAGCACGTCGACGTCCGGCTCGCGGTCGTGTGCCAGCCAGTGCCGCGAGGCGGCCTCGGTCATGCCCACGATGCTGTGGGCGAGGAGCAGGCGCTGCGCGACGGGCTCGCCGTCGACGACGATCAGCTCGGCGATGGCTTCCGCGATCGAGGCCTCGACCGCCCGCGCGAAGGAGGCGAACTCCGGGTCCCGTCGTGCCCCCGATCCGAACAGCACGCGGAAGGCGTCGGTCGACTCGCCGACATAGCGGAAGTAGGCGCGGAAGCCGTGCTCGATCTGCTGGCGGGGCCCCGCGGCGTCCGCGGTGGCTTTGGCGATCGTTTCACGGAGCTCGTCGCCGATCTCGGTGAGCAGCTCGACGAACAGCTCCCGCTTCGAGCTGAAGTGCTGGTAGAGCACCGGCTTGGTGACCCCCGCGGCCTCGGCCACGTCGTTCATCGAGGTGGCGTGGTAGCCGTGCTCGGCGAACACGGTGACGGCGGTCGAGAGGAGCTGCTCTCGTCGTTGAGCCGCAGGGAGACGCATGTCGACAGTGTATGTTACCCGCCGGTAACCGACAGGTGTCGGGGTCGGAGAGCCCACGGCACGGCCTACCATGCGCGTCGTGGACCTCGCTCCCGACCTCGAGATCGACCCCTTGCGCTGTGCCCCGTTCCACGAGGCGTCCGGGGCCGATCCCGTCGGGACGGCCGGCGCCTACGACGGGTTCCTCTGCGTCGAGGTGCCCTTGCCGTGGGGCCCGGACATCGCCGATGAGGGACCCTTCGCGGCGCTCGACGCGGGAGTGACGTTGACCGGGGCGGACGGCCGGACGTGGCGGCCCCAGGGGCTCGTGCCGACAGATCCCGTCGTCGATCGCTCCCCCGACCGACCCACGCTCGTCCTTGCGTTCGACACCGACGGGACCCCCGGCCCGTACCGTCGCCGAGCGTGGAGGGTCCGCGCGAACGAGGTGGAGGACCTGGCCCGTGCGGTCCTCCGGGCTGACGACGACGCTCTCGGCCGCGTCGATCCGGCACCCGAGGCGGCCGGTGACACGATCGACCTGTTGGTGTGCACGCACGGGCGCCGCGACGTGTGTTGCGGCGGGTCGGGGTCGACGTTGTTCGCCGAGGCCGAGGAGCAGCTGGCCGATCTGGTGGCGGCGGGGGAGCTCCGTCTGTGGCGGACGTCGCACACCGGTGGGCACCGCTTCGCTCCGACAGCGCTGAGCTTCCCCGACGGCTACGCCTGGGCGCACCTCGACGCCGCGGCGGCGGCGGCGATCACCCGTCGGGACACCGCGCCCGGCGCGCCGGTGCTCGCACGGTGCCGCGGTGCGTCGTCGGTCGCCGGCGCACCTGCGCAGGTCGCCGACCGCGCCGGGCTGGCCGAGTGGGGCTGGGCATGGGCGGCGCAGCCCCGAGAGATCACCGTCGTCGGCTTCGACCGTGCGACGCTGACCACGACCCTCGAGGCGCGGTCGCCGTCGGGTGCACTGCGTGTCACGGTCGGGGTCGAGCGGCACATCCCGCGGCCGACGTGTGGCCAGGTGCCGGGCCCCGAGTACCAGACCGATCCGGTCTGGACCGTGCTCGAGGCGCACCCCATCGAGGGTCAGTAGCCGAAGGGCTCGCCGCGGTCCTCGGCGTCAGCGGCCTTGACGCCGTACCCGAAGACGATCGCCGGCGGCAACGCGATCGAGCCCAGCACCATCGCCGCCACGATCAACGTGACGAGCCAGCTCGGGAACTGCGCGATGAACGCGACGACGAAGAGCACCACAGCGACGGCGAAGCAGCTGTAGCCCACGCGCTTGCCGAGGTCGCTCCAGCGGCGGATGCGCTCGCGTCGCTCGAGAACCGGGTCACTCATGGTGCCCAGCCTGCCGCATCGAGCACGTCGTGGAGCCGTGCCCGCATCACCGGGATCGAGAAGTGCTCGGTCGCGACCCGTTCGTTGATGTCGATCAGCGATCGGATCGTCGGGTGATCGGGGTGTTCCAGCACCAGCCGGACCCGGACGTCGTCATCGGCGGCGAACCACTCGAAGCCGATCTCGGCCAGCTCGTCGGCCACCGGGTAGCTCCCGACCGACACGGTTCGTCGTCGGAGCGCGGCCTCGATCGGCGGGTTGCCGAACCCCTCCCAGGTCGATGGGAACGCGACGTGGTCCGCCGCCGCGTAGATGCCGTCGGTGTCGTCCCAGGGGTGGTGCACGACCGGGCACCGTGCCGCGGCCAGCACCGCCGCCAGACGCTCCGCGTAGTCCTCCTCGGCGGGGCCCAACAGCCAGTAGGTCGCCCCGACCGCCTCGGCGAGACGGATCGCCGCCGGGACGTTCTTGCGCTCGATCGCCCGCACCGGGTGGGCGATGAGTGCGGCATCCGCGGCGACGCCGAGCGCCGCTCGGACACCGGCGCGCAGTGCGAGCTGTTCCTCGCTCGTCCGCGACGCCGGAGCGGCGAATCCGTTGTGGACCAGTTCGGCATCGATGCCGAGGCCGGCGAGCTCGGCGACGAGGCCGCGGTTGATCGCCACGTGGCGCCACGCCGGGTCGGTGGCCGGCAACTCGGTGATCCCCGCGAAGCGCTCCCGGCTCCACGGTGGGTCATGGTGATGGACGATCGCCCGGCGCCCGGCCAGCACCCGCCCCAGCGAACGCGACGCCGCCAGCCGCATCGGGATCGTCAGGAGGTTCTCGACCACCACGAGGTCGACGTCCGCGAGCGCGGTTCGCAGCGGCTCGTCGAGGTGCGTGCCAGGGTCGTCCCGGTCGTCGGTCCCCTCGGCGACGAAGCCCAGGCCAGGGATGCAGTCGTGGTCGACGTCGGGCCAGGGGGTCGAGCCGTCCGAGACCGTGCGGACGTCGAAGCCGAAGGCGCGGAACGCGTCGATCCAGGTCCGCGTGACGACCGAGACCCCGTCGGTGCGACCGAATCGGAAGGACACGAACGCTACGTGGGGGCCCATCGAGGGCCCACGTTAGGGTGGTCGCCGATGTCCTCCGGCCGGTCACCCGACCAGGACCAGTTGGCGCGACGGGCCCGGGGGGTTCTCGACGGCCACTGGCGGCCACCCGGGTTCACCTGTCCGAACGCCGGCACCTATCCGTGGCTGTGGCTCTGGGACTCGTGCTTCCACGCCGTCGTCTGGGCCGAGCTGGGCGACGCGACCCGTGCCCGTTCGGAGCTGTCCGTCGCGTTGTCGGCCCGGACCGCCGACGGGTTCGTGCCCCACCTGCAGTACCTCGACGGGTTCGAGGGCCACGCGGGGTTCTGGGGGCGGCGCGCGACCTCGTCGATCACCCAGCCGCCGGTGTACGGCCATGCCATCGCCGAGCTGGCGCGGCGCGGGGTCGAGGTCGAACCCGACACGCTCGCGGCTGCCACCGACGGGTTGCGGTTCCTCCTGGAACGTCGGCGGCGCAGTCCGGCCGGCCTCGTCGAGATCGTCCACCCGTGGGAGTCGGGGTGTGACCACACCCCCCGCTGGGACGACCTGATCGTCCCGGTCGCCGAACGCGCGACGGACCGCATGCAGGACCCCTACGACGAAGCGACGTGGTTCCGGCGCAAGGGTGAGTTGCTCGCGGGCATCGAGCGCTCGGCGTCCGGGTCGCCGGTGGCCAACGACGCCTTCCCTGTCGGCTCGGTCGCCTTCTCGGCGTTGGTCGCCCACAGCGCAACGGCGTTGGCTCGTGTCACCGGTGACGTCGCTCTCGCCGACCGGGGGACGGAGCTCGCCGACGCGGTCGTCCGACGCTGGGACCCGGGGTGTCGGACCTTCGTCGACGACGGGCCCACCGCGGCGGGGTCAGGTCGCATCCGCACGTCCGAGGCCCTGCTGGGCGTCCTTGTCGTCGATGACCCCGCCGTCCGGGCGCAGGTGCTCGACGAGCTCGTGGACCCCGGCGCCTTCGGTGGGGCGTTCGGACCCACGCAGGTGCACCGTGACGAGCCGACGTACCGGCGAGGTTCGTACTGGCGAGGGCCGAGCTGGCCCCAGCTGGACCACCTGCTGGAGCTGGGGCTGCCCCCGGGGCCGGGGGCAGCCGGGTTCGCCGCGTCGTGGCGAACCGGAGCGGTGGGGTCCGGGTGGGCGGAGTACTGGGATCCCGACGATGCCGAGCCCGGCGGGGCGGCGCCCCAGTCATGGACCACGCTGGCGATCTGCCCACCCCGATTCGCCTCGAGCTGATCAGAAGTGCATGAAATGTATTGAAACGTATAGGATGGCCGCATGGTTGGCCGGCTGTATCTGGACTTCTGCGGCGACGAGCTGGTGCTGGAGCCGGGCGGGTCGCTCACCTTCGGACGGTGCGCCGATCTGGTGGTCGACGACAACCCCTACCTGCACCGACGTCTCGGTCGCTTCGTGGACCGCGGTGGGGTGTGGTGCCTCGAGCACACCGCGCGCTCCACCCCGATCGTGGTGCTCGACTCGAACGGACCGCTCGCCTCGACCGTCGCCCCCGGCTCAGCGCTCGCCATCGTCCACGGTGAGTTCAGCGTCAGCTTCTCGGCCGGGCGCGCCAGCTACGAGCTCCTGGGGGGCCTCGAGGGGCACGAGTGGCAGCTCGACCTGCTCGGCGCTCAGGGGGTCGAGGGGACGACCACGCTCGACTGGGGGCGGGTCGAGCTCAACGACGACCAGCGGCTGCTGCTCGTCGCCGTCTGCGAGGCTCGGCTCCGCGATCCCCGGCGGACCAGGACGGCGCCGCCGGCGAACCGAGCGGCCGCCGCCCGGCTCGGGTGGAGCCTGGCGAAGTTCAATCGCAAGCTCGACCACCTGTGCGAGAAGCTGCACCGCGCCGGCGTTCCCGGCGTCCTCGGCGGTGTCGGAGCGAGCGCTGCCGACCGGCGTCGAAACCTCGTCGAGCACGCGCTGCTGAGCGCGCTGGTCGACCAGCGCGACCTGGCACTGCTCGACGACCTCGCCGCCTGATCGCCAGGCCGGCGTGATCAACGGACCAATGCCACCTGGACCGCGCGGGCACTGTCGGGGCTGACCAGCCATCCTCGCCCGGGCGCCCGCCCGAGCTCGTCGCAGCTGCGCACCTCGGCGTGCAGCAGCGTGGCGTGCAGGTCCGGGTCGCAGCCCAGCAGCACGCCCGTCCGGCCGCTGCGCAACCGGGTGAGCCCGTCGTCGTAGCACCGCAGGAGCGCGTCGATCTCACCCGCCACGACGAGGCGCACCGGCGAGCGGTGGGCGGCGTCGAGCACCCGGGCCAACGCCGAGCTGACGGTGGGGCCGAGATGCGAGTCCAACAGCTCCGACAGATCGTCGATCGCGACGATGCTGGGCGTGCCGCTCGCCGCGACCGACACGGCCCGGTCCACGATGGCGTCGATCGATGCCGGCGTCAGCTCGGCGGCGATGGCGCATGCGCTCCAGCCGACCTCGTCCCCCGGCCCTCGTCGCGGAGCGAGCAGCGCGGCATCGCCGCCGCGCGTGAGGGTGACCACCGTGGTCGAGCGTCCACAGCGCGGCGGACCGGCGATGAGCGCATGGTGATGGGTCAGCTCCACCGCCACCGGTTCCAGTCGGTCGCTCTCGACCCCCAGCGGTTGGAGCCACGGCGCGGTGGCGCTGCGCGTCCCGCCGGCGGGGGTCGCCGCATCCGGCGCGACACGGTCGAGTCCCACCCGATCCAGATCGAGAAGGCGGGGGAGTCGTCCGACCGGCGGGGCGAGCGGTCGGTGCAGCCGGTCGACGTCGCCGCCCCCGACCACTGCAGCGCCGGCGCGGGCCACTTGTGCCTCTCGCCCGTCGAGCAGGACCCGCCCGGGCGGCCGGTGCGGGTCCGCCGCCGAGGGTGGGAGCCCCGCGAGTACGGCGTCGTCCTCGGTGGCGGCGCGGAGGTGCAGGTGCGCCCCGAGGGCTCCGGCGAGCGCCTGGGGCAGCTCGGAGCGGCGCTGGGCCGTCACGACCACGTGGACCCCCTGCGCCCGACCCTCGCGAGCGGCGATGGTGAGCAGCTCCAGCGCTTCGCCCCGGTCGATCCGCTCGTGGACCTCGGCGAACGCGGCGTAGCCGTCCACGAGCAGCACACGCCGGCTGCTCGTCGGACCGTGGACGGAGCGGATCCGCTGCACCACATCCCGCAGGAGCCGCAGGACCCGCTCGGCGTCCGTCGCGTCGACGACGTCGCCGACTCCGGCCATCGCGCCGAGCGACCCGCTGGCATCGATGGCGTACACGTGGATCGACTCGTCGGGGTGTGACGCGGCAGCGGCGGCGATGGTGCGCAACGTCTCCGAGCGCCCCGACCCGCTCGCGCCGCAGATCAGGATCCCGCCGACGCAGGTCAGCTCGACCCGCAGGAGGGAGCGGCGTTGCTCCTCGGGCAGGTCGACGAGTCCCAAGGTCAGACAGCCGGGGGACTCGGCGCGAGCGAGGTCGCCGAGGCCGACCGCGTCGGGGAGTGGCTCGACCCAGGGTCTCCGGGGCAGCGGCGCGCCGCTGAGCGTGAAGGCCTCGCCGATCGTGCCGACCGCGAGGTCGAGCTCGGTCTGCTCCGGTCCGGACCGGGTCGGAGCGAGCGACGGGTGGGTCGGCGCCTCGAGCGGAGTGATCGCGACCCTGGGCCGTTCGGCGGCGGGCGCACCGCTGTACGCGGTCTGCACGGTCGTCGTGGATGCCGGGCCGGTCCGGACGACGGCGACCCCGGGGCGGTCGCGGGGCAGCGCGGCAGCGTCCGCCACGTCGACGACGTCGCGGCTGTCGTCGGCGTCGGTGACGCGGAGTGCGATGCGCAGTGCGGTGTTGGCTCGGATCGCGTCGGTGATGACCCCGGCCGGTCGCTGGGTGGCGAGCACCAGGTGGATGCCGAGGCTGCGGCCCCGCTGCGCGACGTCGACGAGACCGTCGACGAACTCCGGCAGCTCCCGCAGGAGCGTGGCGAACTCATCGACGACCACGACGAGCGCTGGGGTCGCCTCGACGCGGGGGTCGCTCGCCGCGAGCTCGCCGAGCCCCTCGAGGTCGCCGACGTCGTGACGGGCGAGCAGGCGCTCACGTCGACGCACCTCAGCACGTAGCGACGTCAGTGCCCGCCGCGCGAGACCGTCGCCGAGGTCGGTGATGAGCCCCACCGCGTGGGGGAGCGCGGCCAGCTGGCGGAACGCAGCGCCGCCCTTGTAGTCCACGAGCAGCAGGCTCACCCGGTCCGGTGGGTGGTGCAGTGCGAGCGACGCCAGCAGGGTTCGCAGCAGCTCGCTCTTGCCCGATCCCGTCGTGCCGGCGATCAAGGTGTGGGGGCCGTCGAGACGCAGGTCGACGTGAGCGGTTGCGCCCTGTGCCCGCCCCACCGGAGCGCCCAGTCCGTCACAGCGAGCGGGCCGGGTCGCCCAGCGATCTCTGACCCTCGAGGGGTCGCGCAGCAGCGTCGGTTCGTCGAGCACATCGCTGAGCGCGACCTGCCCCGCGCCGCCGGCGGTCGCGGCGTCGACATCGGTCGCCGGGCGGAGCCCGGCCAGGATGCGGCCCAACGGTTCGACCTCGTCGAGGTGCAGCTCGTCCGCGACGATGCCGTCGGTGCGGTCCCACACGTCGTGAGTGAGCACGGACAGACAGGCTCCGGCCCCGACCGCGACCCCGGACCCGTCGAGCTCGAGGACGGCGCCGAGCTGCTCGGGCAGCCCAGCACGGGTGGTCGAGAGCCACACGGTGAGGCCCCCGGGTGCGACCGGCGGCCCGCCTGCTGCACCACCGTCCGCCAGCGGCAGCTCGACGCGGTCGCCGTCGAGCCGAGCCCTGACGGTGCAGGACCCAGCGGCACCAGCGCCAGGTCGCCTCCGCCCCGGCCCGGCGTCGGCGCGGGCGACAGCACGTCCGGGCCGATCTGGGAGAGCAGCTGGGCGACGATGGATCGGGCGACGGCCGGCGCGGACTCGTCGTCACCCACCACTGCAATGCCCCCGGTGCTTTCCAGATCGACCGCGACCGGTCCGTCGAGGGTGGCCCCCAGGTCGGCGAACCGGTCCGCCTCGGCGCGCAGCGAGCGGTCGCCGCCCGCCCCGCGACAGACCGGATTCTCCGGCGCGACCGGCCCGTCACCCACCCCGGATCCGCCGGTGCGGCGGGGAACGATCCCGAAGCCGCTCCCGCTGCGTCGGAGCGAGCGAGTGACGTCCCTGCCCGATGGCACCTGGTCAGCCGGGGCGCGAACTGGTCCGGGTGGAGTCGGGCGAGGCGATCGCCGCAGTGATCGAGCTCCGCGCGGAACTCCGCGACCCGGAACCGGTGCTCCGCTCGAGACTCGCGACGCGCCTCGATCCCCGACGCCACGATGAACACGAAGCTGAACAGCGCGAACGCCATGGCTGCGACCCAGTAGCCACCAGGCGCCGCTCCATCAGCGGTGGAACGACGGGACAACACCGAGGAAGCCCAGGACGCAGGACCGCGCCAGGTGGCGTCGGCGGCTCGACGGTCTCGGTCGGCCCGCAGGGTCGCGGCGAGGAGTTCGGCGATGCTCAAGCCACGGGCCCCGCCGTGGCGGCCGGGGTCAGTGCCTCGCGAATCTCGAGGATCCAGAGGTCCGGCGGCCAGGCAGGTCCGCGTGGGCGACCGTCGTGGCCGAGCAGCCGCTCCCCGTTCACCGTCGCCGGGCTGGCATCGACGACATGGACCTGATCTCAATGACCTCATCGATTGGTTTGTTGGGTGGTGGCGCAGGGTCGTACCAACCGTCGATGTGCTCTTCAATCCGCCTCATCCCAGCATTCATGGGTGAGGCTCTCTGCGGTGTCATCGCAGGTGTACCAGTCTGCTGTGTGGAATTTCTTCCAGTCAGACCCCTTGCAACCATCGTGTCCCTTCTCCGCCGAATAGTGGATGCCACAGGTATCGCACTGAGGATACTTCTCAGCGTGGTTTCTCGCGGCAATCTCCTCCGGTGACCCAAGGTAGTGTCCCGCTGGAGGGCTATTCCTTAGAGCCTCCGACAGAGGATGCTCTTCTGTTAAAGCACACGCAGCAGACCGGTTCCATTTTCTGACGCCCAAAGATATTTGGTTTGGATGTTTCTTGCAGTGCAAATAGTTCATGTTTTCCTGGGTGCTCGAGCCTTGGGGTATCTCTTTGTCTTTCCATATCCTGCACTCACAGGGTTGGTAGAAGTTAGGCTCCACGTATTGAGCCTTGTGGCAGTCAACACAGATGCGATTCCAGAAGTCCGGGCAACTCCATCGGTGGATGCCCGTTCGACAGCGAAGTCTCACCGCTTTGCAAGTCTTGCATTGCCTTCTGAGCGTAGTAG
>CALNXV010000045.1:0-37844 GCA_942490665.1 uncultured Microthrixaceae bacterium
GCGTCGCCTCGGGCTCGAACGCCGGGCCGCTCATGGCGTACAGGCCTGCGCCGTAGGCCTTGCGGACGATCACCGACACCTTCGGCACCGTGGCCTCGGACACCGCCGTGATCATCTTCGCCCCGTGGCGGATGATCCCCTCCCGCTCGACCTGCGTGCCGATCATGAAGCCGGGCACGTCCGCGAGGAACACCAGGGGCACGTTGAACGCGTTGCACAGCCAGATGAACCTGGCGGCCTTGTCGGCAGAGTCCACGAACAGCACGCCGCCCTTGTGCATCGGGTTGTTGGCCACCACCCCGACCGGTCGCCCCTCGAGCAAGCCGAAGCCGACGATCAACTCCGGGCGAACAGCGGCTTGATCTCGAAGAACGACTCGTCGTCGAGCAGACCGTCGAGCACGTCGTGCATGTCGTAGCCGGCGGCCTCCTCGGCGGGCACCACGCCCTCGACCAGGGGCCGGGCCGGCGGGTGCGCCTCGTAGACCGGAGGCGGCTCGGTCCACCGCGACGGCAGGTAGGTCAGATACGCCCGGGCCTGCGCGATGGCGTCCTCGTCGTCGACGGCCAGGTTGTCCCCGCAGCCGGACACGGTCGCGTGCATGCGAGCGCCGCCGGTCTCCTCGAGCGTCGCGACCTCGCCGATCACCATCTCGGCCATCCGCGGCGACCCGAGGTACATCGAGGCGTTGCCCTCGACCATGATCACCAGATCGGTGAACGCCGGGATGTATGCGCCACCCGCAGCGGACGGCCCGAACAGGCAGCACACCTGGGGCACCTTCCCCGACAGGCGCACCTGGTTGTAGAAGATCCGCCCGGCACCCCGGCGGCCGGGGAACAGCTCGACCTGGTCGGTGATCCGCGCTCCCGCGGAATCCACCAGCCACACGACCGGCAGCTCGTCGCGCAACGCCGTCTCGGTGAGCCGCACGATCTTCTCGACCGTGCGCGCCCCCCAGGATCCCGCTTTGACCGTGGGATCGTTCGCCATCACGCAGACGGGGCGGCCGTCGATCTCGCCGACGCCGGTCACGACCCCGTCGGCCGGCAGATCCGGATCCATGCCGTCGCGGTAGGGTGCGTTGGCCAGGAGCTGGTCCTCCACGAAGGTCCCCTCATCGCAGAGCAGCGCGATGCGGTCTCGGACGAACAGCTTGTCCTGTGTGGCGAGCTTCTCGGCGCCGGTGGCGAGATTCCCCGCGCGGGCACGCTCGGACCGCCGCTGCCAACCGGTCCCGCTGGCTGGCGTCGCGCATCACGCTGTCCGCCGGCATCAGCCGGCCGAGTTCGCCCAGCGAGGTCGATGGTGAACACGAGGGTCTCGCCGGCACGATCCCGGCGCCCGGTGGCTTCGTCGCCGTAGGCCAGGTCGGCGGGAATCACCAGCGTGCGCCTACCGCCGACCTTCATGCCCGACGAGGCCCTCGGTCCACCCGGGGATCACACCATCGAGGGCGAACTGATCGGCTGACCGCCGTTCCAGGAGGAGTCGAACTGTTCTCCGTCGATGCCTGGATGCCGGTGTAGTGGGCCACCACCTGGGCACCGGGGCTGGACCTCGGCTCCGGTCGCCCACGACGTCGTCGGTGACGACCAGCTCCTCGACCGGATCGGTGCCCTCGACGGTCGGCTTGCCCCGCTCCTCGGCCGCGTCGAGGAACTCGCTCGCCTCGCAGGGGTCGTCTCGGGTCGGTCTCGCCCGCCGCGGTGGTGCTGGCGTCGGCGCTCGTCGCTGCATGTCGAGGTATCGCCGACGGGTGGCGGCGAGTACGAGGCCCATGGGAGGGTGCGCAGGCGCACGGTCGGCGACGGTCACGGAGCTCCTCGGTGTGGCGGCCGGCTGGGCCGGGCGGCTGGATCGGTCGGGTCGGCTGCGGACGCTGGGCTCAACGCCAGCTGACGTCGACCAGGTCGACGGTGAACACGAGCGTCTCGTTCGGCGCGATCCCGGCCCCGGGAGGCGGATGCGCCCCGTAGGCGAGGTGTCCGGGGATGGTCCAGGGTGCGTCGGCCACCGACACGCATGCCGAGCAGGCCCTCGCTCCAGCCCTGGATGACCCCGTCGAGGGGGAAGCTGATCGGTGCGCCGCGGTCCCAGGTCGCGTCGAACTGGGCACGCTCCGGAGCGCGGAGACCCCGACGTAGTGGGCGGTGACGGTCGCTCCCGGGGTGACCTCGTCGCCGGAACCGACGACGTCATCGGTCAGCTGCAACGCCTCGGCGGCATCCGCTGCGCCCAGTGTCGGCTTCCCACGCGCCTCGATCTCGCTCCGTACGTCGCTCACGCTGCCTCCGGGTTCGCTGTGTCGGTGCCGCTCGACGGCTGCCGTCGCGGCGGGCCGGGCCGGCCCGCCGGGTCAGCGTAGGCGGGAACCTCCGGTTCGACGCACTCGCTGCGCTGCATCCCGAGCAGTCGCTCAGTCACCGCGGCGGCGCACTCGCAGCTTCACGGGGGTGGACCCCAGGTCGAAGGCGTCGCGCAGCTGGCGCTCGATGTAGCGCAGGTAGCTCGCCGGGATCTCGCGGTTCGTGAAGAGCGTGAAGGTCGGCGGGTCGGTCGCGCCCTGGGTGGCGTAGAGGATCCGCCCGCCGTGGGGCGCCGGTTGTGCCTGTTGGGCACGGCGGATCGTGTCGTTGACCTGCCGGGTCGGCACGCGGGTCTGGTACTGGGCGATGGCTGCGCCCAGCGCAGGGAGCAGCCGGTGCACCCCGCGGCCGTTCAACGCCGAGAGGCGCAGCACCGCCGCCTCGCCGAGGAAGTGCAGCTTGCGGCGCACCTGGTACAGCACCTCGTCGCGCGCATCGGCGTCGAGCAGCTCCCACTTGTTGAGCACCACGATGATCGGGCAGCCCGCGCCGTCGACACGCTCGGCGAGGCGCTGGTCCTGGTGCGTGATGCCTTCGGTCGCATCGATGACGAGCAGGGCGACGTCGGCGGCATCGACTGCTGCGAGCGCCCGCACCATCGAGAACCACTCGGTGCCGTGGTCCATCCGCGACCGTCGCCGCATCCCGGCGGTGTCGACGAAGCGGAGCCGACCCACCTCGGTCTCGACGACCGTGTCGATGCTGTCGCGGGTCGTGCCGGGCAGGTCGTGGACCACGGCACGATCCTCGCCGATCAGCCGGTTGAACAGGGTGGACTTGCCGACGTTGGGACGTCCGACGAGCGCAACCGACACGGTGCGCGGCCCGTCCGGATCGGACTCGGTCCCGTCACCATCGACATCCGTGCCGTCCTCGTCCTGCTCCGGCGCCGGCGGGCAGCTGGGCGAGCACCTCGTCGAGCAGGTCGCCGGTGCCGCGGCCGTGCAACGCGGAGACCGGGAACGGCTCGCCGAGGCCGAGGCCCATCAGCTCCCAGATCATCGGTTCGCGACCGGGGTCGTCGACCTTGTTGGCGACGACGATCACGGGGGCGTCGCGTCGACGCAGCAGGTCGGCCACCCGTGCGTCGAGATCGGTCACCCCGGCGGTGACGTCGAGGACCAGCAACACGACGTCGGCCTCGGCGATCGCCGCCTCGGACTGGCGCGTCACCTTCGCGTCGAGCTCGTCGCCGCCGCTCATCCAGCCGCCGGTGTCGACGAGGCGGAACGGGCGTCCGAGCCACTCCGCCTCCATCTCCTTGCGGTCCCGCGTCACACCGGGTCGTTCTTCGACGATCGCGACGCGCGACCCGAGGATCCGGTTGATGAGCGTGGACTTGCCCACGTTGGGCCGACCGACGATGGCGACGAGCGGCAGCGTGGGCGGGGATGTCGCTGCGGCGGTCATCAGGGACTCCGGACGGATCGGGGGGACCGGACACCGTACCGCTCCCGGCCCGCAGCACCCGGGTCGCGACGTGGCCCATGTCACGGCATATGACAGACTCCCGGCGCCGTAGCTGTGCGGCGATGCCGTCTTGGGGGGTCCCATGTCCACGCCCATCCGTCCGAACACGAACCGCGCCCGGCGTGGCCTGGTGGTCGCCGCAGCCGCGCTCGCTGTCGTCGCCGCCGCGTGCGCCCCGATGCCGCCCACCCCGGCCGTCGGTCCCAGCCCGAACGACGCGCCCCGCGCGGGTGATGCCGCGTACGCGGAGTCCGGCCCCTATGAGGTCGGGGTGACCACCGTGTCGCTGTCGGACCGCGACATGGAGGTCTGGTACCCCGTCGACCCGGCCGACATCGGCACCGACCCGCGCGACGAGTACTTCATCCGCGACTACATCAGCGCTCAGTTCGACTCGCTGCTGCCACCGGAGGTGAACCCGCCCTACGTCACCGATGCGACCCGTGCGGTCCCCGCCTCCCCGGACGGGCCGTTCCCCCTCGTGATCTTCTCGCACGGGTTCGCGAGCTACCGGGTGCAGTCCACGTTCCTCACCACGCACCTGGCGAGCTGGGGTTTCGTGGTGATCTCGCCGGACTACCTCGAGCGCGGCCTGCGCAGCGTGCTCGGCGAACCCCCTGCCGTCGCCCGACCCGACACCGCGGTCGCCGACGAGGCCATCACCACGGCGCGCGCCGCATCGGACACGCCCGGCGACCTGCTCGATGGCACGATCGACGACAGCGCCGTGTTCCCGATCGGACACTCCGCCGGCGGCGGCACCACCCTGCGGCTGCTGTCACGGCCCGACGTGCCCGCTGGCATCCCCTTGGCCGCGGGGCTCGGCCTCGCGAACCTCGAGCAGTTCGCCCAACTCCTGCCTGCCGGCAAGCACGTCAGCTGGATCGCTGCGCCCCGGGACGGCATCGTCAACATCGCGGACGTTCGACGTGGCTTCGACTACACGGGGGGCGAGCGTCGTCTGGTCGAGATCGCCGACTCGGGCCATGTCAACGCCTTCAGCGACATCTGCGAGATCGGGGAGGGTGGCGTGGTGGAGATCGCGCTCGGGACGGGGCTCCCGATCCCACCGAACCTGCTGGCGCTCGGCGACGACGGCTGCAAGGTGCCGCCGTTCAGGGACTCGCTCGAGGTGTGGCCCGAGGTGCGGCACTTCGTGACCGCAGAGCTTCGGTTCCGCTCCGGTCTGGACGCCGAGCCGGTCGGGCTGGGCGACCAGGTCCTCGCCGAGTTCGACGACGTCGCCCGCTACCGCCACAACCCCTGATCGACGCTGACAGCGAGGACGACGGCGGTCCCGACCGGTGCGGTCGGGACCGCTGCGCGTCGTAGGCTCGCTGCGGTGAGCGACCAGTCCCCCACCGAGTCGGCCACGACCGGCACGTCCGAGGTGGACCGCGTCCTGCTCGCCGCGCCCCGCGGCTTCTGCGCCGGGGTCGAGATGGCCATCAAGGCGCTCGCCTGGATGGTGCGCGCCTTCGAGGCGCCGGTGTACTGCTACCACGAGATCGTCCACAACCAGCGGGTCGTTCGCCGATTCGAGGATCTCGGCGTCGTCTTCATCGACGACATCGAGGAGGTCCCCCCGGGACGGCCGATCATGCTGTCCGCGCACGGCTCCGCTCCCGAGGTCGTGGCGTCAGCACGCGAGCGGGGCGGGTTCGTCGTCGACTCGGTCTGCCCGCTGGTGACCAAGGTCCACCACGAGGTCAAGGTCCGGGCGGGCAAGGGCTACTCGATCGTCTACGTCGGCCACGAGGGCCACGAAGAAGCGGTCGGCACCATGGCGGTCGCGCCGGACGCGGTCCATCGTGTCGAGTCGATCGGGGACGTCGGTGCGCTCGAGGAGTTCGAGACGCCCGTGGCGCTCCTCGCGCAGACCACGCTGTCGCACCGCGACTGGTCCGAGGTCGCCGAGGCCGCACAGGACCGCTTCCCCGGCCTCTGGATGCCCGGTCGTTCCGATCTGTGCTTCGCGACGACGAACCGGCAGTCGGCGCTGATGCGGATCGCCGGGCAGTGCGACGCCGTGGTGGTCATCGGCTCCGCCAACTCGTCGAACACGGTGGCCCTCGAGAAGCTCGCTCATGAAGCAGGTTGCGCCCGGGTGGCCCGCATCAACGATCCCGACGAGCTCCCCGAGGGTCTCAACGGCACGGTGGGCGTCACCGCGGGCGCATCGGCACCCGAGGAGCTCGTCGAGGCGGTCATCGACCGCCTCGCGCCGCGCCAGGGCGTCGAAGAGGTGAGCATCACCGATGAGGACGAGTACTTCCCGCCGCCACGCAACCTGCGCGACCTGCTCGCGGCCATCGACGTGCTCGGCGCGCTCGGCCTCGGCGGCGACCCGAGCCATCGACCGCCGGTGAACGACCGCTCCCTGCCGGCGAGCTCGGTTCTCGCGGACCTGGCCTGACGGGCGTCGTGGACACCCTGCGGATCTTCCTGCACGTGATCTCGGCCTCGATCTGGGTGGGGGGTCAGCTGACCCTGGCGGCGATGGTCCCGACACTGCGCGGCCTCGGCGGTGAGGCACCGCGTCGGGTCGCGCAGGCCTTCGCCCGCGTCTCGTGGCCGGCGTACGCAGTGGCGGTGGTGACGGGGCTCTGGAACGTCGTCCTGATCCCCCTCGACGAACTCGCCCACCCGTGGATCGAGCTGAAGGTGCTGGCCGTGGCGGTGTCGGGAGCCGGCGCGGCGCTGCACCAGGTTGCTCGGGAGAACCGGGCCCTCGCGGCGGCCGGCGGTGCGACCGCGCTCGTCGGCGGGGTCGCGGCCATGTACCTGGGCGTGCTCGTCGGCCCGGTCGGCTGAACGGTGGCCGACGGCGTCCACTCGCTCGCCCGCCTCGCCAGGTCGGCGTCTCCGATGGCTCCGCGCCGGGCGGCAGCGGTCATGGTCGCGGTCGCGGAGGAGGTCCTCCGTCGTGAAGCGGCTGGCGAGCCGGTGGGAGTGCTCCGCTCGGTGGACGTGGCGCTCAGCGGGGACGGCAGCGTGACGCTCCCTCCGACGCCGGACGAGGAGGGCCCGGTCGACGACGCGACCGCGTCGCCGGCGGCCGGAGGCGCAACCCTGGGCCGGCTCTACTTCGAGCTCCTGGTCGGACGTCGACCGCTCGAACGTGCCGATGCGCACGAACCGGCGATCACCGCGGCGCTCGATCCGTCGGTGTGCGCCCTGCTGGCCCGCTCGATCGGCGATGCGCCGGGGCAGTGGCCCGACCCGGCGACGTGGGCCGAGACGTTCGCCGCGGTCGCCGGCGGACTCGCTCCGCCGCCGCCGCCGACGCAGGTCCGACGCGAACGACGGCGCCGATGGGCCGCCCTGGTGGCGCTCGGGATCCTCGCTGCAGTCACCCTTGCGATCGTGCTCGCCGTCCCCAGCTGGTGGGAGGGGACGTCCGAGGGCTCCGGCCCGCCGACGTGCGCGTCGGGCGCCCGGGCTGGGACCGTCTACTGCGAGCGAGCGCGGTCGTAGCAGTCCTGGACCGCAAGGCGGACCTGCTCGCTGAACGCCGCCACCGCGCCGCGTGGCACCCGTCCGGCGGCGGGCACGTCGGGGTAGATCGGCTCGCCGATGACGACCCGCACCCGGGCGAAGCGGATGAACTTCGAGCCGATCGGCATGGCGCGGTCGGTGTTGCCCAGCCCGACCGGGACGACGGGCACACGGTTGCGACACGCGATCCATGCCGGCCCGTCGAGGACGTCGACGACCTCGTCGCCTTCGCGTCGGCGACCCTCGGGGAACATCACGACGGGATCACCGTGTGCGAGTGACTCCTCGCAGGAACGCAGTGCTGCTCGATCGGGCCGCTCCCGATCCACCGGAAAGGACCCCATCTGCTCGAGGAACCGACCGAACCAGCCGACGCGCCACAGGCTGTCCTTCGCCATGAACCGCATCACGCGCGGGACCGATGCGCCGGCGACCAGGAAGTCGACGTAGGACCGGTGGACCGGTGCGAGGATGAACGGACCGGTCACCGGCAGCCGTTCGCGACCCTCGACCTGCATCCGCCAGACCGTGCGGGCGAACCCCTCGAGGATCGCCCGGAACACCCGGTAGATCGCACGACGAAGCGACGACATGGAGTCCACCACGTGGCGGGTCTCCGTGCTCACGCCGATCCCCCTTCAGCGCGCTGCTCGACCAGACCCACGAGCAGGTCGACGACGGCGTCGACGCCGAGGTCGCTGGTGTCCACGGTCACTGCGCCGTCCGGCTCCACGAGGGGGCTGTGGGCTCGTTCACGGTCCTGGGCGTCGCGACTGGCGAGCTCCGCGTGGACCTTGGCGACGTCGGTGTCGGAGCGCTCAGCGGCGCGACGCCCGGCGCGGGTCTGCTCATCAGCGGTGAGGTACACCTTCAGCAGCGCGTTCGGGAAGACGACCGAGCCGATGTCGCGCCCCTCGATCACCCCGCCACCGTGCTCCATCGCCCAGATGCGCTGGCGTGCCCGCAGCTCCTCGCGTACGTCCGGGTTGGCTGCGACCAGGCTCACCGCACGCGAGACCTCGTCGCCACGGATCTCGATGGTGGCGTCCACCCCGTCGACGGTGACGACGTCGTCGTCGATGCGGCACTCCAGGCTGCGGGCGACGGACGCCACCGGCTCGCCGTCGGCAGGATCCACACCGCGGCGGATCGCAGCGAACGCCACGGCCCGGTACATCGCACCGGTGTCGAGGTACGTCAGCGAGAGCCGGCGGGCCAGGGCTCGACCCACGGTGGACTTCCCCGATCCCGCGGGGCCGTCGATCGCGATCACCCGCTCGTCGGGGCCCGCCTGTTCGTCGCTCACCCGGTCCTCGCCCTCCGCCGTCTCACCGGCCGCCGTCGTTCATCGGTGTCCCGCGCTGGGGTCGGGTCCCGCGAGTGTAGGGATGCCGGAGCGGGCGATCTCATCCAACAGACCCCAGTAGCCGGGGAAGGTCTTGGCCACACACCCGGGATCTGCGATCGACAGGCCCGGCGTGCGGAGTCCGAGCAGGGCGAAGCTCATCGCCATGCGGTGGTCGTCGTAGGTCTGCACCGTGGCGCCTCGGGGCACACCGGGGTGCACGCGGAGGCCGTCGGGGAGCTCCTCTGCGTCGATGCCGCAGCGACGCAGCTCTGCGACCACCGCAGCGATCCGATCGGTCTCCTTGCCGCGGATGAAGCCGATCCCGGTGATCGTCGTGGAGCTGGTCGCGAAGGGGGCGACGACTGCGAGCGTCTGGGCCGTGTCGGAGCAGTCACGCAGGTCGACCTCGACGCCGCGCAGCTCGGCCCCGCCACGCACCTCCACCCACCGAGCGGTCCGCTCCACCGTCGCGCCCATCGACTCGAGCGCGTCGAGGAAGGCCAGGTCGCCCTGGAGGGAGGTGACGCCGAGCCCCTCCACCCGGACCCGTCCCCCGACGATCGCCGCGGCGGCGAAGGCGTAGGACGCAGCGGACGCGTCGGGTTCGACCTCGTAGCGCTCCGGTGCCCGGTACCCCCCGGGCTCGACCTCGATCCGCTCCCGACCGGTGCGCTGGACACGGGCGCCGAACGCCGCCATGACCTCGAGGGTCATCTCCACGTACGGCAACGAGACGAGCTCGGTGGTGACCTCGACATCGAGACCACGGTCCATCGACGGAGCCGCGAGCAGCAGCGCCGAGAGGAACTGACTGCTCACGTCGCCGCGCACGGCGACTGCGCCACCGGCGAGCCCCCTCCCATCGACCCGAACCGGAAGGTGGCCGGGTTGGCCGAGCGGCTCGACCTCGGCGCCGAGCTGCGCCAGCGCGTCGAGCAGGTCACCCATCGGTCGGCGGCGCAACGGCGCCTCCCCGTCGACGACGCTCGTGGCATCGGCCAGTGCAGCGACCGGCAGCAGGAACCGCGACGTCGTGCCCGAGAGCCGGGAATCGACCAGGCCGCCGCCGAGGTCACGCCCGCTGCGGGTCCCCACCACCTCCACATGCGCTGCAGGTCGATCGAGCGTGAGGCCGACGCCGAGCTCGCGCAGCCCGGACATCATCGCCTCGGTGTCGTCGGCGACGAGCACACCGTCGAGGCTCGTGGTGCCGTGTGCCAACGCCGCGCAGACCAAGGCCCGGTTGGTGATGCTCTTCGACCCCGGGACCCGGACCTCCGCATCCAGCGCTGCAGATGCGATCGGGACCGGGAACGGATCGGGTCGGGCGTCGGCGTCGTGCACCGATCAGTCCAACTCGTGGGCTGATGCGGGTCGCCCGGCCGCATCGAGCGCGTCGACGAGCTCGGTCGCGCGTTCGGCGTCGACGACGAGCAGCAGTCGTCCGGGCTCGCCCACGTTGTGGGCGACCTCGACGTCGTGGACGTTGATCGACAGCTCGGTTGCCAGGCCGGTGATGGCGGCGAGCTCGCCCGGGCGGTCGGGCATCGCCACGCGCACCTCGGCCAGCAGCCCGGGCTCGGCGACGATCGGCAGTGACCGGCGTGCCGACTGCGCCTGACCGAGTCGCTGCGCGAGCCCCGCTGCGTCGCCGTGTTCGACGATGTCGCGCATCGACGCCAGCGACTCGATCAACGCATCCATGACCTCGACGATCGCGTCGCGGTTCTCCGAGCAGATGTCGAGCCACATCGTCGGGTCACCGGCGGCGACGCGGGTCATGTCACGGAAGCCGCCCGCAGCCAGTCGCAGCAGCGCAGCTTCGGACTCGGCGCGCCGGGCCGCGAGCCCCATGAGCGACGCAGCGGTCAGGTGTGGGACGTGCGAGACCGCTGCGACGAGGCGGTCGTGCTGGTCGGGGGCCAACGCGACCACATCGGCGCCGAGGGACCGGACCACCGA
Organism: uncultured Microthrixaceae bacterium; assembly: GCA_942490665.1. Lineage (GTDB taxonomy): Bacteria > Actinomycetota > Acidimicrobiia > Acidimicrobiales > Microtrichaceae > SKRR01. The sequence goes on from CALNXV010000045.1 coordinate 10,648, forward strand.
GTGAACCAGCGTGAACGCCGTGGCCGATCCGTGGTCCGACGGGGTCAGGACCCACACGGCGCCGTCGAACAGGTCAGCGCGTGCACCGTCGGGTCCGAGCGCCTCCGAGCCGGCCATGGGATGCCCGCCGACGAACGCGGCGTGATCCACGGCGGCCACGACCGGCGCCTTGACGCTGCCGACATCGGTCACCACGCCGCCGTCGGCGAGCGCTGCTCGGGCCACCTCCGGCGCCGCAGCCACCGGCACGGCGACGAAGGTGATCTCGGCGTCGGGATCGGCGCCGACCACGTCGAGCGCACCCAGCTCGTGGGCTCGGCGCACCGTGGCGTCGTCGGCGTCGACGCCGCTCACGTGCCAGCCGCGAGCTCGCAGGGCGAGGCCGATGGACGCGCCGATCAGCCCGGTCCCCACCACCGCGGCGCGGCGCGGCGCGCGCGCTCGTCATCCGGGGAGGTCGTCGCGCAGCGACCGTGCGTCGTCGAGGTAGACGTGGCGGAGCTCGCTGCGCGACCGGGTCGTCGTGAGATGCATCAGCACCCGGATGCACCGCGGCATGGCGCCCTCGATGTCGAGCTCCTGGGCGCAGATGAGCGGCACGTCACCGAGCCCCATGCGCCGAGCCGCAGCGGCCGGGAAGACCGAGTGCAGATCCGGCGTGGCGGTGAACAGCACCGAGACGAGGTCGCCGTGGGTGACCCCGTTGCGCTCCAGCATCTCCTCGAGGAGCCGCTCCACCTGGTCGAGGACGAGGTCACGGTCGTCGCGCTCCACGGTGATCGCGCCGCGTAGCGCCAGGACGGCCGATGACATCCGGAAGAGGCTAGCTGCCGGGCGACGAGTCATCCGACCCGACACCACTGCCACCGGCGGCGCGTTCGAGGGCGCGGACCTCGTCGACCGACAGGGCGCGCCACTCTCCCGGCGCGAGCTGCTGGTCGCGAAGCGGCCCGATCCGGGTTCGCACCAGGCGGATCACCGGGTGCCCGACGGCTTCGCACATTCGCCGCACCTGACGGTTTCGGCCCTCGTGGATGGTGATGCGGAGCATGCCGGGAGCAGGGTTCGCCACCTCAGCGGGCGCCGTCGGCCCGTCCTCGAGCTCCACTCCGTCTCGCAGCGCCCGCACCGCCCCCCGGCGGGGGACCCCGCGCACCTCGGCCAGGTACTCCTTGTCGACCCCGAAGCTCGGGTGGGTGAGGCGGTGGGTCAGCTCGCCGTCGTTGGTGAGCACCAGGAGGCCCTCGGTGTCCAGATCGAGTCGGCCGACCGGGTGCACCCGCGGTTCGGCCGGGACCATCGACACCACCGTCGGTCGCCCCTGGGGGTCGTGCGCGGTCGTCACCACCCCTGCGGGCTTGTTGAGGAGGTAGTGCACGAGCCCGGGACGGACCCCGATGTGGGCGCCGTCCACCTCGACGTGGCCGTTGTCGACGTCGACCCGGGCGCCGAGCTCGGCGACGACCCCGTCGACGGTGACGCGGCCCTCGGCGATCAGGTCCTCACAGACCCTCCGGCTCCCGAGACCGGCACGGGCGAGGATCTTCTGGAGCCGCTCACCCTCCGGGTGGGGCTGGGGTCCCGACGCCGGATCCCCCGTCGCAGGCGGGGCGCCCTCCACCTCAGTCGTCCGCGTCGAGGTCGATGACCGGGGTGTCGCCGAGGTCGATCCCGACGACCGGTCGCTGCTCGTCCCCGATCCGGCGTCGCCGGAGGAGCGCGGACCGGGAGGATCATCGGCGGAGACCCGCAGGCCGTCCTCGAGCAGCTCGACCACCTCGGCACCGGGGATGAAGTCCCCCAGGGAGGGCAGCTCATCGATGGAGTTGAGCCCCATCCGCTCCAGGAACAGCTGTGTCGTGGTGAACATCGCCGCCTGACCCGGCCCGGGGTCCCGCCCGCTCTCGGCGATGTAGCCGCGCAGGGTGAGGGTGCGCATGACGCCGTCCACGCCGACGCCCCGGATCGCCGCCACCTGGGCGCGGGAGATCGGCTGCTTGTAGGCCACGATCGCGAGCGTCTCGAGCGCCGCGGCGGAGAGCCGCGCGGTCTGGCCGCTGAGGACGAACCGCTCGACGTACGGGGCGCAGTCCTCGTGGCTCTGGAACCGCCACCCACCCGCGACCTTGACCAGCTCGAAGCCGCGACGCTGCTCGGCGTACTCGGCGGCGAGCGCCCGGAGGTGGTCCTCGACGGCCTCGGGGCTGAGCTCCACCAGCTGGGCGAGCAGTCCGGGCTCGGCGGGTTGCTCCGCGACCATGATCACGGCCTCGAGGGCCCGGCGCGCTTCCTCGCTCATGTTCCTCCGGTCGGCTCAGCCGTCGTAGACGTCGACCGACGCCAACGCATCGGCGTCGGCGTGGTCCCCACCCTGCCACACGACCTCGATGTCACCGAAGGTCGACGGCTGGCGCAGATCGACGAGACCCTGCTTGAACAGCTCGAGGATCGCGAGGAAGTGCACGACCACGTCGAGGCGCTCCGCGAGCGCCGAGGTCAGGTCCCGGAACGTCACGCTGCGACGTCGCGGGAGCTCGACGCACAGGTCCGCCACGGCATCGACCACGCTGGCTCGGATCGGCGCGATGTGGAACAGGTCGACCGTCGCGGTGGGCTTGGGCGCCACCGCAGCCAGGAACGCGTCGCGCAGGCGATCTGCGGTCACGCCCTCGAGCAGGTCCGGCGCCAGGTCGATGTAGCGCTCGTCAGGGCCGATGCAGCGCCCGACGACCCGGCCGGCGCGCTGGTGATGGAGCTCGAGGACCGAAGCGGCGTCCTTGAAGGTCTTGCACTCCACGAGGCGGGACAACAGCAGGTCGCGCTCCTCCCACAGCGACAGGTCGTCGTCGAGGTCGACGTCCTCGTCGCCCGGAAGGAGCCGCTTGGTCTTCAGCTCCACGAGCGTGGAGGCGATGAGCAGGAACTCGGTGGCGATCTCGAGGTCGAGATGCTCCATCCTGGCCAGCTCGGCCAGGTAGGCGTCGACGATGGTCGACAGTGAGATCTCGTACAGCTCGACCTGCTCGCGCAGGATGAGGTGCAGGAGGAGATCGAAGGGACCCTCGTAGACGGGGGTCTGCACCGCGTACGCCACGAGGACACTGTACCCGCTCGAACGGTCGCGGATCACACTGTTGTGATTTGGGTGACGAACCGGCTCCGGTACCATCACCGCCGATGGCACGCACCTTCTCGGGCATCCAACCGACCGGCGACCTGCACCTGGGAAATCTGCTGGGCGCGGTGTCCAACTGGGTGCGCGACCAGCACGAACGCGACTCGCTGTTCTGCATCGTCGACCTCCATGCCCTGACGGTGCCCAAGACGCCCGGCGAGGTCGGCGCGGCCTCGCTCGAGCTCGCCCAGGTGTTGCTGGCCTGTGGCCTCGACCCCGAGGTCTGCACCCTGTTCGTCCAGAGCCACGTCCACCAGCACAGCGAGCTGGGCTGGCTGCTGCAGTGCGTCACCTCGATGGGTGAGCTGCGGCGCATGACCCAGTTCAAGGACAAGTCCGAGGGCCGCGACTTCATCTCCGCGGGCCTGTTCACCTACCCGTCGCTGCAGGCCGCCGACATCCTGCTCTACGACACCGACCAGGTCCCCGTCGGCGAGGACCAGCGCCAGCACATCGAGCTGACCCGCGACGTCGCGGAGCGCTTCAACGCCCGCTACGGCGAGACGTTCGTGCTCCCGACGGCCACGGTGCCGTCGGCGGGCGCGCGGGTCATGGACCTGCAGGAACCGACCGACAAGATGTCGAAGTCGGCTGCGAGCCCGGCGGGGACCGTGCTGCTGACCGACGACCTGGCGGTCACCGCCAAGAAGTTCCGGCGGGCCGTGACGGACTCCGACTCGGAGGTCCGCTTCGACCCGGTCGCGAAGCCCGGCGTGTCCAACCTGTTGTCCATCCTCGGGGCCGTCACCGGACGCGATCCCGCCGGCCTCGCAGCGGAGTACGAGCAGTACGGACCGCTGAAGTCCGCCGCGGCGGACGCCGTGGTGGCGATGCTCGAGCCGATCCAGCTGCGCGTCGCCGAGCTGCGCGCCGATCCGGCGGAGACGACGCGCCTGCTGGCGATCGGAGCGGACCGAGCGTCGGAGATCGCCGCCGACGTCCTCGGACGGGCTCGGGAGAACATCGGGCTGCTCCCCCGCTGACGGGGCGGACTGCCGCGAGCGCGTCGGCGAGGACTGGGGCGACGTGTGGTTCTTCGGCCTGCAGCTGACACTCCAGCGCCGCCACCAGGAGTTGCGGTCGATGACCGCCGAGGTCGGTGGCAAGCTCGCAGACCCGAGCGGGAGCGGTCCCCGGAGGTGCCGCCTGCGGGCTGAGGCTCAGCCGACCGACCTACGATCGCAGGGTGGACCTCGGCGACGACCACACCATGAGGCTGTTCCTCGAGGTGTACGGAACGCTCCCTCGTGCCGGCCCGGGAGGAGATGAGCACACTGTCCGGGCGCTCGCATCAGTACCGGGCGGGGTGCCCCGATCCGTCCTGGATCTCGGCTGCGGCCCCGGGGCTCAGACGGAGGCCCTGGCTCGCGCCCTGCCCACGGCTCGGATCCTCGGGGTGGACCTCCTGCCGGCCATGGTTGAAGCAGCCAACCGCAGGTTCGTCGACGCACACATCCAGGATCGTGTGGCGGCCGCGGTGGGTGACATGGCCGAACCCCCGGTGGCCCCCGGCAGCCAGGACCTGATCTGGTGCGAGGGTGCGATCTACAACCTGGGCGTCACCGAAGCCCTCAGCACCTGGCGATCCCTGCTGGCGCCCGACGGGGCCGTTGCGTTCACCGAGCCCGTGTGGCTGGTGGACTCGCCACCCGACGAGATCCTTGACTGGTGGCTCTCCGACTACCCCGCGATCACCAACGACGAGGGGGTCCGGGCCAGGATCGGGGAGGCCGACTACCGGACCATCGGCTCCTTCTCTCTGCCAGCGTCCGCCTGGTGGGACGAGTACTACCAGCCCATGCAGGCGAGCATCGCGGCGCTGAGAGCTCGCCTCCCCGACGACCCCACGGCCCTCGAGGTCACATCAGCCGCTGAATCGGAGATCGAGGTCTTCTGCCGCTTCTCCGACTGCTACTCCTACGCCTTCTTCATCGTTCAGCCGTCATCCTGATCTCGACGATGCGCGGCTCGGGGACAGCCCGAACGTCGGCGGTACCGGTCGGGTCGACCGGGCCCGCCCGGCGTCACAGTGCCTCGTCGTCGGCATCGCGCAGCAGGCGGCCGGCGTCGACCGGCACCGTCCAGGACTCCTCCGGTCCGTGGTGCTGCGCCGCCCACGCCACCACCCGTTCGTCCGAGCCGGCGACCGCGAGCATCTCGGCGCCGAGCCGGGGGTACTGGAGGTACAGCCCCACCTTGCGGGTCATCCCCCGCCGCTCGGCCCAGACCCGTGCCATCGACGCGCCACCGAGCGCCTCGGACAACGTCGCGACCACCCGTCCGTAGGTGCCGAGCTCCGCCTGCGACTTGCCGACGTCGTGAGTGAGTGCCGCAGCCAGGATCCAGCGCGCCTCGGAGTCGGATTCGTCGAGCCCGAGCCGATCGAGGTGCGCCGCCACGCCGCGTGCGACGCCGACGGAGTGGGCGCGGTCGACCGCCGGCATCCGGTCGAACAGCCGCTGCTCGGTCGCGCTGAGGAACGATCGGGCCCAGTTGGTGTCGTCCACACCCGGCGCCCTCGCCGCGACCGAGGCGGCGAAGCGCCGCGCGCGATGCATCGGCCGCAGACTCATCGGGACAGGACCGAGCGGGCGAAGCGCCGCGCGCGATGCATCGGCCGCAGACTCATCGGGGCTGACGGACGGCGCGCGGGTGCGCCGAGCGGTAGGCGGCGTGGAGCCGTTCGGTCGCGACCCGGGTGTAGCGCTGGGTGGTCGAGATCGAGGCGTGCCCGAGCAGCTCCTGCACCGCTCGCAGATCGGCGCCGCGGTCGAGCAGGTGGGTCGCACACGAATGGCGCAGGACGTGGGGGCTGATCTCCTCGGCCAGCCCGGCGGTGGTCGCGAGGCGCTGCAGGACCAACCAGGCCCCCTGTCGGGTCAGGCGTGTGCCGCGTGCGCCGAGGAACACCGCGTCCGCGTCGGTGCGCGACCGCCAGTGCGACGGGGCCAGCTCGGGTCGGCCGCGGTCGAGGTAGGCGGCGAGCGCCTGCACCGCTGGCTCGCCGAGCGGCACGATCCGCTCCTTGGATCGCTTGCCGAACAGCCGCACCAGACAGGTCTCGAGATCGATGTCGCCGAACCCGAGCCCGCAGACCTCCGAGATCCGTGCGCCGGTCCCGTAGAGCACCTCGACGAGCGCCAGGTCGCGCAGCGCAAGTGCGGTGGGACGTTCGGCCCCGCCGGCGAGCTCGAGCTGTGTGTCGACCGCAGCGAACAGCAACCCGATCTGTCCCTCGGTCAGCGCCTTGGGGAGCGCCGCGGGAAGCCGCGGGGTCGCCAGCTGAGCGGCCGGGTCGTGATCGACGAGCTCCTCTGCATGCAGCCACCGGTGCAGCGACCGGACCGTCACGAGGGTGCGGGCGACGGAGCTCGCAGCGAGTCCCTCCGCCTGCAACGAGGCGGAGAACGCATCCAGGTCGTCACGGCTCGCCGTCTCGACGGTGCTGTTGCGCCGCTCGAGCACCTCGACGTAGCGCCGCAGGTCGCGCCGATATGCCTCGAGGGTGAGCCGGGCGCGCCCCTTCTCGACGAGCAGGTGGGTCAGGAACTCCTCGGCACACAGCGGGAGCTGCGACGCGACCGCTGCGGGGGCGACGGCGTCAGCGCTCACGGAGGAGGGTCTGGGTGAGCCCGATCACGGTCTTGGCGTCGGTGATGCGGCCGTCGGCGATCATCGCGGCGACGTCGGTGAGGGGCACCTCGACGATCTCCATGTGGGCCTCCTCGACGCCCTGGCGGTCCATGTCGACCTCGCTGAGCTCGGTCCCGAGGTAGACGAAACTCTCCTCGTCGGTGAACCCGATGGAGTTGTGGAACCGGGCGAGCAGCTCGAGTCGGCCGGCGCGGAGTCCCACCTCCTCGACGAGCTCGCGACCGGCGGTGACCTCGGGCGGCTCGTCGGCGACGTCACGCTTGCCGGCGGGGATCTCGAGGAACTCGGCGTCGAGCGGTGCACGGTACTGGCGCACGAGCACCACGCTACCGTCCTCGCGCAGCGGCACGACCGACACGGCACCCGGGTGCCGGACGACCTCGCGCTCGAACTCGCTGCCGTCGGGAGCGCTGAAACTGGATCGGAACAGTGAGATGACCGCGCCTCGGTGGATCAGCTCGTCAGCGAGGTGGGCGAAACCGGTCACGCCCCATCTGCGCCCATCGAGGACCTGACCCGGGTGGGCTCCTCCTCGTCGGGGTCGATGAGGCGCGGGTTGCGGCCGTGCGCGCGGTCCTTGGCGGCACCGACCAGGTCGCGGAACAGCGGCGCCGGGTCCGTCGGGCGGCTCTTGAACTCCGGGTGCGCCTGGGTCGCCACCCAGAACGGGTGGTCCTCGAGCTCGACGAACTCCACGAGTCGACCGTCGGGGGACACCCCCGAGCACCGCAGCCCGGAGCCGTCGAACCGTCGCCGGTAGGCCGGGTTGAACTCGTAGCGGTGGCGGTGGCGCTCCGAGACGACCGTCGTGCCGTACGCGGCAGCGACCTTCGACCCCTCCTCGAGACGCGCGAAGTAGGCGCCGAGACGCATCGTCCCGCCCTTGTTGGTCACGTCGCGCTGGGTGTCCATGAGGTCGATCACCGGATGCGGCGTCGACGGATCGAACTCGGTGGAGTTCGCCCCGGCGAGGCCGAGCACGTTGCGTGCGAACTCGACGGTCATCACCTGCATGCCCAGGCAGAGCCCGAGACACGGCACGTCGTGCTCACGGGCGTACCCCGCCGCGGCGATCTTCCCCTCGATGCCTCGCTCGCCGAACCCACCCGGGATGACGATCCCGTCGAGGTCCATGAGCCGCCCGGCGGTCAGCAGCCCTTCGACGTCCTCGGCCTGGATCCACTCGATCGCGACGTCGGCGCCGTGGTGGAAACCGGCGTGGTTCAGCGACTCGACGACCGACAGGTAGGCGTCGGGCAGGCTGACGTACTTGCCGATGATCCCGATGCGCACCGGGAACGTCGCGGCGTAGACCGAGTCGACGAGACGGCTCCACTCCCCCAGGTCGGGCGGGTCCGGCGACAACGCCAGGATCTCGCACACGACCCGGTCGAGACCTTCGTCGTGGAGCACCAGGGGGATGTCGTAGAGGCTCGAGGCGTCGGCTGCGTTGACCACGGCCTCGACCGGGACGTCGCACAGCGACGAGATCTTGCGCTTCAGGTCCGAGGAGATCGCCTCCTCGGACCGACAGACGATCGCGTCGGGCTGGATCCCGCGGCTGCGCAGCTCGGTGACCGAGTGCTGGGTCGGCTTGGTCTTCTGCTCACCCGACGGCCCGATGAACGGCACCAGGGTCACGTGGACGTAGCAGACGTTGGTGCGGCCGACGTCGAGGCGGAACTGTCGGATCGCCTCGAGGAACGGCAGGATCTCGATGTCGCCGACGGTGCCGCCGATCTCGGTGATCACGACGTCGGTGCCGTCGATCGCCAGCCGGGAGATGCGGCGCTTGATCTCGTCGGTGATGTGGGGGATCACCTGCACGGTCTTGCCCAGGTACTCGCCGCGTCGCTCGGCGGCGAGCACCGACTGGTAGATCGACCCGGTGGTCGCGTTGGAGTCGCGGGTCAGGTGCTCGTCGATGAATCGCTCGTAGTGGCCGAGGTCGAGGTCCGTCTCGCCGCCGTCCTCGGTGACGAAGACCTCGCCGTGCTCGAAGGGGTTCATGGTGCCGGGGTCGACGTTGATGTACGGGTCGAGCTTCTGCATCGTGACCTGCAGGCCCCTCGCCTTGAGGAGTCGGCCCAGGGAGGAGGCGGTGAGCCCCTTGCCGAGGCTCGACGCCACACCGCCGGTGACGAAGATGTGCTTTGCCACGTCCGCTCCTACCGCTCGGCTCCGTCGAGGGTAGCGCGCGCCACCCGGCGTCCCGGGAACCACGCCCGGGACGCCGGCCGTCGACCACTGCCCCGGCCCCGGCGGGGAACACCGGTAGCCTCGGGCCGCCCCGTGGACGGGGCACGTTCCCATGGACGCTGCGGACACCGAGCTCGAACCGACCTCCGAGCGACGCGCTGAGCGGCCGCGCCTGCGTCTCGGCGACGCCGCGGCCCTCGCCGTGCTCGCGCTGCTCGTGCGCCTCCCGGCCGCGCTCGCCGACCGCCACCTGACCTTCGACGACGGGGTCTTCGCGAACTCCGCGATCGCGATGCGCGACGGCGGCGTGCCGTTCCGTGACGTGTTCTCGAGCCAGGGTCCGCTGTTCCTGCCGCTCGTCTTCCTCGGCGACCTGCTCGGCCTGCGCACCCTCGACGGACCCCGGGTGCTCGCCGTGGCCTCGGGCATCGCTGCCGTGCTCGCCATCACCTGGGCGGCACTTGCGGTCACCGACCGACTCGGCGCGCTCCTCGCCGGGGGCCTCGCTGCGGTGTCGGGTGGGCTGGCGTGGGTGACCGGACCCCTCGCAGCGGACGGCCCGGCCCTGGCCTTCGCCGCGTTGGCCGTGGGCATGACGCTGCGACACCGCGACGACCCGCGCACCATCACCGCGCTGGGCATCGGAGCCGCCGTGGGGGCCACCCTCAGCACGAAGTCGCTCGAGGCGCCGGTGCTGATCCCGGTCGCGCTGGTGCTCGCAGCCCCCGTGGTCTCTGCGTGGCGAGCAGGCCAGGTCGCGGGTCCCGCCGCCCGTCGGGGCCTGGCGCACGGCGCCGTCGCAGTGGCCGGCTCGGTCGTCGTGTTCCTGGCCGTGACGCTGCCCCTGGGCTTCGCCGACGTCTGGGACCAGTCGGTGCGCTACCGGACCGATGCCGCCGCCGAGCGCGACGTCGTCGGGACGACCGCGAAGCTGTTCTCGACGCTGTGGGACCGCGACCTGGCGTTGTTGTTCGTCGGCGCGGTGGCGCTGGGGTGGGGCGTACTCACGCTCCGGCGCACCGGCGCCGCCCGCGAGGACGCCGCGAGTCGTGAGCGCGACGGCGACCTCGCACCCGGCGACGCGTCGTGGTGGTCACGCCAGCGCTGGTCCGCGGACCCCGCTGCCGCGTGGGTCCCGTCAGGACGCCTGCTGGCCACGTCGTGGCTGGTCGGGACCCTGGTCTGGCTGGCGGTGGTCGTCAGTCCGCTGTGGCGGCCCCACGTCGCGGCCGTCGCGCTGCCGCTGGTCCTCGTCATCGGGATCTACCGACCGACGCTGCGGGTCACGGTGGCCGCGGCAGTGCTCGCGCTCCCGCTGGCCGTCATCCAGCTCGACGGGCTCCTGAACCCGGGGCCGTACCGCGGCGTCGATGCCGAGATCGTCGCCGAGCTGGGCGAGCTCCCCGTCGGCGCATGGGTCATCAGCGACGAGCCGGGGGTCGTCTGGCGCTCCGGGCTGCGGACGACCGACGACCTCGTCGACCCCTCGATGCTCCGCCTGGAGCAGGGCCGCTACACCGAGTCGAGCATCGCTGCGGATGCCAGCGACCCGAGGGTGTGCGCCGTGGTGGTGTCGTCGGACCAGCACTTCCGACGGTTCGACGGGCTGGCGGAGCGGCTCGTGTCCGACGGGTTCGCACCGGTGGCGACCGTCGGTGACGGCACGGTGCTCTACGTCCGCGAGGACTGCGCGCCGACCGGCTGACCCTCGAGGCCGTCGGGCTCGGGAGCGCCGTCGGACGCACCGACGGGGAGCTCCTCGTCGATGCGGACCACGAGGAACACCAACGAGGCGTTCGCCACCCCGATCATCATGCCCGGCACCGAGATGCCCGAGTCGTTCAGCGCGAACCCGAGCACCATCGCGGTGATCAGGCCGGCGACCGCGGCGCGTTCCTCGGGGATCCGCTCGCCGATCGAACGGAGCCGCCATGGCGCCCACCAGATCATGAACGCGATGAACGCGAAGACCAGCGGAACCATCAACGTCCACACCGAGCTGGTCAGGACCGACAGGTTCGCGTTGAGCTTGCGCAGCACGACGGTCTGGAACGCCTCGAAGCCGTTGTCGCGGACGTCGGCGAGGAGCCGGCCCAGGTGGGTCTGCTGCGCGGGCGGTCGGGTGAGGTCCAGGAGCCCGAACGCGACCACGACCGCGACGGTGCCGGCCGCCCACGCGACCGCCGTGCGAGCCCGGATCCGCAGGCCCAGCAGCATCCAGGCGGTCACCCCGGCCGAGGGGATCAACGCCAGCGCTCCCCCGACGTCGGCGCCGAGGAACGGGGCGCCGTCGAGCACCACCACCCACCCGAGCAGCGCCACTCCGGCCCAGGCGCCGCGACGGCCGCCGATCCGGTGTGCCAGCAGCGCAGCGAGGATGATCCCGGCTGCGGCGGTCATCGCGAACGCCGGGTTCCCCATGCCGTTGAACCGGCCCGCGACGGTCGGGGTGTAGCCGAACACCGTGTTGAACTGCAGCGGTCCGCCGACCGCGATGTCGACGCTCATGAACGCCACCAGCAACCCCAGCACCGCGATCAACGGATCGACGAGGACGCGCCGGGTGAGACGGTGCACCACAACGGCCACGATCGCCGGCGAGACCAGGACGAAGGCCCAGTACGCGGCACTCCCCCACCGGTGCATCGGCAGCGCGCCGGCGATGTAGGTCACCGGGAGATAGGCGAGCACGGCCAGCGCAGCGACCTGGGCGACAGCACCCACCGCCGGCCGCCGTCGCGTCAGCGCGAGGATCGCCAGCACCCACAGCGCCAGCTGGGCCAGGACGAAGAGGACCGACGCCGGCCCCACCTTGTCGTCGCGGAACTGCGCGGCGGCGTCGGCCTCGACGAGGAACTCGCGCCGCTCCGCCGCGCTCCCCCCGGTTGCGGACCGCTCCATGAGCGTCCCCTCCATCGACGACGGGGGCTCGACGCCGAACAGCGACAGGATCGTGGGCGCGACGTCGACGGTCTGGACGAACCCGTCCCGACGGGTCGTGCCCGACGACAGCAGCCCGGCGGGGACCTCGGGTGCCTGCACGCCGATCACCGTCAGGTCGGTCCGCGAGCCGCTCGCGTACGGCGCGACCACCATGACGGCGTCACGCGACGCGTCGACCTGCGCGAGGAGGCGGCCGAGCAGGTCGTCGCTGCGCTCGATCGCCCGGCGCCGCAGTTCCCGGCGTTGCGACTCGAGCACCAGGGGGATCGAGTCCTCGTAGCGCACCATGTCCGAGGCCTCGACGAGCACGACCGACTGCTCGCGCCAGAAGGCCTCGAACGCGGTCGCGACAGCGTCGTTGTCGTAGCGGGTCCCGAACGGGGCGTCCGGCGCTGCTTCGAGCAGCGAGCGACCGACCCGACCCCGCTCCACGACCCCGGCGCGGTCGATGAGCCCGACGCTCGCCTCGCGGCGGAAGTCCAGGTCGTCCTCACCGGTTCCGTGGTCACCGTTCGCGATGACCGCTCGCCGCACGCCGCCGTCGGCGAGCGCGTCCCCGAGCGCGCCGACCTCGGCGCCGAAGAGCAACGAGTCGTTGAGGCGACGCAGGGAGACGAGACCGAAGTTGAAGACCTCTCCGAGCGCCGGCATCGACCCGGTCCGCCGGGCGAACTCCTCCGCAGCCGGGGAGCCGTCGTACCGTTCGCCGGCGTCGGGCACCGTCGGCGCCGGCTCGTCGGCGTCGGGCACCGGAGCGGGCAACAGGTCCTCGGGCAGCTCATCGGGGGGACCATCGACCTCGAACGCTCCGGGCGGGATGTCGGTCGGGTCGCCGAACTGGTCGGCGTCGCCGGGCCGCGCCGGGCCGGCGACGAACGCCAGCGACGCGAACGGTGTGCCCTCGGCGCGCGTGCCGGCGTTGAGCGTCGTGTAGCCGTCGGTGGCGGAGGTCCGCGGGGTGACGGCGCGCACCGACAGGTCCGCGATGGCGGCGCCGTCGAGGAGGCGTTCGAGGTTCGGGGCGTCCACGTCGTCGAGATCGGACCAGGCGAGCGTCGGCACCGAGAAGACCAGCAGGCGCTCTGCGGTCCCGAGCGGGGACTCGGCGGTCGGCGCCTCACCCTGGCTCGGCCGGGCGCCCACGGGTGACCCGGCCAGCACCACCAGCAGCGCCAGCACGGCAACCGCCACGGCCAGCACCCAGCGGCGGTCGCCCCCGGGTCCTCCGGTCGGCCACATCGTCATGACGCCATCCTGGACCGTGCGCCGATGCGGCCGGTGACCGAGACGCCGATCAGACGCAGCAGGCCGACGTAGAGACCGAGCGCCACCGGCACGACCGCCACCAGCAGGAGGATCGCTGCGCCGCGTCCAGCCGGGTCCCAGCGGTCCGCCACGACCCACGCCGCGACAGCGACGAGTCCAGCGACACCGATCGCCCGCAGCGCAAGCGTCGGCGCGACCCACACGCCGGTGCGACGACGCAACGCCACGAGCAACCCGAGCGCGCCGACGAGGTACGCAACGCTGTGGGCGACTCCCAGGGCGAACACGGTGGCGGTCCCGGTCGTGGTGAACGCGGCGACCGCCATGATCGCGACGCCGACGACCGCACCCACGGCCGACATCGCCGCCGGCGTGCGGCTGTCACCCAGCACGTACCAGACCCGGGCGAGCAGCAGGAAGCCGCCGTAGGGCAACAGCCCGAGGGTCAGCGAGGCGAGTGCTGCGGCGAGCAGGTCCACGCTCTGGCTCCCCGAGGCCTGCCCGAACGCGAGCACGGTCATCGCCGGCACCGAGAGCGCGAGCGCCAGCGCACTGATCGGGATCAGCAACAGACCCATCGAGTCGAGCGCCCAGCGGACCGACGCGGAGAACGCACCCGATGCCCCCGCCTCGTTCTCCGCGACGAGCTCGGGGAGGATCGCAGTGTGGATCGGCTGCGCGATGATCCCGTACGGGGCGAGGAAGAAGAACCAGCCGACCTGGTACGCCACGACCCCGCCCTCGACGGATCCCCCGGCCACGATCGCAGCACCCAACAGGACCGCGGCGACGCCGTGCTGGACGCTCGCCCAGCCGGAGAGCCGCAACAGCGCCGACAGGCCCTCGTGGGTCCGGCTGAACCGGGGCTGCAGCCGGAACCCGGAGCGCCACACGGCGATCGTGGGTGCGGCGACGAAGGCGAGGACACCGAGCGTGCCGCCGAGGCCGAGCAGCGCCTGCTCCGCGCCGCTCAGGTCGAGCCCGGGCCCGGGACCCGCCGACCACCGGAACAGCCCCAGGAAGGCGACCATCACCACCGTGTTGCCGATGGGCGCGAGCGCGGGGACGACGAAGCGCCGCTGGGCGTGGAGCACCGCGGTGGCGATCGCGCCCACGCCGTAGAGCACGACCTGGGGGATGAAGAACCACAGGAGCACGGTCGTGAGCTGCCGCTGCGCGGCCACCACGTCGGGGTCATCGACGGCCGCGGTCAACAGGTCCGCGAGCCACGGCGCTGCGGCCATGCCGATGACCGCGACCAGGCCGAGGACGAGCAGCGTGATGCCGAGCAGCTCACCGGCCAGCCGCTCGGCGCCCGCTCGATCGTTGCGGTCGAGGTGCCCGACGAAGCTCGGGACGAGGACCGCCGAGAGGGCACCGGCGGCCAGCAGCTCGAAGAGCACGTTCGACACGGTGTTCGAGCTCTGGAACGCGTTGCCGAGATAGGTGGTGCCCAGCACCCCGGCGACCACGAGCACCCGCAGGGCGCCGAACGCCCGGGAGACCGCGGCGGCGGCGCCCATGCCCGCCGCTGAGCGGACGACGGCGCTCGCGCCCCCGTCCGCCGTGGTCACGGTCCCTGCCATCGGGGCAGGATGCCGTCCACGTCCGACCCGAGTCCGTAGCGCCCGATGATGCCGTCGCGCGCGTCGGACAGCGCGAGCACCGTGGCGACGCGTCCGACGGTGAGGTCCACGTCGTCGACCGTCGAGTAGGTGCCGGCGGCCCCGGCGGAACTGCGAGATCACCGCACGGCGATCCTCCTCGACGCCGTCCTCGGGGAGGGCCTCTGCGAGCACGGTCGGCACACCGCCCTCGGCGGCCGTTTCGGCCAGCTCCACCGCGGTCGCTCCGGGCGTCGCGAGCTCCGAGTCGGCGCCTGCCACCACGGCGAGCACCAGCGGGCCACCATCCGCCCCGCCGTCGTCGTCCAGACGTTCGACCCGCACGATGCCGAGCTCGTCGAGCAACGACAGGACGTCGCTGTCGAGGGGAGCGACCGGTGCAGCGTCGGCCGGGGCGGTCGTGGGGCTGCCCGGCGGCGCCGCCGGTGCAGTCGTCGGACCGTCCGTCGTGGGGGCGTCCGTCGTCGGGGTCGTGGCGTCGCCGGGATCAGCGGGGCCGGACTGCTCCACCAGCAACGACCAGACCGCCTGCCGGAGCTGCGAGCCGACGTCGCCGGCCCCCTCGTCGGAGCCCCCCTCGGTCGGCTCGTCGCCGAGCTCGATGCCCACATCGTCGACCAGGCGGTCACGGAGCTCGGGGTCGGTGAGGTCCCACTCCGGCAGCAGCCAGGCGATGCCCTCGACTCGGGCGCCCGCCTGGCGAAGCCGGAGCACGAGGCGCTCGACGGCCCCTGCGTCGATGCCCTCCTCGGCCACCACCAGCGCGGAACTGTCCTCGAGGCGCCCCTCGACGGCGAACGGCGCGGACTCCTCGACGTAGCGATCGAGGTCATCGATCTCGGCGCGCTTCTCGTCGATGAGCGCGGCGGTCTCGTCGAGGTTCGCCTCGACGGTGTCGAGACGGTTCTCGAGCGACGTCACGAGCCCCTCGTCGAGCACGGAGCCGACCACGACCCCGACGGCCATGGCGAGGAAGAACGCAACCGTCGACACGAGGTAGAAGCGGAATGTCACCATCTCATCGCTCCTGTGCGGGGCGCTGCGAGGAACGGCCGAGGAAGGTGGTCACGAGAGCCGCCCGGTCAACGAGTACCAGAGCTCTCGCAGGCCGACCCAGGCGCTGCGCAGCAGCACCTGCAACGAGTCCGAGACGAGCGCGACGGCGAGGATCACCACGAGCGCGGCGACGACGAGCAGGACCAGGTCGCGGCGTCGCACGCGCCCGCGGTACAGCTGGCTGACCCCTTTCGCGTCGATCAGCATCGGGCCGATGCGGAGCCGCGTCAGGAACGTCGACGACATGCCGGCGCGCCCCTTGTCGAGGAACTCGACCATCGTCGCGTGGGTCCCCACAGCGACGATCAGCTCGGCTCGGCACTCGTAGGCGAGCAGCATCGCAGCGTCCTCGCTGGTGCCCTCGATGACGAACTCGACGTAGTCCAGACCGTGCTCGAGCAGTTCCTCGCGTCCGGGAGCCCGACCGTCGGGGTGGACGTGGTGGACGAGCTCGGCACCGCAGTTCCAGGCGCGTTCGGACAGCGAGTCGAAGTCCCCGATGATCATGTCGGGGGTGAGGCGCATGTCGAGCAACGCATCGGCGCCCCCGTCGACCCCGACGAGCACCGGGTGGTACTCCACGATGTAGGGCCGCAGCGCCTTGAGATCCTCCTGGTAGTCGTGACCGCGCACGACGATCAGGACGTGACGCCCGGCGAACTCGGTCGCCAGCTCCGGAACGCCGATCGGCTCGAACAGCAGCCGGGCTTCCTTCTCGACGTACTCGAGTGTGTTCACCGCGAAGCGCTCGAGCTCGTTGCCGATCGAGTCGCGGGCCTGCTCCATCAGCGCCTCGACGTCCTCCTGGTCGAGTTGGCGGCCGTGGGCGACGGTCGCGCCGTCGGCGACCAGCCGACCGCCGTCGATGACCAGCTGCTGGCCGTCGGCGAGCGCGGTCATGACGTCACCGTCGTCGATGTCGACCAGCAGGATGCCGGCCTGGGCCAACCGGAGCGGCCCACTGTTGGGATACCGGCCCGACACCGACGGGGAGGCGTTCACGACCGCAGCGACGCCGGAGGCGACGAGCCCCTCGCCGGCGACACGGTCGAGGTCGCAGTGGTCGATGACGGCGATGTCGCCCGGACGGAGCTCCTTGATCAGGTCCTTGGTCCGCCGTCCGACGCGGACCGGGCCGCTGACGACCCTCGCAGCGGACGCGATCACCTCGTTGTCGATCGGACCGGAGCCAGGAGGTGTCGTCGAGGTGGGGTCGGTCATCGGTGGCGGGCGCCGTGGGGCGCGCACACGCAGCGTGGCGCGGCCCGACAGCAGCAGATGATGCTAGTTCAGGCGTCGTCCGAGTCGGTCGAGGCGGCGGAGCGGGCCGACCCGCTCGATGACGGAGCTGAACGAGACGGCCTCGCTGAGCAGGTTCAGCACGACGAGCCCGACCAGCACCCCGATGCGGGTGGGTACCGACGTGCTCAGCACGACGCCGAGGCCGAGCGCAGCACCGATGGCGTTCGCCCCGGTGTCGCCGAGCATCAGTCGTTCGCGGAGCTCGGGAACCACCACGCCCAGGGCCGCCGCCACGCTCACGAGCACCCCGAGCAGCTCGTAGGGCACTCCGGCGGTGACCCAGGCGGCGATGACGAGCACGACGGTGACGAGCAGGGACACCTTCGTGACACGCCCAGGCGCCCGGTCGAACAGGTTGGCGGTGTTGGCGGCGAGCGCGACCACCGCTGCGTCGAGCAGCAGACGGCCGAGGGACCCCTCGCTCAGGGGTTGCACGGCGACGACGGCGACCGCCGGGCCGGCCAGCAACTTCAGTGACCCCGCGGAGAGCCGGCCGGAGGCGAGGGCACGCAGATGTCCGCCGAAGCCCGACGAGTCCCGATCCAGCGCGACGTCATCGAGCAGCCCGAGCAGGCGCGAAACCCGCTGCGGCGAGGGTCGTGAGGGTCAGGGCCCGCTGGGCCGGCCCCGGCGCGTCCGGTCCGATCGCCACCGAGGGTCACCACCGCCGCGGTCGTCGCGAACATCGCCAGCGAGACGACCAGGCCGGCCGCGGTCGCGAGCTCGTGGCCGCGGTAGTTCGTCCGTCGGAACGTCGGCCGGTCGAACATGTCGCCGAGGCCGCGCCAGAGCAGCGCGGCGACCACCAGGCCGAGGAGCGGTGCCGCGACCAGGATCACCGTCGTGGAACCGGGCCGGCCGACGGGACCCGGGCCGGATCGGCGGACGCGAGGAGCTCCGCTGCGTGCTCGCGGGCGACCTCGCTGTCCGGCTGTCCCGACAGCATCCGTGCGAGCTCGACGATCCGGCCGTCGTCGTCGAGACGGCGAACGCTCGTCCGGGTGGTCCCGCCCTCCGCCGACTTCTCGACCAGCAGCTGGGTGTCGGCGAACGCCGCGACCTGGGCGAGGTGGGTCACGACCAACACCTGGCGATCCCGACCCAGCTCTCGCAGCGCACGACCGACAGCGATCGCCGTCTCGCCGCCGATCCCGGCGTCGACCTCGTCGAAGACCATGGTCGGCGGGCCGCCGGAGAGCACGAGGCGCAGCGCGAGCATCACCCGGCTGAGCTCACCTCCGGAGGCGACCTTCGACAGCGGGGCCGGTTCCGCGCCACGGTTCACGGCCAGGCGAAGCTCGACCGCCTCGCCCGCGCCCGGCAGCTCGTCGGTGTCGCGCACCACGACCTCGACGCGGGCGCCGCCCAGCGCGAGTGCGTCGAGACGCTCGCCGACCGCCGCTGCCAGCGACGGGGCGGCCGTTCGGCGCTGGTCGCCGACCACGGCGCTACACGCACCAGCTCGCTGCGGGCTGCGGCGAGCTGCGTCGCGCACGCTCGCGCACGTCGTCGCGGGCGACTCGAGCTCGTCGAGCCGTCGGGCCGCCTCGTCGCGGTGTACCAGCACCTCCTCGAGGGTCTCGCCGTACTTGCGGCGGAGCTCCACGAGCGGGTGGCGACGCTCGCGCACGCAGCGAGGCGCTCCTCGTCGGGCTCGATGCCCTCGGCCAGGGACCGGAGGTCTGCGGCGCAGTCACCCAGCTCCGCGGCGAGCCCGGCCAGACGCTTCGACAACGTTGCGAAGGGCGCACGATGCTCCAGTCGATCCGCCGCCAGCGCCAGGCGGTCGCCAGCGCCCCTCTCGTCGAGGAGCGCGTCGAGCGCTGCGGCGGCGGACTCGCGATGCCCGACGGCGTCGGCGAGCCGTCCCTCCTCGGCCTCGAGGCGATCGTCCTCCCCCTCGACGGGGGCGACCCGCTCGATCTCCTCGATCTGATGGCGCAGCAGGTCGACCTCCCGCGCCCGAGCGCGCTCGTCGCCGCCGAGCCCGTCGAGGCGTTCGGCCAGCTCGCGTACCGTCCGACGGGCGCCGAGCAGCTCCTCGCGGTCGACACCGCCGTGGCGGTCCAGCGCGCTGCGCTGGGCACCCGGCCGCAGCAGGGCCTGTTGGGCGTGCTGGCCGTGCACCTCCATGAGGGACTCGCCGAGCTCGGTCAGTCCGCCGGCGGTGGCGAGCGCGCCGTTGACCGCGGCGCGGGAGCGACCGGACGCGGGCACCGTGCGCCCGAGCACCCACTCGGTGTCGCCGACGGCGAAGAGCCCCTCGACGACGATCTCCTCGGCTCCCGGCCGCACCCGGGTCGGGTCGGGACGAGCCCCGCCGAGGAGCCGGAGCGCTTCGACGATCATGGTCTTGCCGGCTCCGGTCTCGCCGGTCACGGCGACCAGCCCAGCGCCGACGGCCACCCGTGCCTCGGGGATCACCCCGAGGTTGCGCACCGACAGCTCGACCAGCATCGCTGGCCAAGCTAGAGGATCGCCGGGGCGCACCCGCTGACAGCGCGGTCGCGCCGGGCCGACGGCTCAGCGGTCCGACAGGCCGAACTTCGGGCGCAGCACGGCGTGGAAGTCGTTGGTCCCGAAGGTCACCAGCCGGGTCGGCCGGCCACCCCCGGAGCACTCGACCACGTCGCCGGGTGCGAGCGGCGTGCCGCTGCGCCCGTCGACCGAGACCCCCGCGGCACGGTCGCCGGACACGCTGACCCGGACGGTGCAGTCCGGCTGCAGGACCAGCGCCCGGTCGAAGAGCATGTGGGCGGCGACGGGGGCCATCAGGACCGCACGGTGTCGCGGGTCGACGATCGGGGCCCGCACCGAGAACGCGTACGCCGTCGACCCGGTCGGTGTGGCGAGGATCAGCCCGTCGCAGACGTACGAGGTGAACGGCCGCCCGTCGAGCTCGACGTCGAGACGCACGGTGTGGCCCATCTCGGACTTCTCGACGACGACTTCGTTGAGCGCCTCGAACTGCTGTGTGGTGCCATCGCCGCGATGGACTTCAGCCCGGAGTCGCAACCGGTGTTCGGTGCTGTACGACCCCGCGAGGAACCGCTTCAACGCCATGCGCACACCGGTCGGTTCGACCTCGGTCAGATAGCCGAGCTGCCCGAGGTTGACGCCCAGCACCGCCACGTCGTCGCCAGCGGCGAGCTCTGCGGCGCGCAGCATCGTCCCGTCGCCACCCAGGCTGAGCACCAGATCCAGCCCGACGGCGAAGTCCTCCGCCGAGACGCCGAGCTCGGGGCGACCCATCGCTGCTGCCTCGGCCAGCGGAAGGCGGACCTCGTGACCTCGCGTTGCGAGCCAGTCGGCGGTGTCGCCGGCCAGTTCGGTGGCGCGCTCCGGGTGGATGACCAGGCCGAAGGAGCTCACCGCTGGCCCTCGCGCCGACCGGGCTCGGTCGCTCACCCCGCTCGCTGCCGGCGACGCGCCGACTCCACGAGGCGTGCTCGCTCCTCGACCGTAGAGGCCGGCACCGCCCTCCTGCCCGGACGGAGCTGCGCCAGGAACTCGACGTTGCCCCCGGTTCCCCGAACCGGTGACACGGTGACCCCGCCGACCCGAGCACCGGCCACCTCGGCCGCGTCGAGCACATCGTCGAGCGCCCGACGCCAGAGCGCCGGGTCGCGGATGATCCCCCGTCCCCGGTCGACATCCGCGCGCCCGGCCTCGAACTGGGGCTTGACCAGCACGACGAGCCAGCCGCCGGGGCGACACGAGCGCACCAGGACGTCCATCACCAGCGTCAGCGAGATGAACGACAGGTCGGCGACGACGGCGTCGAAGGGGCCGAGCACGTCGGGGTCGACGTGGCGCAGGTTCGTGCGTTCGAGGACGACCACCCGAGGATCGGCCCGCAGCCGCTCGTGCAGCTGACCGTGACCGACGTCGAGCGCCACGACCTCCGCCGCCCCGTGCTGCACCAGCACGTCGGTGAAGCCGCCGGTGGAGGCTCCGGCGTCCAGGCACCGCAGTCCGGCCGGGTCGAGGCCGAACTCCTCGAGCGCCCCCAGCAGCTTCTGCGCGCCGCGGCCCACCCAACGGGGCGGATCACCGGTGACCACGAGGGCCTCGCCGGCATCCACCTGACGTGCGGCCCGTGTTGCGGGAGCCCCGCCGACGAGGACCCGGCCGGCCTCGACGAGCTCGACGGCTCGTGCGCGACTGTCCGCCAACCCCCGTCGCACGAGTTCGGCGTCCAGGCGGCGGCGCACCGGACCACTGTACCGGCGCACCCCGACGCGACCCCGCTGGACAGCGACGCTCGCCGCGGTCAACGCCCCCGCCGGATGCGAAGTGGTCACCGCCTCGGCCCCTATGGGATTCTCTCTCGGACCGCGCGGGATTCCCGTGTTGGACGCGGGGAACCGGCGCGTCCTCGGCACATCGAGACCTGCCGGCCATCGAAGGAGGACACGATGAACGCACGAGGCCGAGCTCGGAGCAAGGTCCAGACACCGGCGCCGGTTTCATCGCCGCGCTGGACCAGCAGCGGCGGCAGCACGCCGAAGGCGCTGAAGCTGTACGGCATCGGCGAGGACGCCTACTCCGGCGATTCCGAGATGTTCGACCTCGTCCACGAGATGCGCACCCGCATCGTCACCAGCCCCAGCTTCGGCGGGGACCGCATCGTGGGGGCGATCCTCTTCGAGGCGACGATGGACCGCACCATCGAGGGGCGACCCAGTGCCGAGTACCTGTGGGCGGTGAAGTCGGTCGTCCCGTTCCTGAAGGTCGACAAGGGCCTCGCCGACGAGGCCGACGGCGCCCAGGTGATGAAGCCGATCCCGGACCTCGACGCGCTGCTGCGAGCGTGCGGTCGCCAACGGCGTGTTCGGCACCAAGATGCGCTCGGTGATCAAGGTCGCCGACGCTGCGGGGATCCGCGCCGTGGTGGATCAGCAGTTCGACGTCGCTGCGCAGATCAGCGCAGCGGGCCTCGTGCCGATCATCGAACCCGAGGTCGACATCAACAGCCCCTCGAAGGCGGCGGCCGAGGAACTGCTCCTGCGGACCGAGATCAGCGTCGCCTCGCAGAGGTCGCTGGCCCGGACGATCAGCAGGTCATGCTGAAGCTGACGCTGCCGGAGTCCGACGAGTTCTACCCCCCGCTGATCGAACACCCGGCCGTCCTGCGGGTCGTCGCGCTCTCCGGCGGCTACCCCCGCGACGAGGCCAACGCTCGCCTCGCTCGGAACCACGGCATGATCGCCAGCTTCTCCCGAGCACTCACCGAGGGGCTCTCGGCCCAGCAGAGCGACGAGGAGTTCAACGCTGCGCTCGATGCGTCGGTGCCAGTCGATCGTCGGCGTCAGCGACCTGACGCAGCGTCCACCCGGGCCGGCGATCAGCCGATCGCGTCGGCCCGATCCGCGGCATCGAGGAACGTCGGGTCGGCTGCCGCGACCCGCTCGAACAATGCACGTGCTTGGGGGAGATCACCAGCACGCTCGTAGAGGTCTGCCAGTGCGTAGGCACGTCGCAGATGGTGCTCGCGGGGCGCCGAGGACAGGCGGAACCCCTTCGCGAGCGTACGGATGGCGCCGGCGAGGTCGCCTCGGTCAGCGAGCGACCCGGCGGTCACGATCCGTCCCTCGGTGACCAGCTCGCCGTTCGGTGAGGCTTCCCGGAGCTCGTCCCAGAGGCGGTCGACCTCTGCGTGTTGGCCGAGCGCACGCCGGCAATCGGCGAGGACCGGGTGCTGCTCGGTGCTGGCACCGCTCAGCTGGCGGAAGGCCTCGAGCTCGCGGACCGCCTCCTTCCAGCGACCCAACCGGTACAGGGTCAGACCGAGCAGCTCGCGAGCCTCGGGGAGGTCCGGGACCTCCTTCGCAATCGGCGCGGCGATCCGTCGAGCCTCGCCGTAGCGCTCGCCGGCGAACGCCGTGGCCGCCTCCCCGAGGCGCTGCTGGAGGCGCGCAGCACGAGTGGCACCGACGAGGCCTTCCAGCGCCGGCGCATCGACGCGGACCGCAGCGGAACTGCGGCCGGGGCGGCCACGCTTCGACCCACGAGTCCGGTCGCTGCGGCCTTCGTCGATCCACAGCTCGGGCTCCGGAGGCGGCAGCGAGCTCCTCGGTCTCGATCACCCCGACGGCCCGACCGCCGGGGAGGAGCGTCACGGCGGTCGCTCGCTGTGCGTCGGCCGCCAGCCAGGGCGGCCTGACGCACGGTCTTGCGCCGATCGACCCCCACCGACGACGATCCGCCAGATGCCGCTCGGAACGACCGCCGCTGCTGGGCGCCCATCGACGACGCGTGCCAGACCTGCAGTCTCGAGGGGCGCCGCGGGGCTGCCGGTGCCTCGGGGGGTGGAGACACATGGGGGACACGGGCGAGTCCGAGTTCAGGGGTGGATCCGACGACGAGCGGGCGGCAGCGGTGGCGCGTTGCGGAACAGCGCTCCAAACGGCCGGTCGCCCAACATGAGGCCAAAACGAGGGGAGGCCGAAGCCTCCGCTCATCGTAAGAAATCCGGCGGCGTCCTACTCTCCCAGGGACTCTCGTCCCAAGTACCATCGGCGCTGGAGGGCTTAACTTCCGTGTTCGGGATGGGAACGGGTGTGACCCCTCCGCTATGGCCACCGAAATCTGTTGTCAACTACGAGCGGCGACCCGGTCGAACCGGGTCCGCGACGTCTCGAGGACTTCATAGCGAGCACGAACGTCTGTGCACAAACCCAAGCCCTCGGCCGATTAGTACCGGTCAGCTGAACGCATTGCTGCGCGTACACTTCCGGCCTATCAACGTGGTGGTCTGCCACGGGCCTTACCAGGTTAACCCTGTGGGTAGATTCATCTTGGAAGAAGCTTCCCGCTTAGATGCTTTCAGCGGTTATCTCCTCCGTAGGTCGCCAACCAGCCATGCCCTTGGCAGGACAACTGGCACACGAGAGCTACGTCCATCCCGGTCCTCTCGTACTAGGGATAGCTTTCCTCAATCTACCTACGGCTGCAGAGGATAGGGACCGAACTGTCTCACGACGTTCTAAACCCAGCTCGCGTACCGCTTTAATGGGCGAACAGCCCAACCCTTGGGACCTGCTTCAGCCCCAGGATGCGATGAGCCGACATCGAGGTGCCAAACCTTCCCGTCGATATGGACTCTTGGGGAAGATTAGCCTGTTATCCCCGGGGTACCTTTTATCCGTTGAGCGACGGCGCTTCCACACGCAACCGCCGGATCACTATGCCCAGCTTTCGCTCCTGCTCGACTTGTAGGTCTCGCAGTCAAGCTCCCTTTTGCCATTGCACTCGACGCCTGATTGCCAACCAGGCTGAGGGAACCTTTGGGCGCCTCCGTTACACTTTGGGAGGCGACCGCCCCAGTCAAACTACCCGCCTGACGCTGTTCCCGACCCGGATAACGGGTCTGGGTTAGAGCCTCGTCATACGCAGGGTGGTATTTCAAGGTTGACTCCACACTGGCTGGCGCCAATGCTTCCTAGTCTCCCACCTATCCTACACAACGTATGACAAAACCCAACATCAAGTTATAGTAAAGGTCCACGGGGTCTTTCCGTCCTTCTGCAGCTAACGAGCATCTTTACTCGTACTTCAATTTCGCTGAGTCTCTGGTTGAGACAGTTGGGAAGTCGTTACGCCATTCGTGCAGGTCGGAACTTACCCGACAAGGAATTTCGCTACCTTAGGACCGTTATAGTTACGGCCGCCGTTTACTGGGGCTTAGGTTCAGAGCTTCGCCCGAAGGCTAACCCTTCCCCGTAACCTTCCAGCACCGGGCAGGCGTCACAGCGTATACAGCGCCTTACGGCTTCGCACGCTGCTGTGTTTTAGTAAACAGTCGCTTCCCACAATTTGGTGCCACCTCTTCGAGCTCAGGCAGCAAGTGCCGTCACCCTAACGAGGTCCTCCTTCTCCCGAAGTTACGGAGGCATTTTGCCGAGTTCCTTAACCAGAGTTATCTCAATCGCCTTGGTATTCTCTACCTGTCCACCTGTGTTGGTTTGGGGTACGGGCACCACATGAACTCACCGCTGGGATTTTCTCGGCAGCATAGGATCAATGACTTCCCCTGAAGCGGGTCCGTGTCACGTCTCAGGCGTCATGAGGTGCGGATTTGCCTACACCTCGCCCTACACGCTTACCCCGGGACTACCATCGCCCGGGCTCATCTACCTTCCTGCGTCCCCCTACGGCTTTCCGCCTTCCGGTGGGTCGGTTCGAGTCGGGCGTAAACGCCCGGTCAGCCCCTTAGCAACCAGAAATTGGAAGTGGCGCGCATGTGGTGGTACCGGAATATCAACCGGTTGTGCATCGACTACGCCTCTCGGCCTCGCCTTAGCTCCCGACTCACCCTGGGTGGATTAGCCTTCCCCAGGAACCCTTGGACTTCCGGCGGAGGGGTTTCTCACCCCTCTTTCGCTACTCATGCCAACATTCTCACTCGACCACGCTCCACGACCGGTTACCCTGCCGCTTCTCTGCGAGATCGACGCTCCGCTACCGCGCGTCCGAAGACGCACCCGTGGCTTCGGTATCAGACTTGAGCCCCGTTACATTGTCCGCGCAAGACCACTCGACCAGTGAGCTGTTACGCACTCTTTCAAGGGTGGCTGCTTCTAAGCCAACCTCCTGGCTGTCTGGGCAATCTCACATCGTTTACCACTTAGTCTGAATTTAGGGACCTTAGCCGACGATCTGGGCTGTTTCCCTCTCGACCCCGAAGCTCATCCCCCGGGGTCTCACTGCTGCGCTCTGGATCCGTGGCATTCGGAGTTTGGTTGGGGTCGGTAAGCTTGTAGGCCCCCTAACCCATCCAGTGCTCTACCTCCACGGATGAACACGCAACGCTGCACCTAAATGCATTTCGCGGAGAACCAGCTATCACCGGGTTTGCTTGGCCTTTCACCCCTATCCACAGGTCATCCGCCCAGTTTTCAACCTAGGTCGGTTCGCGCCTCCACGAGGTCTTACCCTCGCTTCACACTGCCCATGGATAGATCACCCGGCTTCGGGTCTACAGCATGCGACTCTGCGCCCTGTTCAGACTCGCTTTCGCTCCGGCTTCCCCTCACGGGTTAACCTCGCCACACACCGTAACTCGTTGGCTCATTCTTCAAAAGGCACGCCATCGCCGCCCGAAGGCGGCTTTGACTGCTTGTAGACCAACGGTTTCAGGTACTATTTCACTCCCCTCCCAGTACTTTTCACCTTTCCCTCACGGTACTAGTTCACTATCGGTCGACAAGGAATATTTAGCCTTACGAGGTGGTCCTCGCAGATTCACGCCGACTCTCTCGGATCCGGACGTTTCTCGGGAGCATTGATCAGAGACTGCGTGAGTTTCCGTGTACGGGGCCGTTACCCTCTGCGGCGCGACTTTCCAGACGCTTCCACTACTCAGCAGCTTTGTAACTCTGTGCAGGTCCTACGCTCCTGCCATCATGTCCCACAACCCTGAACTGGCAACGCCGTAGGGCTATCAGCACCGGTTCGGTTTAGGCCCTTCCGCGCCTGCTCGCCGCTACTGACGGAGTCACTGTTGTTAGTTTTTCCCCAGGGTACTGAGATGTCTCAATCTCCCCCCGGGTTCCCTCCACCCGCCCTATGTGTTCAGGCGGGAGTACACCCCGTGACGGGTGCTGGGTTGTCCCATCTAGACATCCACGGATCGACGGCTGGTCGGCACCTTCCCGTGGCTTATCGCAGCCTCCCACGTCTTCTATCGGTTCTTATCGCCAAGGCATCCACCGTTGGCCCTTAACACCTTGGGCATTGCATGCAAAGATGCTCGTGCTCTTTATGAAATTCTCAAGAAACTGGCAGCGAGCCGAACTTGCGCTAAGGCTCATGGGGCGACGAACGCCCCGCGAACGAGGCCGGCTGCGTACCTTCAGCAACGGAAGACAGGATGGTACCAGCGACTCGAGAGCACTTCTGCGCACGAGCGATGTCAGAGCACCGTACAAGTGCATCAACTGGGTGTCCAGACTCGACACGGAAGAAATGTCCGT
>CALNXV010000046.1:0-12180 GCA_942490665.1 uncultured Microthrixaceae bacterium
GTCGCCGTTGCCGTCAGCGCACTCGGCGACGGCGAGAGCTTCACGGCCGATTCGATGCTCGACCGGCCGATCGGAGCGATCGCGATCGCTGGCGGTCGCGCAGCGGCAGCGCTGCCGTGGTGGCGCAACGATCCCATCGCCGCAGCGGTCGGCGTGACGGCGATCATGATCGCGTGGGCGTTCGCCGGGTACGGCGACGGCAGCGAGCTCGCACTTCTCGTCGTCCTCTACTCCGTCGGCCGGTATGCCGCCGACCACCGGCACAGCCTGGCCATCGTCCTCGCCGCCATGGCGGCCGGCGTCCTGGAAACGATCGTCGATGTGAATCAACGCATCGACATCGCCCCGGCGATCGTCCTCCCCTGGTTGGTCTGGTACGTCGGGCGTCTGGTGAGAAACCGTGGTGACTACCTGGCCCTCCTGCAAGAACGCGCCGAACGGCTCGAGGCCGACCAGCACGACGAAGCGCGCCGGGCCGTGGCGGACGAGCGGAGCGCGGATCGCTCGCGAGCTGCACGACGTCGTCGCCCACCCAGGTCTCGATGATGACGGTGCAGGCCGGCGCCGCCCGGACCATCATCCACGATGACCTCGACGCGGCTGTCGAGGCGATCGGCGACGTCGAACGGGCCGGACGCGAAGCCCTCGGCGAACTGCGCCACCTGCTGGGCGTCCTGCGTCCCGACGCTGGGGGCGGGGACCTGGTTCCCCAACCGGGGCTCGCCGAGATCCCGGTCCTGGTCGAGGAACTCAGGAACACCGGCGCGGAGGTCACGCTGAGCGATGGCGCCTCTTCCCGATGGCCTCTCCGTCGTCGTCGAGCTCTCGGCTGTACCGGATCGTGCAGGAGTCCCTCACCAACATCATCAAGCACGCCGGACCCCACCCTGCCGTCTCGCTCGCCATCGGCCTCGACGGTGATGATCTCGTGCTGGAGGTCTCCAACACCGTCGCCGTCGCGGCGGCTCCGGGTCTCCCGGCGTCCGGGTACGGCATCCCCGGGATGCGCGAACGCGCCACGCTCCTCGGCGGCACACTCGACGCAGGACCGCTGCGCCCGGCCGCTTCCCGCCTCGCTCAGCCGGATCCCGATCGAACCGGAGGCGGCCATGACCATCAGAGTCGCCGTCGTCGACGACCAAGCGCTCGTGCGTCGCGGCTTCGCCATGGTGCTGGATCATCAAGCCGACATCGAGGTCGTTGCCGAAGCCGGCACCGGCCTCGAAGCGATCGACGCCGTCCGCCAGCACCGACCCGACGTCGTCCTGATGGACATCCGCATGCCGGAGATGGACGGGCTCGCTGCCACCGCCGTCATCCTCGAACAAGCAGACTGGCCGCTCAAGGTCATCATCCTGACGACCTTCGATCCCGACGAGTACGTCTATCGGGCGCTTCGAGCCGGCGCGAGCGGGTTCGTCCTCAAGGACATCCCCCCCGAAGACCTCGCGCCAGCGGTGAGAACCGTCGCCGACGGCGGCGCACTCCTCGCCCCGTCCATCACCAGCCGGCTCATCGGGCGCTTCGCCCGGACCCTCGCGACCGACACGGCCATTCGCCACCGCCTCGACACGCTCACCGACCGCGAGCGCGAAGTCCTCGCCCACCTCGGTGCTGGCGCCAACAACGCCGAGATCTCAGAGGCCCTCTACATCGGTGCTGCGACCGTCAAGAGCCACGTCTCCAGCATCCTCGCCAAACTCGGCCTCCGAGACCGGGCGCAGGCGGTGGTCTTCGCCTACGAGAGCGGGCTCGTCACCCCGGGCCAACACGACATCGGCCACTGAGGCGCCGTCGTCGAGCGGTACGGGGGGACGATGCGTGGTTACCTCAGCGTTCCGGGTGACCTGCTCGAACGCACCGCTGAGGTCCAACCATGGTTCGGTGATGCCTGCGACTGGATCGCCACGCTCCCGCCGAAGCCGAGGACGAAGCGGTAGGCGACCACCAAGCAGTGCCGGTCGCCCTGGCCGACCCCACGCACTCGTCCCGTCGTGGCGCCGGAACCACGGGTGTGCGCTGGGCCGCGATCAGTGCAGTTCATGCGACGGCATGTCCCGGCGCACGAGGGCTCAGACCCCGAAGCTGGGGTCCAGCGAATCGGCGCCCCGGCCCTGGTGCTTATGGGTCGGTGCAGGTTCGGGAGGCTCCGACGGCGCGCAGCGTCGTGGAAGGACCGCAACATGGACACGCGGCTCCTCAGGTGCGCCCCAGCGGTCAGGACGTCCTCGGCGAGCTGAGATGCTGCCGGGCAGCGATGCACATCGGCGGTCGCGATACTGTCGCGCGTGCAAACGACCTCCAGGGGGCTCCATGGCCGATGAGACGAACGATCGCGAGGATGCCGTTCAGCGCATCAAGGCCAAGCGGGACTTCACGACACACATCGTCGTCTATCTGGTGGTGAACGCTGCACTGGTCGGCATCTGGGCGGCCAGCGGTGCAGGGTACTTCTGGCCGATCTGGTCCATCGGCGGCTGGGGCATCGGCCTGTTCTTCCACTGGTGGGGCGCCTACCGCGAGGCCCGGCCCATCAGCGAGGACGAGATCCAGCGCGAGATGGGCAAGCGAACCCCGTAGGTCCGCTGCAGCGGGCTGAGCCCGGGCGTTCGGGCAGGTCCTTCGAGGCCGGCCCGTTGCATCTCACACTCGGGTTCCACCCTGGCTCCAGCCGAACGGGGCTGTCTCCGGGCAGCGCAGGACCCGATCGCAGCCACCGACGGACGACTCTCGAGACGTCGAGTCAGAGGGCGCCGAAGAAGTCCCAGATGATGTCGGTCGCGTCGATGTCGGTGTTGGTCAGCAGCAGGTTGTCCGCCATGGCCGCAGGTGTGAGCCCCCGGGCCACCATCACGCTGTTGGGTGGAGTGACACTCGCCGCGATGATGTCGGGCGGGAACGGAATCGGGTGTCCGGGCCACGCGTGGCCGTGGCGCTGCACTCGGTACAGCACGGTGGGCGCCTCACATCCCTCCCAGGTCAACGTGTCCGCCGTGCTCGCCGCCGACTCCTCGTTCCGCCCTTCCGTGCACCCGTTCCGCTCCGCCTGTTCGCCCAGTGCCTCCTCGACCGGCAAGGACCCGATCTCGGGCGCGCCGGCGTAGGGGACGACCTCGTCGTCGGTGCCGTGGAAGGCGATCGTCGGGGTGGGAGGGCTCGGGTCGCACGGGATCGAGGTGTTCCCAGCGGACACGCGAGCCACGGCGGCGATCTGCTCGGGCAGTGCGCAGGCGCTGCTGACGGCCATGTCCGCGCCGTTCGACATGCCGGTGGCGTACACCCGGGACAGGTCGATGCAGACCTGCTCGCCGAGTTCGTCGAGCAGGGTGGACACGAACGCGTGCTCGTCGACCTGTCGACCGGTCACGTCCCAGCCGGTGACCTCGGTGACCTGATCGTTGACGTCGACGGTGAGCCCGGCGGGATGAAGGATCACGATCCCGTCCTGGTCGGCCTTGTCGACCCAACCGTCGGAGAGCCGTTGGACGTCGGGGTTCGCATCGGCACCGTGGAACGACACCACGACGGGAAGCGGTGCTTCGCCATCCCATCCGGTGGGCAGGTGCACGAAGCTGGTTCGTGCGGTCCCGTCCACCTCGACGTCGAGGCGCTCGAGCGCTGGCGACGTCGAGACGGATCCGCACGCGGTACTGGTCGCGACCCGTTCCTCGGTCGTGGTCGAGGTCGCGACCTGTTCCTCGGTCGATTCTCCGTTCCCGTCACCACACCCGACGGCGACGAGGAGCAGGACGGCGGTCAACGGGGCGGCTGCGCCGCGCCACCGCGTCGTCCGGGCGGGTCGATCGGTGGCCGTCGAGCGGGTTCCGAGCACGGTCGCACCGTAGCCGGGGCCGCCGCACCTGGTGGAGGTGGCCTCCGTGCATCGGCGCTGAACGGATCGTCCGGCGGCGTCGACGGCCAGCCATGGTCCCTCAACCGTCGCCCCGCGGCGCCAAGGAGGTCAGCTCGAACTCGGCGTCCTCGGTGTAGCGCACCTCGCCGATCACCGTGTCCGAGACCGCCTCGAGCTGACGGACGTTGCGCAGCGGCATGCCGGTCTCCGCAGAGAACCACACCTCGACGGACTCGCCGCCCTCCTGGTTGCCCGACGTGGTGCGCTCGCGCCGGTAGCGGTGGGCGGGCACCCGTTCGCCGCCGATGTCGAGCGTCTCGGTGCCGATGAAGCGGACCGGACCCTCGCTGAGGGTGGTGCCGTCCACCCCGGTGCTCGAGCCCGTGCAGGACTGGGTCCACTCATCGCCGGGCTCTTGATCGGCGCGGATGGTGGGGGCGTCGCACTCGAACGTCGACGTGGTCTCGTTCGCGAACGCGCCGAAGTCCCAGCGCTGGAAGCTCTGCCCGCCGACCTCGTCGAGCCCGCCGTCGGTGGGGCAGTAGCGCCAGCTCTGCCAGTGGTTGGTGCTGTAGTCGATGCGGAAGGTCCAACAGCCGTCGGCGTCATGGGTGATGGCTGCCGGCATGGTCGGCCCCTGGGCCTGTTGGTTCGGTGGCGGTTCGATCCGGTCGGTGCCGCTGCCCTCGTAGACGTACACCCCCTGGGGCGGGCGGAGCACCGCCGGCTGGGCGGGCAGGGTCGAACCGGTGGGGTCCGCCACGTCGTCGGGATCCACCGGCTCGGCCCGGCCCTGCACCCAGCGCACCGACACCACCACGGCGAGCACCAGCACCAGGGCCGCGACCCCACCGACGATCCACCGGCCGCGGTGGCGGACCTGCACCGGCTCCTCCACGTCATCGTCCATGTCGTCCACCATCTCGTCGTCCACCATCTGACAGTGCCACCGACCGGCTCGCCGGGACCATCCCACGGACCCGGCGACGTGTCCTGCGCCGGCCGTGGTGCACGACCTCCGCGGTGTTACCGTCGCTCGGGTGTCCCCTGCCGACCGTCATCGCCCTGCCGTCCACGCCGCCACGACCCGCGCCGTCGCCACGTCGGTTGCTCGGTGGTCCGTCCTGCTCATCGCATTCGCGTTCGTGGCGAGCCTGCTCATGGCGTGTGGCGGCGGCTCGGATGCCGACGGCGACACGGCTGGTGACACCGGCGGCGACGACGCAACGAGCGACAGCGTCGAGGTGTCACCGCCCGACGTCGATCCGCCGGACGAGCTCGGTGCCTTCGAGGTCGGCCACACCTCGTTCGACGCGGTGGACGCCGATCGTGGCGACCGGTCGATCCCCGTCGACGTCTGGTACCCGGTCGACCCCGGCACGGCCGGAGCTGCGGGGCCGACGTCGCTGGCGTTGGCCCCGGGGATCGGGCTCGAGTCCGAGGTGGCGGTCGAGGACCCGCCCGTGTCGGATCGCGAGGACCAACCGCTCGTGGTGTTCTCGCACGGCTACGAGGGCATCAACAAGCAGTCGGTCGACCTCATGGAGGTGTTGGCGAGCCACGGCTTCGTGGTCGTCGCCCCTGAGCACGTCGGGAACAGCCAGTCGGCTCCCGGCGACGCCTTCGACGTGGCCGCGGCCAACCGCGTGCCGGACGTGTCGTTCCTGATCGACACGATGACCGAGAAGGACGCGAACCCGTCCGACCCGTTCGCGGGACGGTTGGACGTGGACGGCGTGAGCGTCGTGGGTCACTCCTTCGGCGCCATGACGGCGATCGGGACGGCGGCCGGGTGGGCGGGCGCCGAGCCCGACCCGCGCGTCGTCGCGATCGTTCCGATCTCCGCCGTGATCGACGGCGACCTCCAACAGAGCGAGCGCAGCGGTCCGAACGCCGGGTTCACGTCCGCCCAGCTCGGAGGCGTCGAGATCCCGGTGATGCTGATGGGCGGCACCGAGGACGTGAGCGTGCCGATCGCCAACAACGACCTCGCGTTCGAGCAGCTCACCGCTGCACCGACGGTCGACAAGGTGTCGATCGTCGGGGCGACCCACAACCACTTCGCCGCGGTGTGCTCGTTCGGCGAGCTGCTGCTCGACCTGGGGCTGGCCGAGGAGCAGTGGGCCGACATCGGCGCCGCGGACCTGGTCGATCCGTACCGGTCGACGTGTGGTCCCGACGCGTTCCCGATCGACGAGGCCGTGCGACTCCAGAACCTCTACACCGTCGCGTTCCTCCAGCGTCACCAGGTCGGCGACGAGCGGTACGGCTGGTACCTCACCGACGAGGCAGCAGCCGGCGAGGCGGACGTCGAGTTCGCCTCACGGTAGGGAGCTCCGCCCGGTCCGTCTCACACCGGACATCGGCGAACGGCAGGGTCTGACCCACGCGGGCGCCACCGAGGCCGTCGGCGGGAGCGAGCGCGATCGAGCTACCGGGCGGGAGCGAGTCCGGCCACCATCAAGCGGCTCATCGCGTCGGCGAGGTCGCCGATGTCGGGGACCTCTGGGCCGTCGCCCTGGTCGGCCATGCGGGTGAGTGGCTCGTGGATCGTCAGGAGGCCCTGGACCATCGCCCAGCAGGTCGCCGCCGCGAGCTCGACGTCGAGGTCCGGGTTGCGTGCGGCGCCGAGGCGGGCGATCACGCCGCGCAGCACCTCGTAGGCGTCTCGGCCGCTGTCCCGGTAGGCGGCAGCGTCGCAGTCCACCGCGTCCTGTGCGAACACGACCGCACAGTGCCCCGGGTGCGAGCGCGACACCTCGACGTACGCTCGCCCGAGCCGCGCCAGCTGGTCGACCGGATCGTCGACCCCGTCGACCGCCGCCTCGGACGCGCGGGTGAGCTCCTCGAACGCCTCCACCGCGACGGCGGTCAGCAGGCCCTGTGCATCGCCGAAGTGATGCGCGGGCGCAGCGTGGGACACCCCGGCGCGCCGGGCGACCTCGCGCATCGAGAACCCGGCGGTCCCGCGCTCGGCGAGCACCTCGGCGGCCGCGGACCGCAGCGTGTTGGGCAGGTCGCCGTGGTGGTAGGCGTGGGCCTCGGTCGGCGGAGCGGACGGCACGTCGTCCATCCTCCCGAGAAGATGTTGACAGTGTCAAGCCGATCTGCAAGGGTGCAACTTGCCATTGGAAAGACCGGTGTGGGGGCCGCATCGGATGACACAGGAGCCACTGATGCACGGAACACCCCCCGCACAGGTCAGCGACGAGATCCACGCCAGACGGTGGGGGATCCTCGGCATCCTCTGCCTCAGCGTGTTCGTCGTCATCATGGACGGAACGATCGTCAACATCGCGCTGCCGACGCTGGTGGTGGAGCTCGACGCCTCGACGACACAGCTCCAGTGGATCGTCGAGGCCTACCTCCTCGTCTTCACCGGGCTGCTGCTCGCCGCCGGCACGATCGGGGACCGCTACGGGCGACGACGTGCGCTGACGGTCGGACTGGTCGCCTTCGCCGCCACGTCGGTCCTGGCCGGACTCGTCGACAGCGCCGGGGCGCTGATCGCAGTGCGGGCGTTGATGGGCGTCGGCGCAGCGCTGATCTTCCCCGCCACGTTGGCCATCCTCACCAACGTCTTCGTGGACCCGAAGGAGCGGGCAGCGGCGATCGGCGCGTGGTCGGGGGTCGCCGGGCTGTCGGTGGCGGCAGGCCCCATCCTCGGTGGCTGGCTGCTCGAGCACTTCTGGTGGGGCTCGGTGTTCTTCGTGAACGTGCCGATCGTCGCGGTCGCCCTCATCGGTGTCGTCGCCGTCGTGCCGGAATCACGTGACCGCGAGACCCCGCCGCTGGACCGCATCGGCGCCGTCCTGTCGATCGTCGGGATCACCACCGTCGTCCTGGCGATCATCGAGGCGCCGAAGTGGGGGTGGACCGCCCCGGCCACCCTGGCCACGGGCGCCGCTGGACTGGCCGTGCTCGCCGCCTTCGTGGCGTGGGAGCTGCGCGTCGAGCACCCGATGCTCCCGGTGCGCATCTTCCGCAACCTGCGCTTCAGCGCCGGCGCCATGTCCATCACCGCGGCGTTCTTCGCGCTGTTCGGGTTCATCTTCCTCATCACCCAGTACTTCCAGCTCATCCTCGGCTACGGGCCGCTGGAGGCCGGGCTGCGGACGCTGCCGGTCGCACTGTCGATCGCGATCGCCTCGGTGCTCTCGCCCAAGCTGGTCGAGCGGATCGGCACCACGAAGGTCGTGACCGCGGGCCTCGTGTCGATGTCGATCGGCTTCGTCTGGGTGTCGACCGCCTCGGCGGTCACGCCGTACGCGGAGATCGTCGGCCAGATGGTCTTCCTCGGCATCGGTCTGGGCTGCACGACCGCCCCGGCGACGGAGTCGATCATGGGGTCGCTCTCCGCCGACAAGGCCGGCGTCGGCTCGGCGGTCAACGACACCACCCGGGAGCTGGGCGGCACGCTCGGCGTCGCGGTGATCGGATCGGTGTTCAACTCGATCTACATCGGCGCCCTCGCCGACGGCGACGTCTTCGGGCTGCTGCCGAGCGAGGCCCGCCAGGCGACCGAGGACACCGTGGCCGCCGCGCCGTTCGTCGCCGATCAGATGCCCGACGCGTTCGTCCCCGCCTACCTCGCCGAGGTGAGCGACGCCTTCCTCGCCGGCCTCGCGGTGGCGTGTCTCGTCGCCGCCGGCGTCGCGCTGGCCGGCGCGCTGTTCGCCGCGCGCTACCTGCCGGCCCGCGCCGCGGCCGAGGAGCAGCCGCCGGTGCCCGCTGACGACGCCCGTCCGACCTGAGCGCGGGCGTCCGCCGACTCGGTTGAGGCGATCTGGCCGCACAGGTACCGTCGCCGGATGACGGGCGATGCGACGACACGGGTCGGGTGGGCGCCGCAGCGGCGCACGATGGTGGCAGTGGTGGTGGCTGAGGTGTCGGCGTGACCACGCTCGCCGGGTCGACCTACCCGGTGCGGTTGGGGTTCACCCCGGAGTCGCTGGCGATCGACGACACCGAGCATGCGGGGCTGCGCCGGGCCGGGCCGCGGGCATCGGCCCCCTACTCGGCCGAGAGCGTCGAGCAGCACGTGTGCCGGGCCACCGACTGCGACGCGGCCGGCACCGTGCGCCCTGACCTCGAGTCCTTCGGATTCGACACGGTCGACCTGTCCGGGCTCGACCAGCTCCAGCAGGTCTGCGCGACGGTCCGGGACGCCGGCCGGATCACCGACGCCGAGGCGGCAGCCGTGCGGGCATCGCTCGACGGCGCGGTGCTGCGGACCTCCGGCGGCGGGACCCTGCGCGTGCTGTACCTCTCCGAGGAGGGGTTCATCATGCGCACCGCCGGACCGAACGGCATGTCGTTGGTGGGGTCGCGGACCTCGGGGATGAACGACCACCGCGGGGCTGCGAGCGTGCACGCCGACCAGGACGTGTTCGGCACGCCGATGACCCAGCTGATGGACGGCCGGGCGCCGTCGCTGTTCCTCCACGACTCACCCGACGGGCACAACCACGAGGCCTCGATGGTGCTCGTGAACCTCTGGATCCCGCTGCAGCAGATCGTCCAGCCCCTGGTGCTGGCCGACGGGCGCAGCATCGACCGCCGCCGCCACCAGCTCCGCTACGGACTCGCCACCGAGACGTTCCTCGAGCGCGACGACGACCTCGCCATCAACGACATCTGGATGTTCCTCCACGACGAGGCCCAGCGGTGGTATTTCCGCTCGGAGATGGACCACCGCAGCGGCTACGTCTTCAACACCCTGAGCACACCGCACGGGTCGGGGGTGCTGCCGGGTGAGGACGTCGCGGAGTGGTGCTACCGGGCGCTCGGCGCGGTGGGGGCGGCCGTCTTGTCGGGTGACGGCACCGGTCCCCGGGCGGCGTCGTCGCCGGACGCGCCGAGCTGCCCGAGTCGACGCCGGCGCTGCGCGACGCGATCGGCGCCATGTCGCGCTGCTCGACGACGCCGCAGCGGACCCGGTGGCGGTCGCTGGCGAGCGCCGGGTGGTTGGCGGGCGCCCGGGCGGCCTGCGACCGGGTCGTGCGGATGTCGCTCGAGATGCGGCTGGTGGTCTCGGTCGACGAGTTCGACGACCTTCCTGAACCTCGACGCCTACGGCATCATCGGCCCCGGCATCATCGCGCTGCCGTCCCGCAACGTCGCGAGCCGCGGAGAACCGTGGCGTCGCCGGCACGTCACCGTCTCCTGGATCGTGCCATGCCGCTCGTCGTCGGAACGAGGATCTGGGCCCTGGGTGACACTGGGCCGACCCACCAGACCCGACGGGCTCCACCGGGTGCTGGGGCCTGGTCACTGCTCACCCGTCCTGGTCGTCGGTGACGATGTCTGCGGCCAGGACGGTGAGCGAACCGGTCGACCCGGCAACGATTGGGGACCTAATCGTTCGACAGTGCGCGTGCACGATCGAGCGGTGTCGGCGACATACGCGGACGCGCTGCGCGACGATGCGGGAATGACGCGGGTCGTCCTCGTTGTCGGCGATCTCCCGCGACGGTCTGTAGGCCGTCGGCGCGCTCGCCGGCGACCGCCACCGGGTCCGTGGCGGCGCTCGTCGAGCGAAAGCGAACGCGGTGGCGGTGGCGCGTCGTCGACTCAGACATTCAGCGCGACCCGGCAGGCACCCCCGAACCTCGGTGCCGTCGCCGTGCGACGGCCGCCCCCCTGCGTCGAGACATTGTCGGCGACGCGCCCGCCCCGTGGGGGTGCTGAAATTATCCCGACTGGGCTCGTCGTGGAGGGCTGTAGATGTCGTTGATGGCGGGGTCGTCGCATGACATGCGTGTCGTAGCGAAACTGTGTCTTGCGCCCGTCGGCCAGGAGCGAACCCCAGCGGGACCAGTTCACACCGTCGGGCCTCGTCGGAAGGTAGCGGCGCCCGGCCGTCCATCAGCGGGTCCATCCGGCGTGCCCGGCCGCGGTGGGCGTGCGCCGCGGCCGCGGCCGGGTCCGCGACACACCGACGACATCCATTCGTGCAGTGCATGATGGACCCTCACGGAGAAAAAAAACGCGGGGTCTCGCAGCCGCGCCGTGGGGAGCATGCCCACGGCGCCTCGCTCCCAATAGCAGACCTGCCGCGACCCCGGACAGGTCGACCGTGTCGGAGACTCGAGGTCGAGACCGGCACGTGCACAGATGGAGCGCGGCGCTCTCAGAGACCACCGCGCAGCCCCTGCGTGGACAGCAGTGGGTCTCTGCACCGAGGTGAGTCAGACCCCGGCAATCGCGCCATTTTGCAACCTGCCGCCATCGTGCGCCGCTGCGGCCACCGTGTCGTCGCATCTTAAACAAATCTAACCCGGATAAGCACCAACCGCGCTCGGACGACGCGTCAGCGACACCGGCCTATCGGCTGCAACGAAGCAACGGTAGCGCCGACGACGAAAAGCGGCGAAACGACGCCGGCGAGCGGACACGCCGCGCGGGGTGGGGGAAGGCGTCGCTCGGCAGCGTCGGGCATCTGATCGGCAACGGCTGCGGTCTCCTCGATCACCTGGCGGGCCTCGCTCGGCGATGTGGTGGTACGAATCCGCACGACGCCGACTTCACGGGTGGGCGCGGCGCGCGTCGGCGGAGCGACCCATGATCGATAAGTGCCTGAACGTGGAGCAGCCCGTGCCGAGGAGATGCGGTATCTCCGCGTGCCGAGGGTGATAAGACGGTGTGGCGCCCGTCGGCATCGGCCCCGGACGCGATGCGACGTAGGTGGTGCCGACCCACAGCTGAACGCCCGCGTCTCCGACAGTGCGGCATCCGCAGCCTCCGGCCGTAATGGCTGGAAACGCCGGAGTGATGGGAGATGAACCCGAAGACAGCGAAGGAAGTGGCGCAAGCACCGGGAGCATCGATGCTCGCTTTTCGCTCCCGCGGACGGCACGTGGCCGGGGTGGCCAGTTCCGCCTCGATGATCGCCGGAACCGATGATGGTGATCCGGCATTCGACAGGACGGCGTCGCATCCGGCCCGGCAGGTCACGGTCACGTGATTTCCGGCACGACATTTATCCGATGGGCGGCCATAAACGATCGGCACGTTCTGGCTCAGCCGGGCGGGGCCCTGCCGCCGACCCACGCGCCAGTCGCGCTGCGCGTCAGATCGGCCGGCGCCGGCCGCTCGACACACGCCGCGTCGGCTGGCGGCTGTAGGCGGAGTCCCGCCCGACGTGGCGGCGGGGGCTGACCAGTCCGACGCGTCGTCGCCTGTCATGCCGGTAGTTACCCCTAGTCCGCGACACGAGCGTCGTAGCGCAACGTGGTGGTGGCCGCGCTGAACCCAGAGGATTGGTGGACGTCTCGTCGCGCAGTGGTGCTCCGTGCATCCGGTGGCTCCTGCGTCTGTGCGCTACA
>CALNXV010000047.1:0-79915 GCA_942490665.1 uncultured Microthrixaceae bacterium
ACTGAGGAACCGCCCCTGGTCCTGTTCGACGTTCATCACCGCGAGGTCCGAGCCGAACACCTCCACGGTGCGCGCCGCGAGCTCGGTTGCGATCGGGTCGACGCCGCCGCTGTGCTCGACGACGTAGCGGGCGAGCTCGGCGTCGAGACCGAGGGACTTGGGTCGGTCGCTCATGTCGGTCCTTCGCAGGTCGGGGCGTCCACGTGGCGGCGACCCGACCGCCAGCGCGACGAGCGACGGGCCGTGGGTCGCTGCGGCGATGGTACGACCGAGACCTGCTCCGCGTGGCGAGTCGTCGGCGATGACCTCCGCGTCACCTCGGCCCCGCCACCCTGTGCGGGCTGCAGGACGCCGACACGTCGACTGCTCAGCCCGCGACGCTCTGACCGATCGAGCGGTGGTGCTCGTGCTCGTGGAGCGTCCCGGCCTCGTGATGGGTCACCGGCTTGAGGTCGAAGACGACCTTCGTTGACCGTGCCTGTGAACGCGTAGGGCGCCCGGTCCTCGTAGGCCAGGTCCACGACGAGACCGTTGTCGCGACCGATGTCCATGCCTGCGTAGGACTGAAGGCGATCGGAACGGTGCGGTCCAGATCGTGCCCTCGCCGATCTGCTTGTCGTCCGGCCCACAGCGTCACCGTCCCCCCCGAGCCCGGGCTTGGGCTCGTCGGCCTCGAACAGCATCCTCAGGGTGACGTCGCCGGTGGGGACCTTCTCGGTCGCGACCTGCTTGTAGGTCTCGACGCCGAGGAACGAGTAGGTGTGGTGGAGCTGCCCTCGCTCGTCCAACCAGAGCGCGAAGCCGCCGATGAAGTCCGCGTTGGCCACCAGCACCCCCTCGGCGCCGCCATCGGGGATCTCGACATCGGCCTCGATCGCGTAGGAGCGCCCGGCGACCCGTGGGACCATGCCGCGCTGGATGTTCTGCACCCCGGCCGAGAAGGGGAATCGTGTCTGGGTGGGCATCGGGGGGAGGATCCCGTAGATGACCGACATCCCGGCCATGAGCGGCAGCACCCGGTTGCGCTCCGCCTCGCTCCACCACAGCTCCTGCAGCTCGCGGACCTTGCCGGGGTGCTCTGCGGCGACGTCGTGCGCCTGGGAGAAGTCGGTCGACAGGTCGTAGAGCTCCCAGCCGACGTCCCGATCGGGATCCCAGTCGGCCTCGGGGCCGAACTGCGCGAGTGTCGCCGGCGAGACGTCCCACGGCACGCGGTCGGGTCGGGACGCTGCCCACCAGCCGTCGCGGTACATCGCCCGTGCGCCGAACATCTCGAAGTACTGCTCGGTGTGCTGCTCGGGGGCGTCCGCGTCGTCGAAGGTGTACAGGAAGCTGGTGCCGTCCATCGGCTCCTGCTCGATGCCGTCGACGAGCTTGGCCTCCGGTATGCCCACGGCCTCGAGGATGGTCGGGCCAACGTCGATGCAGTGGGTGAACTGGCTGCGCATCGCCGAGTCCGCCCGGATGCGGCGAGGCCAGGCGACCACCATCGGGTCGCGCGTGCCACCGAGATGGCTGGCGATCTGCTTGCCGAACTGGAACGGCGTGTTGAAGGCGTGCGCCCACGCAGCTGCGATGTGCGGCGCGGTGTGGGGGCCACCCAGCGCCTCCACGCCGCCGTACTGCTCGATCAACGCCGTTTGCTCGTCTGCGTCGAGCACCAGACCGTTGAGGAAGGTGAGCTCGTTGAACGAACCGGTGACCGTGCCCTCGAGGCTGGCGCCGTTGTCGCCATAGATGTAGATCACGAGCGTGTTGTCCAGGTCGCCCAGCCGCTCGACCTCGTCGAGCAGACGGCCGACGTTCCAGTCGGCGTTCTCCTGGTATCCGGCGTACACCTCGGCCTGGCGGACGTACAGGGCCTTCTGGGTGTCGGTGAGCGAGTCCCAGGCCGGGAAGATGTCCGGTCGCTCGGTCAGCTCGGTGTCCTCGGGGACGATCCCGAGCTCCTTCTGGCGCGCCAAGGTCCGCTCGCGCAGCGCATCCCAGCCGTCGTCGAACACGCCGGAGTACTTGTCGGCCCACTCCGGGGCGACGTGGTGCGGGGCGTGTGCGCAGCCGGTGGAATAGAACATCATCCACGGCTTGGTGGCGTCCTGGGCCCGCACGGCGCGGAGCCAGTCGATGGACTTCTCGGTGAGGTCGTCGGGGAAGTAGTACTGCTCGCCGTCCTCGCCCTCGGGCACGCCGATCGTCCAGTCGTCCTGGGTGATGATCGGGTCGTACTGCCCGGCGGCACCTGAGAGGAAGCCCCACCAGTGGTCGAATCCCCACGACTTGGGCCAGTGGTCGAACGCCCCCGCAGCGCCCTGCACGTTGTCGGGCGTGAGGTGCCACTTGCCGAACCCCGAGGTGACGTAGCCGTTCTCCTTGAGGATGCGGGGGAAGGCAGCGCACGACCTCGGCTTCGACGCGGTGTAGCCGGGGAAGGGCCCGGGGTACTCGGCGATGGAGCCGAAGCCCACCCGGTGCTGATTGCGCCCGGTGAGCAGCGCAGCGCGCGTCGGCGAGCAGACCGCAGTGACGTGGAACCGGTTGTAGGCGAGGCCCATCTGCTTGACGCGCTCGTACGCCGGGCTCGCCACCGGTCCGCCGAAGGACTCGATCGACCCGAATCCGGCGTCGTCGATCAACACCACCAGGACGTTCGGCGCGCCCTCAGGAGCGGATGGACCGGGGATCATCGACCAGTCCGGCACCGAGTCAGCGAGGGTCCGCCCGGCGACTCCGCCGAAGGCTCGGTCGGGGATCGGGAGGACCGTGCGGTCCTGGTCGAACTTGCCCGCGGCCTCGGCGAGCGAGGCCTTCAGGTCCCGCAGGCCCGTGCCGTCCATCTCGACCCGCGACCGGGCCGGGGTACCGCCCAGGGCGCGCTCCGCGTCGAGGCGGTGGTCCTGGTCGACGATCGCGATGACCATCGCGCCGCCCGGCGGCAGCTTCTCCGACATCGCGGCTTCCAGGCCGGTGTCGACCTGCTTGCCCGCGAACTTGCCGACCAGGCCCCCGACGGCGCCGCCCACCGCGATCGACGCCAGCATCGGCGGTGAGAGCAGCCCGACCAGCACACCCACGCCGCCGCCCCAGGTGAGGCCCCTGCGACCCAGATGGTCGGCGGTGTGGGTGACCTTCACGTGCTCGTCGCCGTCGTGCTCCACGAGGATGAGCCCGTCGGAGTGCACCGTGCCGTCCGCCACGAGCGCGACCAGATCGTCGAAGTCGCTGCGCGCCGCGTCGGCGGACGGGTACGGAGCGAGGAGGAGGTCGAAGGTGTCGTTCATGGCGATGGGCTTCCTGGTCGGGCGGGGGGATGCCGCACCCATGATCGAACCGCCGCACGTGTGCGTCGTCACCCACAACGGGTGATCGCTCGCATCGCTCGATGTGGGTGACCCACCGGCGCCGATCCGGATCCTGGTCCGGGCCTCAGTCCCGTGCAGCCACCTCGAGGCGCCCGTCCGCGATCGCCTGCTGGAACCGCTCGTAGTCCTCGTCGTTCTGACGTGCGTAGGCGTCAGCGAAGTCGCTGACCGCGTCGCCGAGGTTGCTCCCCCTTCCGGTGTACCCGGAGATCATCTCCGGGTCGCCGGATCGTGCGTGCCCTCGGGCGAGGGTGAGGCCGCACAGCCGCGCGTAGAACGACAGCTGCTCGGGCGTGGCGTCCTCGACCTCGACCGAGCCCTTCCAATCGCGCAGCTGGCGCACGTAGTAGTCCCGCCGGTCCGGACCTCCACCAGCGGTCCACCCGAGGAAGATGTCCGACTGGGCCTGCACCAGCCGTTGCCCCTCAACGACCCGCTGCCCGTGGTTCGCATGGGTGCTGGGACCGAGGAACTCCTCGAGCACCGACGCGTTGGCCTCCTTGGCCTGGAGGAACAGGGGATCGTCGTCGGCCCGGCCGCGGAGGAGCAGGAG
This sequence comes from uncultured Microthrixaceae bacterium, assembly GCA_942490665.1. Classification (GTDB taxonomy): domain Bacteria; phylum Actinomycetota; class Acidimicrobiia; order Acidimicrobiales; family Microtrichaceae; genus SKRR01. The sequence continues at coordinate 3,913 of CALNXV010000047.1, forward strand.
CAGGGCACGTGTCCCGACGCTGCCGACGCCCACCACCTTCACCCCGACGTCCATGAGGGTGTAGCGCTGGATCAGCCGTCGCCGCGCCTCGTCGAGGGTGGGTTGGTACGCCTCGAACGCGGCCACCGCCAACCCCTGGACCTCATCCGCGTCGTACCCATCCGGAAGGTCGCGGAGCGGGAACAGCACCGGCGGGTCGCTGCGGATCCGGTAGCTGCCCTGGTCCTCGGTCAGCTTGCGCACGGCCTGGAGGCTGTTGCGTCGGGTGGCCCGCTTGCGGAACCGGTCCACCCGACGGTCGAGCTCCGTCGCGTCGAGACCGTTCGCCTCCTTCACGTCCTGCATGCTCACGTACTGGTACCAGAGCTGCAGGTGCCCCATCCGTGCGTACTTCGACATCGCGCTGCAGTAGGCACGCACCGATTCGGCGGTGGCCGCTCGTGCGTCGCCGGCAGGATGCCCGAGGTGCCGAGCCGCGATCATCACGCTCGTCGCGAGTCGCTTCAGGTCCCACTCGAAGGGACCAGGGAGCGTCTCGTCGAAGTCGTTCTGGTCGAAGACCAGCTGGCGCTCCGGCGAGGCGTACGCGCCGAAGTTCGACAGATGGGCATCGCCACCGAGCTGCACCTCGATGCCCGTGGTCGGCATCGAGGCGAGGTCCGCCGCCATGATCCGAGCTGCGCCGCGGAAGAAGGTGAACGGCGACTCGCGCATCCGGACGTGGCGCACCGGGACCAACCACGGGACCCGCGACCGGTTCTGCTCCTCCAACAGACCCACCGGATCGGAACGCGAGGCAGGTGCCTCCCAGGTGCCATGCGCCCGCCGCGGCAACGCTCGCCGGACCGCGCGGCCTCGCTCGAAACGGGCGGCTGCACCGTCCGCCCCGACCGTCTCGTCGTGCGCTGCGCTCCGGTCTGGCGCGTGCCGTGCCATCAGTGCTCGCTGGCCGGCCCGTCAGAGCCGGCGGTCGCGACGGTCGTCGCGGCGCACCTCGCGGACGTCGCGCCGGTCGTCGCGCCGGTCGTGGCGCCGAGAGACCCCGTGTGCCACGACAGCCGCCGTCCCGACCGTTGCTGCGGTCCTGGCCACCGGCCGACCGATGACCCCCCGTCGCCCCACTCGTCCTGCTCTGATGGGCATGTCACGCTCCTTCGTTCTCGGGACCCACTGCGGCGATCAGCGCCTGCGTGGGGATCCTGCCGCTGGCGATCAGCTGGCCACCCGACCGACGCGCCGCCACCGCGAAGGGTGCCGCCCAGGTGTTCTCCCACACGAGCACGCCGGCGGCGCTCCCCGGCTCCATCGCCTCCGCCACATGTTCGATGTCCTCGAGCGCCAAGACCTCCGCCATCTGGCCCTCGAGTCCCACCAGCGCGTCCCGGTCGCCCAGATCCTCGAACTCGGTGACGTCGATCTCGCCATCGGCATCCTTCGTCACGACGAGGAGATCGAGGACCCGCACCATCTCGGCATCCGCGAGTGAGGCGAGCTCCCGCGCCATCTCGCCGGTGAAGGTGCGCTCACCTGCGGGGAACTCGACGACGACCCAGTCGATCGGTCCGAGCTCGTCGTCCGCCTGCCGACCCATGTCGTCGTTCATGGAGGTCCTCCCGGATCCAGGTCGCGGCGCTCCTCGAGGCCACGACGCGAGTGTGCGCCGGCCGCGACGAGGGGTCGCCACCCGAATCGGGTGAACAGCGCCTACGTGCGCGAGGCGCCGGGAGCCGGCTCGTTCCCGACGGCCGGCGGGCCCTCGTCACCCGCGGACGGGGCATCGTCATCGAACGGCTCAGGCTCCCCGAGACGGGTCAGGAGCACCTCGTACCCGGCGACGAGCGCCAGCAGGACGAAGGCCCAGAACCACGACAGGCTCAGCCACCAGAGGAGCACCACGGCCACCACCACGCCGCCGATGCGCAGGGCATCGCGGTGCACCACCAGCCAGTCCGTGGTGGAGGGGTCGGTGCCGCGGTCGCGAGCCGCACTCGCGACACCGGTGACGAGTGCCGCCGTGCGCCGACGGAGTCCGACCGCCCGGTCCGACGGACCGGTGACCCAGGCGACCACGATGAGGATCGCGAAGAACCAGAGCAGGTACCGGGTGCCGTCGAAGAGTCCCTGCAGGATGGCGTCGCTGGTGGCGCGCACCGCCCCGAGGTTGGACTCCACCCGGACGAGGTCCAGGAGCTGGTCCTGTGCCGTGCTCGCAGCTCGACGCATCAGGACGAGCAGCAGCACGTCGACGACCGCGAGCTGGATGAGGGTGCGCCGGCGGTTCACCGACAACGCCAGTGCCCCGACCGTGGAGAGGAGGAACACGACGACGGAGACCCAGACGAGGGTGTCGAACAGCGCGATGGCGTCCTGGACCTCCTTGAGCTGCCCGTTGTCATAGACGGTGAACTGGCCGAAGTCTGCGGGGAGGTCGGTCCCGAACGCCTCGTTGATCGCGTCGACGGCTGAGGCGGGGATCTCGTCGATCTGGATGTCGGGGAGGTCGACGGTGCGGCCGAACAGCTCGGGCGACGCGCTGGTGATGTTCGCCAGGACCTGGTTGATGATGGGGACGAGGTTGATCGTGACGTTCCCGTCGGTGGCCTGCACCGCCTCGGCGTCGCCGCGCAGCACCTTCACCGCGGTCGCGTGCGCCTGTTCGTTCACCCCCACCCAGAGTTGCTCGAACGCGTCGCTGGCGACGACCTTGTCGACCTGATCGCCGACGAAGCCCTCGACCGCGTTGGACAGCGGGATGGCCAGGATCTGGCCCCGCTCGGGGAGCACGTCCTGGAAGAGCGCCTGGGGGTCGACCAGCTGCATCGTCGCGGTCGTGATCTCGTCGCTGATGACCGACTGCACGTCGGGGTCGTCGATCAACGGGCCGACGCGCTCCACCCAGACATCGGTGTCGAGCAGGCTGCGACTGGCCCAGATGCCAGCGCCACCGGTGAGGAAGCTCAGACACGAGATGACCACGAGCACGCCGGCGGCGACGCGTCGGAGCCGATGGCGCGACGGCGGGTGTGCACTCAGCTCGTCGAGCTGCGCGCGTGCAGCGTCGCGCTCCGCACGCACCCGGGCGAGCTCCGCCTCCAGGTCCGGTGGTTCTGCTGGCTCGTGGACCTCGGACTCATCGCTCACGGGTTCTCCGGTCTGCTGGGTTGATCATGCGAGCAGCTTCGCCTTCGGGGCGGCGGACTCCGCGTCGATCAGTGTGCCGTCGGCGTGCAGTTCGCCGAGCTGCTTCAGCTGGTCGAGCGTCGATGTCTCGGACGGCGCTGTTGAGCGTAGATCTCGGCGTCTCGGTCGGCGAACCGCTCCGCCGGGCGAAGCCGCTCGGTGGACGACATGAGCCTCGCCGTCAGCGAGGCGCCCGTCGTCACCCGATCCGGGTGATCGCCGACCAGCGGGTGGCGGCCCCGGCACGACGGGGAGTGGCTCCGCCCCCCCCCGCCTGGTGCGATGCTGTGCCGGCAGGCATCCGCATGCCACGTGCGTGACAGGAGCAACCCGAGGTGTCGAGGACCAAACGGTGACGACGACCGAGCCCCGAAACGCGGTTCGCACTGGGCCGTTCGCCACCGTCGCCCGACCGAGGCTGCTCGACCAGCTGCACCGCACCGATGCGGCGGTCATCTGTCTGGTCGCCGGCGCCGGCTTCGGGAAGACCGTCCTGGCGCGCCAATGGAGCATCGCCGACGGTCGGCCGTTCGTCTGGCTCGAGCTGCACCGGACGGACAACGACCCGGTCGTCCTCATGCGGCAGCTGATCGACGTCCTCGGCGAGCTGATGGACCTGGGGGAGGCCGCCGACGCGGCTCGCGGGCCCACGCCACGTTTCGACCAGCGCGTGCTGCCACTCCTGGACGGGGCGCTCGACTCGGTGGACGCGCCGTTCGTCCTCGTCGTGGATGAGATCGAGGTCCTCGATGTCGAGGCTGCCGAGTTGCTCGACGACGTGCTGACCCGGCTGGCCGGACGGGCACAGGCCCTGCTCATCGGGCGGACGATGCACCCGGCGCTGCGGATGGCCCGCCGTGAAGCCGACGGCTCGGCAGCCCGGCTCGGGCCCAACGAACTCGCCTTCACCCCCGAGGAGACCGAGGCGCTGGTCACCGGTGTCGACGGGGTGCCCGACCCCGGGTCGGTCGCGGACCTCCTCGACCGCACCATGGGGTGGCCACTCGGGCTCCGCCTCGCATCGGTCGCCGCACACCGCGGTGCCCTGCCGACCGACGCCGGCCCAGCGACCGCCGACCGGGAGCAGGTGCTGCGGCGCTACGTCGACGAGGAGCTGCTGGGCCCGCTCGACGACGACGACCGGACGTTCCTGATGGAGAGCTCGGTCCTGGAGTGGTTGAACGGGGAGCTCTGCGACCGGGTGCTCGACCGAACCGACTCGGCGCAGCGACTCGATCAGCTGCTCGGCGGCGGACACGTGCTGTTCGTGGCGGGGAGCGGCCCGCACGGCGAGCGCTACCACCCGGTCCTGCGCTCGGTGCTGCTCAGCCGCCTCCGGACCGCGGACCCCAAGCAGGAACAGCTCCTCCGTCGACGCACCGTCGCGGCCTACGAGGGACTGGGACACCACCGGACTGCGATCGATGCGGCGCTCGCAGCGGCTGATGAGGACCTGGCGATCGAGACGCTGTTCCGGCACCTGCCCACGATCATCTTCGGCGGCGAGTACGTCTCCTTGGCCCGGTGGCTGGCGGCGTTCAGCGAGGAGCGGCGACACCGATCGGGCCTGTTGGCCGTGGCGGGGGCCTGGCTGGCCGTGCTGACGAACCGCCGTGACGACCTGGGGTTCTGGTTGGCCGCGGCAGAGGACCTCGCCGTCGACGGTCCCCTACCGGACGGCTCGGCATCGTTCGAGATCGCCATGGCGGCAGTTCGGATGGTGGCGAGTCTGGACGGGGTCGCGTCCGCCGCGCAGGACGCAGGGCTCGTGCGGGAGGCGGGTCGGGCGAGCAGTCCGTGGTGGGGCATGGCCATCGGGATCGAATCGATGACCCGGGTCCTCGCAGGGCTCGAGCCCGACCCGGTCCGGGCCCTGCGCACCGCCGAGTTCGAGTCGCGGGGTCTGCACGCGAGCCACGCCACGAACTGCGCCAATCTCGGGTTCCAGCTGCTGAAGGTCGGCGACACGGACGACGGCCTGGCACTGGTTCGTGACGCAGTTGCGGAGGTGGCCGACGCAGCGCTGCTGGACTTCCCACTGCTCGCACTGGTGTTCTGCACGCAGGCCTACGCGGAGGCCACGCGCGGACACGCCGAGACGGCCCGCGCGGCCGCCGATCATGCACGGATGCTCTTCGCCTGCATCTCGAACGTCATCGACCGGGGCCACGCCCACGGCCACCTGCTCCTCGGCGATGCCGCGCTGGCGCTGGGCGACTCCGATCAGGCCGCTCGGGACCTCCGAGCGGCACGAGACCACCTCTCCCCCCGACCCGACGCGGTCTACCTCCACGACTGGGCGGACTCGCTCGAGGATCGCGTGAGCACGGCGCACGGTCAGCGCCGGCCCCAGATCAGTTCGGCTGAGCTCCGGGTGCTGCAGCAGCTCCCGACCCACCGCTCCCTCGAGGAGATCGGCGGGCATCTCTACCTGTCGCGCAATACCGTGAAGTCCCACACGGTCTCCATCTACCGCAAGCTCGGCGTGTCGAGTCGCAGCGACGCGGTTCGTGTCGCGACGGAGCTCGACCTGCTCTGAGCGCTTCACCCGTTCCGGGCGATGACCGCCGACGAACCGTTCGGTACCTTCGGGAACGGGCCGCGTCAGATCGACGTCGCCCCGGAACGAGGGAGCTACCTGCGATGGAACGTCAACCCAGTGCCGCAGCCGCCGGATGGATCATGTTCGCCGGAGTGATCATGATCGTCGTGGGTGTCTTCCAGTCCTTCGCCGGACTGGTCGCGATCATCGATGACGAGTTCTTCGTCCTCACCCAGGAGTACGTCGTCAAGTTCGACACGACCACCTGGGGCTGGATCCACCTCATCATCGGGATCGTCGTACTCGCGTCCGGGTTCGGCGTGTTCTCCGGGAACGTCCTCGCCCGGACCGTCGGCGTGTTCGCCGCCATGGGCAGCATGATCGCGGCCTTCTTCTGGCTGCCCTGGTACCCGATCTGGGGTGTCATCATCATCGCCATCAACCTCGCGGTCATCTGGGCGCTGACCGTGCACGGTCGCGATCTCGCCGAAGCGACCGCCTGACGCGACGGATCGATCCAGATCGCAGTAGATCGGTCGGGCAGCGTGGCGGTTGCCCGACCGATCGTCGTCGCCCGCCGGCGCAGTCGCGATGCTCAGGCCAACCCTGTTGCCCTGATCCGGTTCGCCGCGACCGTTTCGCGATCGAACGCGTCGGCCGAACGGAACAACAGGCCCCGATGACTGAGCCTGCGGTCGGGGTCGCCGACGGCACGGGGGTGACGTGGACTCTCGCTCGCGCCACGGGCGCTGTGGGACTCCGGCTGGGCCAGGTCCGAGGCAACTGTTGCGGGGCTGAGGTCAGGCGGCGGGCACGGGCTGGGGTGGCGGGGGTCCGACGTAGCGAGCGCTGGGGCGGATGATGCGGTTGTCGGCTGCCTGCTCAGCGATGTTGGCGCACCAGCCGATCATGCGGCTGACCGCGAAGGTCGGGGTGAACAGCTCCGGAGGAAGCCCGGCCGCCTCCATCACCACACCGGCGTAGAACTCGACGTTCGCATAGAGCTCGCGGCCCGGCTTCACCTCGGCGAGCGTGTCCACGATGAGCCGCTCGACCTGGACCGCGAAGTCGACACGGGGACCACCGAGACGCAGCGCCACGTCGCGCAGCAGCGTCGACCGGGGATCGTCGGTCCGGTAGACGGCGTGGCCGAATCCCATGATTCGATCGCCGTGCTCCACGGCCTCGCGGATGTAGGCGGGAGCCCGGTCTGGCGTTCCGATCGCGTCGAGCAACGCCAGCGCGCGGCTCGGAGCACCGCCGTGGAGCGGCCCCGAGAGCGCGCCCAGGGCGCCGACGACCGCAGCGCCGACGTCAGCGCCGGTCGAGGCGATGACGCGCGAGGTGAAGGTGGACGCATTGAAGCCGTGGTCGACGGTGAGCATGAGGTACTGCTCGATCGCCCGGGCCACCTCGAGGCTCGGCTCGATGCCCTGGATCATCCACAGGTAGTTCGCTGCGTGATCGAGGTCGGCTCGCGGCGCAATCGGGTCGAGGCCGAGGCCCAGGCGGTACAGCGCCGCGACCACGGTCGGGGTGACCGCAGCCAATCGCAGACCGTGGCGACGCACCGCGGCGGCATCCAGGTCGAGCGAGGGCTGGAAGTGCTCCGCAGCGGCGACAGCGGAGAGGACCGTGCGCAGTCCGTCGAGCGGCCCGTCGCCGCCCGCCTCGGTCGCCACCTGCGTCGCCAGTCCCAGCAGCGCTGGCGGCAGATCTCGGAGCGCACGGACCTCGACCGCGAAGTCCTCCCGGACCGACCGTTCAGGGAGGGCTCCATCCGCCAGCAGCGCCCACACGTCCTCGAGGGTGCGCTGACGGGCCAGTTCGACCGCCGAGTACTGCCGATAGTGGAAGAAGCCCTCCGTTCCACGCACGTCACCGATCGCGGTGTCGGTGACGATGACGCCCTTCAGCCCTCGGGGCGTGTCGGTCGCGGCCTCGCCGGCGGGGCGGATCGAGGCGACCTGCATCAGGTCCCGCATGGACAGGATGCCCTCGAGCACGCCGGCGTCGACGACGGGCAGGTGTCGGTAGCCGCGGTCGGCGAGCAGCTCGAGGGCCTCGTCGACCGAGGCCGAGGGGGAGATGGTGTCGGGAGCCGCGGTCATCCACTCGCCGACGGTTGCGGTGCGGGCGTCGACTCCGGCGGCCGCCGAGCGCACGAGGTCCCGCTCCGTCAGGATGCCGACCGGGAGTCCGGGTTCACCGACCACGACGACCGAGCCGACCGCCGCGAGGACCATGGTGTCTGCGGCCGAGGCGATCGCCTGGGCGGGGGTTGCCGTGATGACAGGTGAGCTCATCAACTCGCCGACGAGCACCGGGCTCGACGCAGGGGGGTGGGTGGTGGTGGCGGACACGGTGTTCATGGCTCGACCTTGACAGGAGCCAAGCTGTTGATCAATCTTGACCGATGATCAATGTCGTTGCGTCCCCGTGAGCGCTGCTCGCCTCACCACGGCGGAAGCGGCCGCTCGCCTCGGCGTGAAGCCCGAGACGCTCTACGCCTACGTCAGCCGAGGGCTGGTCGACCGGCATCGGACTCCCGGTGGAGTCAGCACCTATGCCGCCCGCGACATCGAGAAGCTCGCACGGGCGGGGCGACGCACCACGGCACTGCCATCACTCGTCTTCCCCTCGGCGCTCACCCGGATCGCGGACGGCCGTCTGACCTATCGCGGCGCCGATGCCGTGGGAGCGGCGCAGCGCCACCGCTTCGAGGAGGTGGCGGAATGGCTGTGGACGGGGCGGTGGCCCGACGAGACGAGTTGGCCCTTCGACGCCGTCGGGCTCGACCAGGTCCTCGCTGCGCAGGCGTCGCTCCCCGAGCATTCCCTTCCCCTGGACCGCTACCGCATCATCGCTGCGGTCGCCGCCGCCACGGATCCCGTCCGCCACGACGACCGTCCCGAGGTGGTCGTCGCGACCGCTCGGCGGTTGCTGCGCCTCCTCGCCCACGGCCTTCCGCGAGCCGACGGCCGGGAGGCACGGCGAGCCGAACCGGCGCGGTCGATGGCCGAGGTCCTCTGGACCCGCCTCACTCGACTGCCGCGCACGCCGGCACGCGTCGAGCTGTTGGACGCGGCGCTGGGGCTGCTCGCCGACCACGAGCTGGCCAGCTCCACCCTCGCTGCGCGCCTGGCGGCGATGGTGCGCGCCGACGTCTACGAGGTGGTGGGGGCAGGGTTGAACGTCATCGGAGGCATGCGCCACGGCGGAGCGTCGCTCGCGATCGAGTCGACGCTGCACGATGCCGGCCGCTACGGGGTGGCCCGGGCCCTGAGCGGCCGCGTCGGCGACGGCCGAACGCTCGACGGCTTCGGACACACGCTCTACCCCGACGGCGACCCGCGAGCGCGGGCGCTCCTCGGTCAGCTCCCGACGATCGATGCGCCGGGCGACCGCTTGTCGACCGTCGACGCCGTCCTCGCTGCGATGACCGCTCGCGGCGCAGCAGAACCCAACGTCGACGTCGCCCTCGCTGCGATGTCGTTCTGCGCGGACATGGCGCCGGGCTCCGGCGAGGCGATCTTCGCGATCGCCCGCACCGCGGGGTGGATCGCGCACGCGCTCGAGCAGTACGACCAGCCCACGTTCATGCGGGCCCGCGTCGACTACGTCGGCCCGTCCTGAGCCAGGGCGCTCGCTCTGTCCGTGCGCCACATCACCCGTGGTCACCGGGGATCGACGACAGTCGGCCGTCGACGGCAGCGGCTGGCGGTGTCGGGCAGCTCGCACCACCAGAGCTCGGGGCCATCGTGACGGCTGCGCTGCTCAGGCCCCCCGTCCGTCAACCCGGGGACGCCCCAGGAGAGGATTCCACCACCTTGGCGAACTTGCGGAGCATCCGAGTGACCATGAACGACATGATCGGGTCGGTGATCTTCGAGGCGAGCCGCGATTCTCGGGCGGCCTGCATCGCCATGGTCCACTCGACGACGCAGCGTCCTGGCGACAGCTCGGTCACCTGGTAGTCCTCGGCGAACGCGATGATGCCGCCCTTGGATGCTTCGTTGAACCGAAACGCCATCCGCCTGCCGTGGTCGTAGGCGATGAACTCCTCGTAGCCGATCAGACCACCCCGCATGTGCACGGTGCGGGTGGAGCCCACCTCGATCGGGAACCCCGAGGTCCAGTCGATGCCCGTGATGGGCAGGGCCCACTTCACCCAGGACGGACCGTCGAGGAAGACGGCGAAGACCTCGTCCGGCGTCGCGGCGATCTCCTGTCTGGCGTGGTAGCGGGTCGGGGCCGTGTCGAAGAACTCGAGGCCGACCTGCTCGCAGCTGAACGTCATGGGTGACTCCTCGTCTGGATCGGTGGGGCGGTGAGCACCGGGACGACGAACGACTCGATCGTCGAGCGTGCGGCATCGGCATCAGTGCCGGGCATCGCGAGCAGCGACACGATCGAGCGGAGCAGTTCGGCGCTCTGGCTGACCGCCATCGGTACCGCCATGTTCTCGGGTTCGAACCACACCGCCAGCATCGGATCCGCGCGCACCTGCTCGATGCCGAACAGGATCCGGCCGCATCCAGCAACGCATCGACCGCGAGCTGCCCGTCGACGTGCCGGGGCCACCTCGTGTCAGACACATTCGCAAGTCTGCCTCAGAGCAAGAGCCCCGCTTGGGGCCCGCGTCGTCTGGAGGTCCCAGGGCCGGCGCTGCGACCCGCGAGGCCCGCGCCTGCAGCTCACCACGCACGTGGCATCACGCGCTGGAGCGGACAAGCACGGTCCGTGGCTGCGCCATGCTGGACATGGCACCGGGTCCCAACCGTGCGGAGAAGTGCCCGGGGCGGGATTCGAACCCGCACGGAGCCTCAGCTCCCGAGGGGTTTGCGTCTTCAGCCCACCGGGGCGCCTGGTGCGGCTCAGGCCGAGCTGGTGCTGCCTCTCGCCTGTTCGAGGCCTCGACCGCGGCGTTCATGACCTTGGGTGCGGTCCAGTTCGACTGATTCCGAGAGATTCGCGACTACTTCCGCGACGACTCGCCGACTCCCAGTCACGCACAAAGGTCAAGCGGGGCGCGGCGACAGAACCCAACCGAGCGGCGAGAAGGGCCGTGCATTGAGTGACAGCGGGCGCACCGTTGTCGAGATCGTCGGCTCTCGACCTCGGGGGTGTCAGAGCCGGCGGCGGACTGACGCGGGCAGTCACTGCACCGCGTTCTCCGCGCCGCCCGCATTCAGGTGCGGTTTGGCTGCACGAGGTCGTGCTCGGCGAGCGAGAGGTACCCCTCGTCCTCCTGGGCGAAGTGCAGGCGGAGGATCGCGTGCAGGCCGTAGAGCAGGCGGCGCATCTCCATGAGGTCCTCCTCGTCGGGCCCCTCGGGAGGGACCTCGTCGAGCAGACGACCGAGTCGGTGGATCTGGTGTCCGATCTCGATGTGGCCTCGCGACATCGCGCCGGTCGGGTCGTTCCCGCCGAGTGCACGGGCGACCGCCGGATAGAGAGCCCGGTCCTCGGCCAGTTCGTGTGGCAGCAGGTCCTCCGCGAGGAAGCGGTGGGCGGCCTTGACCTGTTCGAGCGCACCGATCGGATCGGCGGCGTCGAGGGCGTCGGCGGTGACGCGGAGATGGTCGAGCTCGGGTCGGAGCGATCGGTGCTCAGCACTGAAACGGCGTGCCAGCGCCGAGCCCTCTTCGTCCAGGCGGCGGACGCGATTCCGGCCCGGTGTCAGGGCCCGGAGTGCGTTGAGGATCACCGCGACGTCAATGGCCTCCTGGAGCAGCGCTCCCCACACCGGCGGAAGGTAGCCCAAGGCTGCGACGACCATCGCGACGCCCGACAGCCCGATTCCGACCACGACGCTCTGGCGAGCGATGCGCTCCGATCGCCCGGCGATCGCAATGCCCTCAGCGAGCCGATCGAGGCGATCCACGGTCAACACGACGTCGGCGGCCTCCGAGGACGCCGTAGATCCTCTCGCCCCGACCGCGACACCCACGTCCGCCATCGCCAACGCGGGCGCGTCGTTGATCCCGTCGCCGACCATGATCGTCGATCCGTGCCGCCCGGCTTCCTCGACCGCATCGACCTTCTCCTGTGGGGTGCGCTCCGCGAGCACGACGTCGACGCCGATCACCGCACCCACGGACTCCGCGACGTCGGTTCGGTCCCCGGTGACCATGACGACCCGTTCGATGCCGCATCGGCGCAACGAGCGGATGGTCCGGGGGGCGTCCGAGCGCAGCGGGTCATCCAGGACGACCGCCCCCGCCGGCTCGCCGTCGACGCGGACGAACATCGTCAACGCTCCATCGAGGCCCGCCCGCCGCCGCACGGTCCGGACCCATCGTTCGGGAGGCCCGTCGGGCAGGATCCACGACGCCTTGCCGACGGCGACCTCCCGTCCGTCGACCAGACCGCGCACGCCGTGTGCGGGCACCTCCTCGACCTCCGTCGGCAGGACGAGGGTCACGTCGCGTGCGCGCGCCGCCTGCACGATCGCGGCGGCGAGCACGTGCGGGGAGACCTGGTCGAGCGACGCCGCCAGCCGCAACATCTCGTCGCCGGGCACCCGACCGGACGAGATCACCTCCGCCACGGCCGGACGCCCCTCGGTCAAGGTCCCGGTCTTGTCCAACAGCAGCACCGTCCCCTTGGCGAGCCGCTCGAGCGCACCGCCGCCCTTGATGATCACACCGACCCGGGCGGCGCGCGACAGCCCGGACACGATCGCCACCGGCGCAGCGAGGATCAACGGGCACGGAGTCGCCACCACGAGCACCGCCACGGCTCGCACCGGATCTCCACTGAGCGCCCACGAGGCACCCGCGAGGACCAAGCTGACCAGCAGGAACCACCCGGCGAAACGGTCGGCCATGCGGACGAACGGCGCGCTACCCGCCTGGGCCTCCTCGACCAGACGGACGACACCCGCATAGGTGCTCTCCGCAGCGGAGGTGCTCGCCCGGAGATCGAATCCGGCTCCGGCGTTCACAGTGCCGCTGCGCACCCGCTCAGCCGTCGCGTGCTCGACGGGAAGTGGTTCGCCGGTCAGGGCCGACTCGTCGAGCACCGCCGTGCCCGACTCGATCAGCCCGTCGACCGCCAACACCTCGCCCGGCCGGATCAACAGCAGATCCCCAGGCTGCACCACCTCCGCGGGGGCCTCGGCGAGGCCGGCGTCGCCGTACCGCTGCACCATCCGCGGCGCTCGACCCACCAGTGCGCGAAGGTCCCGCTCCGCCCGTGCCCCGGCCCTGGCTTCCAGCATCCGACCGCTGGCGAGCATCACAGTGATGATCGCCCCCGCCAGGTACTCCCCCACTGCCAGCGCGCCCAGCTGGGCGAGCACCGCGACGATGTCGACCCCGAGCTGGCGCCGCCGGGCAGCCGCGACCACCCAGTAGAGCCCCGGGCCGACCCCGAGAACCGTCACCGCGGCCCACACGATGTCAGCCGTGGAGCGCTGATCCAGCAGCGCCAACCCCGCGCCCACAGCGAGCAACCCCATTGCGACCACGAACAGCCACGTCTCCGCCCTCGCACCGCTGAGCCACTTCACCCGGCAGACGCTACCGACCGTCGGGGGGGGCGAACGGGGTCGAAGGGGACCGACGGCGAGAACGCCTGCGCCGGTCAGCACTGGCGGACAGGGTGCCCAGCAGGCTTTCCTGCATCTTCACCGTGTGCTGTGTCGGCATTGGCGATCAGGTTCGTACGGTCCCAGCACGAACAGACTCGGAACCACGCTCAGCAAGGTGCTCTTCGGCACCCTCATCGACGGCACCGACGCCCAGACGCTCCGCGAGGCGATGATCCGCGCAGGCCAACAGCCCGACGAGGTCGTCGTGCTCACCGGACCGGACGGGCTCGAGGAGCTGCTCGGCCGCGATCGGGACCAGGGCATCCTCGGGTACCTCACCCATTTGGTCCGACACATCGAGGCGCTCGACAGCGACGGAACCGGCCATGTCCTGTCCGCCGCGGAGAGCGACCTGCGCGCAGGTCACACCGTGGTCCTGGTCCGCCAGGTCGATCGAACCGCAGCAGGACCGCTGTCGGACCTGCTGCGCGGACATGGCGTCGCCCACGTCCACTACATCGGTCGGTGGACGATCGCCGAGCACGGGGCGATCCCCCTGGCCGCAGCCTGACGGCGGCACCCTCGGACGAGGGTCGACGATCGGCCTAGTGGCCGGCGCGACAACACATTCGGAGCCGCCGACCACGGTTCGTGAGGAACTCCTCGTCCGTTCATGACGTCTGGCGCGTACCGGCGTGATCGTGCCCGGGGAGAGATTCGAACTCTCACGGAGCCTGAGCTCCCGAGGGGTTTAAGCCCTCTGCGTCTGCCAGTTCCGCCACCCGGGCCGCCGCCGCAGAGCCAGCCTACGGGGCGGGCGTCAGCTCAGCGTTGCGATCGCCGCGTCGTAGTCGGGCTCGTTGGCGATCTCGGGCACGAGCTCGGTGTGCAGGACGCTGCCATCGGTGTCGAGCACCACGACCGCCCGCGCCAGGAGCCCCGCGAAGGGCCCGTTGGCCAACAGGACCCCGAAGTCGCGGCCGAAGTCGGGGCTGCGGAACGTCGAGCCCGTCGCGACCCGGTCGAGACCCTCGGCGCCACAGAAGCGTGCCGCCGCGAACGGCAGGTCGGCCGAGACACACACCACGCTCGTGTTCTCGAGCTCGGCCGCCGCCTCGTTGAACCGGCGGACGCTCGTTGCGCACGTCGGCGTGTCGATGCTCGGGAAGATGTTCAGCACCACCCGTTCGCCGCGCAGCGACGAGGACTCGACCGCCGACAGGTCGGACCCGGTGAGCTCGAACGACGGTGCGGTCGAGCCCACCTCGGGCAGGTCGCCGGACGTGTTGACGGGCGTGCCGCCCAAGCTGATCTCGGCCATGGTGCTCCTCGACGTGGTCGCTGGCACGCCCTGGCGACGCGCCGGGCTGAACGTAGTCGAGCCGGAATCGCCCGGGTCACGCAGGCTGCTGGTCACGGCTGTCGAGCTACGCGACCTCGTCGAGCTCGGAGGGACTCGCCGCTCCCGGCTCTGGCGGCCGGGACGGTGGGCGATCGCGCCGCTGTCCCCGAGCCGGACCGCTGCCGGCGGGAGCGGTCGCTGCCGGAACACGCGCAGCCGATGCGTTCGCTGCCGGATCGAGCGCCGCCCACGCGTCGTGGCGGAAGCGGTCGGCCCCCGCTCCGGTGAGCCCGTTGGCAGCGACGATGCCCTCGACGACATCGGCGCGCACCGCGGCGACCGGGCGATCGGCACGCCGGACCGCCACCACGTCGGGTGCCCCGACGCGCCGACGGATCGTGCGGTCCACGCCGTCGAGCGCGGGTGGCGAGCGGAACACCGGCGGGCGGAGCCGGTGTCGGTGCGCCACGGCGATGACGGTGCGCACCGCCTCGGAGAACTGCAGCGCCGTCGTGGAAGCGCCCGACGCGACTCGGCTCGCAGCGCTTCGACGTGGGCGGGCGGCGGGTCCCGCCACCGGTCCCCGACCGGCGCGCTGGGAGCCCGGCGCTGCCGCGACCGGGCCGGAGGCAACGGCCGCCGAGCGGGACGGACCGGCAACGGAGCCGGGCGTGCCGTCGCGGTCGGACGGGGTCGGGTCGGGAGCGGGGACCACGCTCAGCGGGCGGATGGTGGAGGGCATGTCGACAGTGTCCCGAACAGGTGTGACAGCCCGCGCCGGCAGGCGGATGAACGATGTGAGAACCCGCTCGTCAGCGGTGGCGCACTCCGGTTCCGGACCCCAGACTGTGCTTGGAGCGTTGGTGGTCCGTGACCGGACCCGTCGTCGAGGAGTCCTGCGTGTCCGAGATCCAGGTCCACTGGTGCCCACCCACCGGAGGCGACAGCCGCGAGCTCGTCGCCCCCCTCGGCGGTCCGGCCGACGGCACGACCTCGTCGTTCCGCTGAGCCATCGTGCGCGTCGCCCTGTTGCTCTGTGATCGACTCGACGACGACATCGTCGCGTCCGTCGGCGACTACACCGCGCTGTTCCCCGCACGGTTCGCACCCCTCGGGGTCGAGCTGACGGTCTTCGACGTGACCGCGGGGACCCTCCCCGGCGACGAGGACCTGAGCAGCTTCGACGGGTGGATGATCTCGGGGTCGCGCCGCTCGGTGTACGAGGACGAGCCGTGGATCCGTGACCTCGAGGCGTTGACCCGCCGGCTGGTCGAGGACCGACGCCCGCTGGTCGGGATCTGCTTCGGGCATCAGATGGTCGCGCGTGCCCTCGGCGGCACGGTCGAGGCGGCACCGGTCGGCTGGGGGATCGGCGGGCGCCGCTTCGAGGTCGTCGACCGCGCACCGTGGATGGACGACGGCGAGGCCTACACGTTGCTCATGAGCCACCAGGACCAGGTGACCCGACTGCCCGACGGCGCCGTGCTGCTCGCGACCGCCGAGTACTGCCCGGTGGGCGCCTACCGCATCGGCGACCACGTGTTCTGCGTCCAGGGTCACCCCGAGTGGGTGCCCGAGCTGTCACGGATCCTGATGGGTCGACGCCGCGACCGGATCGGCGCCGAGCAGGTCGCCGCCGCGCTCACCACGCTGGAGGAACCGCTCGACCAGGACCGTGTCGCCGGCTGGATCAGCGACTTCTACGCACAGGCCGTCGGCTCCTGAGTGACGGATCCGAACGGGTCCGTCAGGCCGGCAAGAAGTCGACGAGCAGCTCGTTGAGCCGGCTGGGTGCTTCGAGCTGCATCCAGTGCCCTGCGTCCCCGATGCGCTCGTAGCGCCACGGCCCCGCGACGAACTCGCCGGAGGTCACCATCTGCGCCTCGGTGAGCGCGAAGTCGTCGGCGCTCCAGACACCCATCGTCGGCGCGGCGACCGGCGGCAGCTCGGGCGGCGGGGCGATCCACGACCCGACCGGCACGTTGGCCCTGTACCAGTTGAGCGCACTGGTGAGCCGATCCGGCCCGTCGGGGTCCGCGCCGGGTTCGGCGGACTCGAGGTGCGCGATCACCGCGTCGATGTCGGGGTGGCGGGACCAGGCGCGCAGGTTCGCCCAGTCGTCGGCACGGAGCCACGACTCGGCGATGTCGGGCTGGGCGAAGAGCAGCATGTACCACGACCTGCTGGCCTGCTCGAAGGCGGTCAGGCGGAACGCCGCGGGGTGCCCCACCGACATGGCGACGAGGTGGTCGACGCGATCGGGCAGGAAGGTGGCGACCACCCACGCGAGCGCCGCGCCGAAGTCGTGTCCGACGACGTGAGCGCGATCGACGTCCAGTTCGTCGAGCACGGCGGTGACGTCGCCGGCGGCCTCGAGCAGCGAGTACTGCTCGAGCCGGGCGGGGCGGTCGGAGCGACCGAAGCCGCGCTGGTCGATCGCCGCGACGCGGAACCCCGCGTCGTGCAGCGCGGGGACCTGGTGGCGCCACAGCCGGCTGCAGTCGGGGAACCCGTGGAGCAACAGCACCATCGGAGCGCCCGGCTCCCCCGTCACATCCACCTCGATGCCCACACCGCCGGAGTCCACCCGCACCCCGTCAGCCTCGCACGTCGGCCGCCGCCGCGTCCCGGGCATCGTCCGCATCGGCCATGACCGCGAACCGCTTGGTCGCGACGAAGACCGCGGTCACCGCGACGAGCGCCAGCCCGGCCGCCACCGTCGTGGACCGGATGCCGACGCGGTCCGACGCCAGTCCCCACAGGTACAGCCCGATCGGCAGCGCGCCCGTGAGGCACATCAGGTAGATCGCGATGACCACCCCGCGCAGCTCCTCGAGCACGACCAGCTGGATCGTGGTGTTGATGGTCGAGGCGATCGACAGGTAGGCGCCACCGAAGACCACCAGCGCGACGATCAGCGTCGGGTACCCGGGAGCGAGCCCCGCAGCGACGACCGAGCTGCCGTAGAGCCCCATCGCGGCGCCCAGCAACCACGACCGCTTCAGGCGCGGGGCGACCGACAGCAGTACCGGGGTGAACAGCACCGACCCGATACCGGCTGCACCGAAGAGCAGCCCGAGGCGCACCCCGTCGACCCGGACGACGTCCTCGCCGTAGACGGGGAGGTAGCTGAACAACGGGCTGCCCAGACCCGCCACCGCGATGATCGCTGCGCAGCACGCGAGGATGGCCGGTGAGTCCAGCACGTGGCGCGCGCCGCGCCGAACACCGGAGAGTGCGGTGCGTCCCGCGGGCCGCACCCGCGCATCCGAGGTCGCGCGGATGACCGCCAGGACGCCGACCACCGCCAGGAACGACGCTGCGTTCAGCGCGAAGGCCCACGACGGCCCCCAGGCCGCGATCACCAGCCCGGCGAGGAACGGCCCCAGCGCCCGTGCTGCGTTGAACTGCGCGCTGTTGAGCGTGACCGCGTTCAACAGGACGTCGCGGGGCACCAGTTCGGTCACGAACGACTGCCAGACCGGGGTGTTGACGCCGCCGGCGAGCCCGGCGAGGAAGGCCAGCGCCGCGAGTCGGGCGATCGTGACGCTGTCGGTGACGACCAGGGCGAACAACCCCAGCGCGCAGACCGCCTGTGCGAGCTGACAGAGGATCAGCAGGCGGCGGCGCGGATATCGATCGGCGAGGGCGCCACCGACCAGACCCATGGCCATGAACGGCAGGTACTGGAAGAAGCCGGTGATGCCCACATCCCCGGCACTGCCCGTGACGGTGAACGCGACATAGGGCACGGCGGCGTTCTGCATCCAGCTGCCGGTGTTGGACGCCAGCGCGCCGAACCAGAACAGCCGAAAGCCCCGGTGGCTGAACGCGGCGAGCGCACCCGGGGCCTGCGGGGACGGTTCTGCGGCTCGCGACGGCACCGGGCGAACGTACCGGAGTGGCCCTGTGCCGGCCGCACCGGGGGTCGCTGGCGGGGCCTAGCATGCGGCCATGGCGAAGTCGGAGGGCTCCCGCAGCCGAGGGGCGACGGTGCGTTCGTCGCGCCAACCTCGTCCCATGCGCAACCCTCGCTCGGCGTCCCCCGAGGAGTCCGACGAGTCCGACGAGATCGACCGGACCGATGAGCACGACGAGCTCGTCGACGAGAGCGATGGGATCGTCGACGATCCGGATCCGGTCGATCCCGTGGACGGCAGCGTTGACGAACCCGGGGCGACCGCTCCGCCCGAACGTCCGGCGCGCTCCCAGCGCCGGGTCCGAGTGGCCGAAGCGGAACCGGACCCGACCGAGGTCGACCTCGCCCTGACCGAGCCGTCCCGCGAGCTCGTCGCCCGCCAGCAGCGCGACGACCCCGACGACCTCGAGGAACGCCGGCTCTCCGACGTCAACGAGTGGGGCCGCTCCGAGCACCTGCGTGAGCTCGCCCGGCGCGTCTACGACCCGGTGTACCGTCACTGGTTCCGCGCCGAGTGGGAGGGCCTCGAGAAGATCCCGTCGGCCGGCGGGGCGTTGCTCGTCGCCAACCACGCCGGTGCCATCCCCTCCGATGCCCCCGTGATCATGCACGGCATCGAGACCGAGCTCGAACGGCCCGATCTACGGCCTGGCCGACAACTTCTTCCGCACCCTGCCCGTCGTGGGCACGCTGTGGAACCGCCTGGGCGGGCTCCCCGCGCACCCCGACAACGCCTACCGGCTGCTGCACGACCAGGACCAGCTCGTGCTGGTGTTCCCCGAGGGCGTGAAGGGCCCGGCGAAGACCTACGGGGAGCGGTACCGGCTCCGGCGCTTCGGGCGTGGCGGCTTCGTCGAGATCGCGATGCGCTCGGGCGTCCCGGTAGTACCGATCGCAGTGGTCGGCGCCGAGGAGTCGATGCCGACGCTCTTCCGCCTTCCGACCGCAGCGAAGGTCCTCGGGCTGCCCTACATGCCGGTCACGGCCAACATGGTGCTCGGCGGGCCCCTCGGCGCGATGGTCTACCTGCCCGCGAAGTTCAAGCTGCGGGTCCTCGACCCGGTGCACTTCGACGTGCCGCCCGACCAGGAGCGCTACTCGCGGTCGCGTGTGATGGACGAGTCCGAGGCGATCCGCGACCGGATCCAGGTCGCGCTCTACGACATGCTGCGCGTCGACGTTCGGTCTGGTTCGGATGAGCGCGGCCGCGAACCCGCATGGGCCAACCCCGTCGGGTGCTCGTGACCGGCCTCGGCACCTTCTGGGGTGGTCGCGTGGCGCAGGCACTCGAGGCCGACCCCAACGTCGAGGTCATCGTCGGGCTGGACACGACCGAGCCGACCGTCGAGCTGGAACGCACCGAGTACGTGCGCGTCGACGCCAACTACTCGATCCTCAGCCGCATCGTGCGTGCCACCCAGGTCGACACGATCATCCACACCTTCCTGGTGGTCGACCCGACACAGATGTCGAGGCGGTCGATGCACGAGATCAACGTGATCGGCACGATGAACCTGTTCGCCGCGGCGTCGGCCCCCTCGTCGACGGTGCGCAACGTGATCGTCAAGTCCTCGACGATGGTCTACGGCTGCGCCCCGGAGGACCCGGTGTGGTTCCGTGAGGACACCCCCCGCTCCCGGCCGGCGCGGGCACCGCTCGAACGCAGCCTGGAGGCGGTCGAGGGCTACGTCCGCGACTTCGCCGAGGACAACCCGCACGTGAACGTGGCGATGCTGCGGTTCTCCAACGTGATCGGCCCGACCATCACCAATCCCCTGTCCGAGGCCCTGAACCTGCCCGTCGTCCCGTCGATGTTCGGCTTCGACCCCCGGTTCCAGTTCGTCCACGAGGACGACGTCATCCGCTCGATCCAGTTCGTGCTCGACCACGACCTGCCCGGGATCTTCAACGTCGCGGGCGACGGCCTGCTGCCGTGGAGCGAGGTCGGCCAAGCTGTGCAGCAAGCGCACCGTTGCCCCTCCCGCCGATCGGGACGTCGCTGGTCGCCCAGTCCGCTCCGCCAGCTCGGGCTGCTGGACATCCCCGAGGAGTACGGTCGGCCTGCTCAAGTACGGGCGCGGGGTGGACAACCGTCGTCTCAAGGAGTTCGGCTTCCGCTACGACTACAGCTCGGCGGAGGCCGTCGAGGCGTTCATCGAGGCCGTCCGGTTGCGCCGCACCGTCGGCGGCACCGAACCGCACTACCGCTACGAGCGCGACGTCGAGCAGTTCTTCCGCCACTCGCCCGCGGTGCAGCGCGACCAGCCCGGCGGCTGAGCTACGGACCGATCGATTCGCGTGCTGCCACGCGGCCGGCCAACGCAGCGACGTCCGCCTGGATGGCCGACCACTCGTACCGCTCGGCGAAGAGCGCAGCGCCCGCGTCAGCGAGCCGCTGGCGCGCACCCGGGTCCCCGAGGAGCTCCACACACGCGGCCGCGAACCCCTCGGCGTCGTCCGCGAGGCGGGCCGAGACGTCATCGGTGACGTCGATCCCCTCGCACCCGACCGTCGTGGTCACGAGGGGAAGGTGAT
This sequence comes from uncultured Microthrixaceae bacterium, assembly GCA_942490665.1. GTDB lineage: Bacteria > Actinomycetota > Acidimicrobiia > Acidimicrobiales > Microtrichaceae > SKRR01. Next base: position 24,968 of record CALNXV010000047.1, read on the forward strand.
TGGCGAGCGCCTCGACGACCTTGAGCCGGGTTCCGGCACCGACGCGGATCGGCACGATCGCCACGTCCGCTCGGCCGAGCTCGGCCTGCAGGTCCTCGACCGGACCCACCAGGTCGACCCCCGGCACCTCGGCCACCCAACCGGACGCGTTTTCGGCGCCGCGACCGACGATGCGAACCGCAGCGCGCCGACGGAACCCGTGCGCGGACCGAGGGCAGCACCTCTCGGACGAACCACTCCACCGCCTCGGTGTTCGGCTCGTAGTCCAAGGCGCCCACGAAGAACATCGTCGGGTGCTCGCTCCGCGACGCGGTGCGATCCGACACGACCTGCTCGGGTGCGCGTCGCACCGTTGCCCACCACGACGCGTTCGAGCAGTTGGACCGCTGGACGTCCAGGGGCGCTGCAGACGACCACGTGGTCCACATGGCCGCCAGCGCATGCGCGCTGGGTGCGGTCCCAGCGCCGCTCGTCCACCAGGGTCGAACCCACGCGACACCCCCCCCACCTCCGCCGACGGTGCGGGCCTTCTCCCCCCCCCGCGCCCGGATCGAACCGGGGCGGGGTGGTCCGCCGCAGCCGCAGCGCCAGGTGCTCCAGGTTGTCGAAGTCGACGATCGAGGCAGGCGGACGGGCCCGGTCGGCCCCGACGCGCCTGCTGCTCGCTCGACCGAGGCGTGCAACGGCCACCAGGTGTCGACGTGTGAGTACCAGACCAGGTCCACCGGGTCGCCGCCGCCGACGCGGTCCGCCACCAGTGCCGAGGTCGCGGACCAGTCCGGGCCCAGCAGGCGCCGAGGCGGCCGCTCCCGCACCCAGATCGGCAGCCAGTCGCGGACCCCGCGCTCGGGGCCCATCGCGACCGGACGTCACCTCGACCACGCCTGCGGGCACCTCGGCGGTGCGGCTCCGCCGGCCGGTCGACGGTCCAGGGTGATCACCTCGACCGACCCGGCACGCCCGAGACCCGAGATCAGGTGGTGCAGCCGCTGTCGGTACCCGTCGCTGGCAGGCCACGGATACTGTTCGGCCACCACCAGGCTCCTCACGGCGTGGCACCGTACCCGCTGGACGCAGCGCTCCCCGTGGCGGGACCGTCGACGAGCCGCGACCACCGGGGGCCCCATGTCCGTCATCCGCACCGAACGACGCGATCGGGTCGCCGTGGTGACCCTCGACGACGCGGAGCGCCGCAACGCACTGTCGCTCGACCTGTGCGCCGAGCTCGTCGACGTGGTCGCCGAGCTCGAGGCGGACGACGGCGTCGGCGCCCTCGTCGTCACCGGGGCATCACCGGCGTTCTGCGCCGGCGCGGACCTGTCCCAACTCGGTGCGTCCCGCAGCGACGGGTTGCGCTCGATCTACGCCGGGTTCCTCGCGGTGGCGGACTCGCCGCTGCCGACCGTTGCCGCCGTGAACGGCGCTGCGGTGGGTGCCGGCATGAACCTGGCGCTCGCGTGCGACGTCCGGCTCGCGGGTCGCTCGGCACGCTTCGACGCCCGGTTCCTGGACCTCGGCATCCACCCCGGCGGTGGGCACACGTGGATGCTGCGGCGCATCGCGCGGGCCAGCAGACCGCGCTCGCCACCGTGCTGTTCGGTGAGCGCCTCGACGGTGAGGCCGCGGTGCGCGCCGGGCTGGCGTGGCGCTGTGTCGAGGACGACGAGCTCCTCGACGAAGCGGTCCGACTCGCGAAACGGGCCGCCTCGGCGCCGCCGGCGCTCGCACGGCGGGTCAAGGCGACGGTCGCGGACATGGCGACCATCGACACGCACGCCCGGGCCGTCGAACGCGAGCTGGTCGACCAACTCTGGTCGATGGACGAGCCGGAGTTCGCCCAGCGGCTCGATCAGTTGCAGCGACGCATCTCGGGTTCCTGAGCACGCAGCGTGCGAGCCGGAGCCTGGTGCCGGCGGAGCCGCCCCGTCACCACACCCAGTCGCGCAGCAGCTCGTGGCGGCGGACGTCCCACTCCTCGGCGGTGATCGCGTAGCGGATGTGGTCCTCCCACACGCCGTCGATCTCGAGGTACCGCTCGGCGATCCCCTCGTCGCGCAGGCCCAGCTTCTCCACGACGCGTCGTGACGGGGCGTTGCGGGGGATGACCGAGATCTGGACCCGGTGCAGCGTGAGGTGCTCGAAGGCGAACTGCAGGGCGAGCACCACCGACTCGGGCATGTAGCCACGGCCCGCGTGCTGCTGGTCGATCCAGTAGCCGATGTAGGCGTTCTGGTGCGCGCCGCGGTGGATCGAGTTGATGTTCACCTCGCCGGCGAACACGCCCTCGACGAACACCCCGAACCCGAACCCGGTGCCGAGCTGGATCTCACGCATGCGGGCCGAGCACCGCGCCGAGAACGCCTGACGGTCCTCGACGGTGTCGGGCTGACCGGGGATGCGTCGTGGTTCCCAGCGGGTCAGCCAGTCGCGGCAGCGACGACGCACCTCGCGCCACTGGTCGAAGTCGTGCAGGGTCAGCGGACGCAGCAGGACGCGACGACCGTGCAGCATCGTCGTGGTCGCCGAGGGGTCCTCGTTCGTCCTGCGTCGGAGCACCCGGCGAGCCTACCGAGCTGTCGCCGACGCCTCTCAGTCCGGTGGGATCTGCGATCGCACGAGGCCGTCGAGGATGTCCGACTCGGACACCAGACACTCGTCGAGGTCGAAGTAGCGCATCACCGCGACCAGCACGCAGCACCCACCGACGATCACGTCGGCGCGGGCGCGTTCCAGGCCGGGGTTGTGCACCCGGTCCTCGAGCGCCTCGGTGGCGAGGGTGCGGAACACGTCCTCGACCGCGTCGCGCGACAGCACGAAGTGGTGGATCCGGTCGCGGTCGTACTCGGGGAGCCCGAGCTCGACCGCAGCGACGTTCGACACGGTGCCGGCCAGTCCGACGAACCGCTCGGCGGCACCGATGCCGGGAACGAGGCGCACGACGTCGTCGAGGTGCTGTTCGACCACGCCGAGGCAGTTCGACAGCTCCTCGGGCAACGGCGGGTCGTGCTGCAGGAACGCCTCGGTCATCCGCACGCACCCCATGTCGATCGACACGGACCCCTCCGGACCATCGGTTCCGGGGATCCCGAGCGCGAACTCCGTCGATCCGCCGCCGATGTCGACCACCAGGGTGCGCACCGGGTCCGAGGTGAGCTCGGCGGTCGCTCCCGCGAAGCTGAGGGCCGCCTCCTCGGCGCCGGTGAGCAGTTCAGGAGCGGCGCCCAACAGCTCGGCGGCGGGACCGAAGAACTCGTCGCGGTTCGCTGCGTCCCGAGCGGCGGAGGTGGCAGCGATCCGCACCCCGCGGACGTGGTGAGCGTCCATGCGAGCCCGGTACTCCGCCAGCACCTCCAGAGTTCGCTCGATCGCCGCAGGAGCGAGTCGACCGGTTCGCTCGACGCCTTCACCGAGGCGGGTGATGCGCATCAGCCGTTCGTGCTGGGAGTGGCCGTCACCGATGAGCAGGCGCGTCGAGTTGGTCCCGCAGTCGATCGCGGCCACCGGTTGGTCCGGCTGGGCTGCTGGGCTCACGTGGCGCTCCCTCGGTGGTCGTCCTCGGCGAGCCGGTCGTCGACCCAACGACCGACCGGGTCGTCCCCACCGGCGAGGTACCACGCGTAGTGGGTGTGGAGGCACTTGACGCCGCGGCGGGTGCCGCCGACACCTCCGAACGGGCGAGGCCCCGACCAGCCAGCCGGCAGGGCGGCGTCGCGCTCGGAACGGTAGCGGTCGTGGGCCGCTGCGAGCTCGTCGGGGTCCACTTCGGCCTCGGCGCGTCGGACGCCACCAGCGGCCTCGAGGCGGCCGATCCGGCGATTCAGCGCCGGGTCGAGCAGCCAGTACCGCGTCGGCATGGGCGTGTCGTCGTCGAGCAGCGGGGCGTTGCGGATGACCACCGGCTCGCCGGCGGCGTCACGCACCACCACCTCGTGGGCACCCCGCGGCGCCCGCCCGAGGCGCCGCTCGACCGCCGCGGCGTCGGGGTGCGGCACCGGGTGGGGTTCAGCCACCGCCAGCGGCGACACGCTCGAGCGGGGCGACGAGACGGTCGAACGGCCAGCCACGGGGCAGCACCAGCCCGGAGGTGGCCGGGGGGAGGATGCTGTAGGACTCCTCGCCGGGGCGAACCAGGCCGTAGTCGCGTCGGGCGAGGCGCTCGATCTCCTCGGGCTGACCCAGGTGCTCGGCGCGATCGCTGAGCTCTGCGTTCCCGCGCCGAACCTCGGCCAGGTCGGCCTCGGCCTCAGCGAGAACGCCGCGCTGGTCGAGGTAGGCCTGCGCCGGGACCGCCAGCAGCGTGGCGGCGACCAGGAGCAGCGGCACGGTCGCTGCCACCATCCGCCGCCGTGCGGTCCAGCGGCCGTCACCACGCCCGCGCTCACCACGCCCGTCACGCGAACGATCGCGCCGCCGTCCACCCGACCGATCCCCGCCGGCACGAGAGCCGGCAGCGCTGTCAGGGGGGCGACGCAACCGGAGCGACGGCACTCAGCGGCTCCCGCCGACGGGTGCCAGCGCGGCGCCACCGAGGAAGCGGGCGGCCTCGCCGAGCTGTTCCTCGATGCGCAGCAACTGGTTGTACTTGGCGACGCGGTCGGTGCGGGCCGGCGCACCGGTCTTGATCTGGCCGGCGTTGGTGGCCACGGCCAGGTCGGCGATGGTGGCATCCTCGGTCTCGCCCGAGCGGTGGCTCATCACCGAGGTGTAGCCGGCGCGGTGGGCCATGTCGACGGCGTCGAGGGTCTCGGTCAGCGAGCCGATCTGGTTGACCTTGACCAGGATCGAGTTGGCGACGCCACTCTCGATGCCCTTGGCGAGGCGCTCGGTGTTGGTCACGAACAGGTCGTCGCCCACGAGCTGGATCGAGCCGCCCAGGACCTCGGTGTGGCTCTTCCAGCCGTCCCAGTCGTCCTCGGCCAGGCCGTCCTCGATCGAGACGATCGGGTAGTCGCTGGCGAGGCGGGCACTACAGGTCGCTCATCGCTGCGGCATCGACCGCCTCCATGCCCTCGGCCGCGAGCGTGTACGGAGCCCTGCCGTCGGTCGAGACCTCGTTAGAGGCGACGTCGAGTGCCAGATAGATCTCCTCGCCGGGGCGATAGCCGGCCTGCTCGATCGCCTGCGAGGATCAGCTCGATGGCCTCCTCGTTGGACCGAGGTTCGGCGCGAAGCCGCCCTCGTCGCCGATCGCCGGTGGACAGCCCGCGCTTCAGCACCTTCTTGAGCGTGTGGTAGATCTCGGCGCCCCTGCGCAGCGCCTCGGAGAACGTCGGCGCGCCGACCGGCATCATCATGAACTCCTGGATGTCGACGTTGTTGTCGGCGTGCTCGCCGCCGTTGATGATGTTCATCATCGGCACCGGCAGCACGCTCGCGTTCGGGCCGCCGAGGTAGCGGTAGAGCGGCAGCTCGAGCTCGGCGGAGACCGCCTTGGCCGCCGCCAGGGAGACGCCGAGGATGGCGTTGGCGCCGAGGCGGGCCTTGTTGTCGGTGCCGTCGAGATCGCTGAGCAGCCGATCCAGATCACGTTGGTCGATCGCGTCCAGACCGATGACGGCATCGGCGATCTCTCCGTTGACCGCATCCACCGCCTTGCGCACGCCCTTGCCGAGGTAGCGCTCGGCGTCGCCGTCGCGCAGCTCGATGGCCTCGCGCGAGCCGGTGCTGGCGCCCGAAGGCACGGCGGCGCGGCCCATGATGCCCGATTCGAGCAGGACCTCGACCTCGACGGTGGGATTGCCGCGCGAGTCGAGGATCTCACGACCGACGATGCCTTCGATGATGCTCACGCATGGACTCCTCGTGTGGTGCCGCCGACCCCGACGACGTCGACAACTACCGCCGGCATCATGCCAGCCCCAGGATCCGCCCAGCCGAATCTGCGGGCCGCTAGGACGACTCAGAGCCGAGCGGATCAACTCCGCGTAGGCCCGGGCGCCGTCGGGCAGCAGATGGGCGCCGTCGCCGGCGAACCACTCGGGGTGCTCGGAGGCGAGCGAGAACCAGTCCACCAGCACGGCGTTGGGGTGGCGTTCCTCTGCAGCGGCCATACGCTGGTTGACCAGGTTCTCCCAGGGGCGGGCGACCTTGGCGTTCACGAGCAGCACCCGACGGTCCCCCGCCCGCTCCATCAGCCGGTCGAGGTCCGCCGTCGGTGAAGGTCCCGTTGGTCCCTGCGTGCACCACCAGGTCGCCGGGGACTCAGCCCTTCGCGGCGTACCACCCCACGACATCGCTGCACGCTGTCGAACTGACGACCCACCCGAGCGTCGACGCGCATCCCCGGGAGCGCGGCGTTCAGCGCGTCCTGGGCTCCGAGCATCACCGAGTCACCGACCGCGACGGCGTCGCTGGTGACCGGGACAGCCGTCGTGGCGGGCGCACCAGGGGCGCCAGGCGCAACCGTCGTCGTGCTGTCCGTCGTGACCGGCGCAGAGGGGTCGTCGTCGGGTGACGCGTCGAGCACCGCTTCGGGCACGTCCTCCGCGCCCGCCCCGGCGGCGGCGAGCTCGATCTCCTCCCGGTCGGGGTTCGTCGCATCGGCGTGCAGACCGACCAGCCGAGCAGGACCAGCACCGCGAACGTTCCGCCGATCGTCGATCCACGGCGACGGAGCTCGGCACGACGCAGCGGGCTGGACCTGCGCACGCCGGACCACCAGTTGCCGAGGGCTCCCTGGCGCAGCGGGGTCTCGACGTAGCGGAACGACAACTCCGCCGCCCCGAAGGTCAGCGCCAGGCGCAGCACGAACAGCGGCATGCCCGACAGCGGGACGTCGAGGTCGGGGCGGGTCACCTGGAAGATCGGCCAGTGCCACAGGTACAGCGAGTAGGACCGGACTCCGATCCACACCAGCGGGCCCCAGGCCATCACCCGAGACAGCCGCGTGGCGGGGTGCACCAGCACGGCGATCACGACGATGCAGACGAGGTCCAGCAGGAACAGCCCGCCGCGGTAGATGAAGCCGTCGAAGGCGTTCACCCGGACCAGGTACCAGCCGATGACGACCAGTCCCACGACACCGATCGCGTCGAGGACCGGGCCGGCGGCCGGGGCGGCGCGCGAGCGCGACCGCCATGGCGCCCACACCATGGCCAGCACCACACCGACGAGCAGACCTGCTGCCGGGTGTCGGTGCCGTAGTAGACCCGCGAGGTGTCGACGAAGGGCTCGTAGAGCACCGCCATCCAGACCGCGGACGCAACAGCTGTGCCCAGCACAGCCGTGCGGGTCCGGACCCGGCCGATGGTCACGAGCCCGAGCGCGAACAGCGGTGGGAAGAGCAGGTAGAACTGCTCCTCGACCGCGAGCGACCACAGGTGCAGCAGCAACGGCGGTCGACCGCTCTGCGCGAAGTAGGACTCGTCGAGCAGGATCTGCCACCAGTTGCTCACGTAGATCAGCGCTGCGAGCACGTCGCCGCCCATCCGCCCGGCTGCGTCCCGCCAGGCGAGCAGGGAGGCGACCGAGACCACGGCCAGCAGCAGGTAGAGCGCCGGCAGGAGTCGACGGGCACGACGGATCCAGAACTGGCGCAGGTCGATCCCGCCGCTCTCGTTGCGCTCCTCGAGCAGCAGCGCGGTGATCAGGAACCCCGAGACGACGAAGAACACCTCGACGCCGAGGAACCCGCCGGGCATCCACGACACCCCTGCGTGGTACAGGATCACCGCCACCACGCGAGGGCGCGCAGACCGTCGAGCGCGGGTTGGTAGCCGAGTGCGTCGCAGGAGGGAGTGGCCACAGCCATCGCTTCCATTCTGTCGCCAGCGGGGACCAGAGCCGTGACGGTGGCCGCACCGGCGTCACGGGAGACGTTGCACGGGTCGCAGGAGTGTCGACCCTCAGGCGGCGGGGGGGACCAGGAAGTAGTTGCCGGCCTCCTGGTGCCCGACCGGGACGTCGCGCAGCGACGAGGTCGAGTCGTCGTAGAGCATGGACCGTGTAGCCGAGCTCACGGAACAGCTCGAGGCACTCGGTGGTGCGGTCGTTGTCCCAGAGCTCGGTGTAGACCAGCGGTCGGTCACGCTCGAGCAGCTCCTTGCCACCCCGGAACACGAAGACCTCGTGGTTCTCCACGTCGATCTTGATCGCCGCGACCCGCCCCGGGGCAGCTCCAGGTCGTCCAGCCGGCGCACGGGAACCGAGTACCGCTGCCCCGCCTCGTCGTCGTCGGCGGCGACGTGGCTCAGGCCCTGCATGCGGACGTTGGACTCCTCCGGCATGATCATCTGGAGCTCGCCGTCCTGCTCGCCGAGCGCGGTCTGGCGCAGGGTGACGTTCGTGAGCCCGTAGTGGTCGATGATCCGGTTGAGCGCTCGGTAGTTCTCGCCGATCGGCTCGAACGCCTCGACGTGACCGCCGGGCACCCGCCGCGACATCAGCACGGTCATCAGCCCGATGTTCGCACCGATGTCGAGGACCAGGTCGCCGGGGCGGATCATGTCCAGGAAGTGGAACAGGTCCCGATAGCGGCGCTGCCGCGGCATCGCCGCCAGCGTCGCCCGGGCGAAGACGAACAGGTACCGCTCGAACCCGAGCACGCGCTGCATGGCGCACTGCACCGTTCGCTTCATCGCTGGCGTCCTCCTGCCCACGTGGCGTGTGCGCGGGGCACGGTAGTCGACGTCCACTCAACCTGCTTCGGAGTGGGTGACGGGCTGCTCGCCCATCCACTCACGCAGCGTGTTCTTCAGCTTGGTCTGCTGGATGAAGATGTCGTGCTCCGGCGCGATGCCCGCGACGGACTGCGGTGCCTTCCAGTAGAAGCTGAGCCACTCCTGCACACCGGCCTGACCCGCCCGCTGGGCCAGGTCGAGGAACAACGCGAGGTCCAACACGATCGGCGCCGCCAGGATCGAATCGCGGCACAGGAAGTCGACCTTGATCTGCATCGGATAGCCCATCCACCCGAAGATGTCGATGGCGTCCCAGCCCTCCTTGTTGTCACCGCGGGGTGGGTAGTAGTTGATGCGCACGACGTGGTCGATGTTGCCGTAGAGCTCGGGGTACACCTCGGGCTGCAGGATCGTGTCGAGCACGCCGAGCTTCGAGACCTCCTTGGTCTTGAAGTTCTCCGGGATCGTCGAGCACCTCGCCGTCGCGGTTGCCGAGGATGTTCGTCGAGTACCAGCCCCGCATCCCGAGCATCCGGGCCTTGAAGCCCGGCGCCAGGATGGTCTTCATCAGGGTCTGGCCGGTCTTGAAGTCCTTGCCGGTCACCGGCACGCCACGCTCGATCGCGAGCTGCTCCATGCAGGGCAGGTCGATCGAGAGGTTCGGGGCGCCGTTCGCGAACGGCACGCCGCTGGACAGCGCCGCGTACACGTAGATCTGGCTCGGCGAGATGTTCGGATCGTCGGAGCGGAGCCCGGCCTCGAACGCCTCGACGGTGTCGTGCACCGCGGTCGGCTCCTGGTAGGCCTCGGTGGATCCGCACCAGACCATGACCAGGCGGTCGCACTCCTGTCTCGGTGCGGAACGTCTCGATGTCCGCGATCACCTGCTGGGCGAGGTCCCACTTGGTGTCACCGGTCTTGACCCGGATGCCGTCGAGGTTGCGGACCCAGCGCTGGTCGAACACCGCCGGCATCGCGTTGATGCCCTCGAGCTCACCGGACAGCGGGCCGAGGTCGCGCTCGTCGAGCACGCCGCAGGTCCGTGCCGCTTCGAGCGCGTTGGCCGAGATCGGGTCCCACCCGCCGAACACGACATCCTCCAGCCCGGCGAGCGGCACGAAGTCCTTGATCATCGGGTTGCGGCCCTCGTCGCGCGCGCCGAGCCGGATGTGTGCCATCTGGGTCAGGGACCCGATGGGGTCGGCGATCCCAGCCCGGGTGGCGAGCACCCCGGCGTACGCCGTCGAGGCCACGGCACCCATCCCGGGGGTGAGGATGCCGAGCCGGCCGTTGGCGGGAGCGATCTGCAGGGGGTCGGACATGACCGAAGACTCTACGTCTCCCCTTCTCCCCCGGCCGCCTCTGCCACCCGAGCCACCTCAGCCGCCCCTGTCGCCTCGAGCGCACCCACCCGTTCGACGAGCGCGTCGGTGGACCGGCGGAGTGCGTCCTCGGGGTCGAGGCCCGACGCCACCGCCCGGCCGACCACCTCGAGCAGGGCCGCACCGAGCTCGTCGGCGGACCGCGACGCCGCGATCGCAGGCCCCACCCCGGCGGGCACCGGAGCCGACGGACCGACGTCGATCGATGCGCGGCCGAGGCGCTCGAGCACCTTCATCGCCCGCGCCAGGGCGGGCAGCGTGGCGGGGATGCCGTCGAGCACCGACGAGCGCCCGGACTCGGCGGCCTTGGTCGCCTCCCACCCGGCGACGAGCTCGTCGACGCCCGGCAGCGGCGGCGCCGGGCTCGGCCGCGAAGACATGGGGGTGGCGTCGCTCGAGCTTCGCGTCGAGCCCCTCGACGACGTCGCCCAGGGTGAACCAGCCGGCCTCCGCAGCGAGCGTCGAGTGGAAGACGACCTGGTAGAGGAGGTCCCCGAGCTCCGCGCACAGCTGCTCGGCGCCGTCGCCGGTGTCCGGCTCGTAGCGGTCGATCGCCTCGAGCGTCTCGTAGCTCTCCTCGAGCAGGTAGCGCTGCAGCGACCCGTGGGTCTGGGCCGCCTTCCAGGGATCCTCGGTGCGCAACCGCGCCATCGTCGCGACCAAGCGGGCGACCGGTGCACCGAGCGGACGGGCGAGCTCCGGGAGGTACACCGAGGTCAGGTGGTCGGGCTCGAGCGTGCGGTCGAGTTCGGACCACGGCACCGTGAGGACTGCTTCGTCCGCCAGCCCCAGATGGTGCAGGAGGGTCACCTCGACATCCGGCGGGTCCTCGACGGCGAGTTTGATGTCGGAGAGCACGAAGCGATGATCGCACTGGGCCACGAGCAGCGGACCGCGTTCGCCGGCCGCTTCGGTCTCGAACCGGTGGCCGTCGACGAGCCGACGCCGAGCTCGACCGGATCGACTCCGGAGTCGCAGCCAGGCCAGGTCCAGGAACGACAGCGCCGGGTGCAGCACGACGGTGGCCGCGTCATCTGCCGGGCAGCAGCAGCTCGACGGTCTGCTCGGCGACCGACGGGGAGCCGGGCACGGCGTAGACCACCTCGCCGTGCGTCGAGCGCCTGCGGCGACCAGCTGCTCGACGATCGCGGGGTAGACGTCGTCGATCGTGTCGGCGGTGTCGTAGACGTCGTCGAAGCTCGGCGCTCCGGCGAACAGCGACGCGGCAGGGTGGCGCGTCGTGCGGAGCTGGACGCCCCCGACCCGTTCGACCAGATGGACCACCCCGGTCGTGACGAGGTCCGGACCGGCGCCGGGCCGAGGCCGACGACGTGCACCGTCGGCAGGTCGGCGCCGTCGCCGGGGCCGCCGAGGCCGCCCGAGACCAGGGAGCCGGGCCGCCGCGGCTCAGGGCTGCGGCCGCAGGGCCTCGGCGCCCGGCTCCGCAGCAGCTGCCGCAGGCCCGGCATCTGCGCGGGCGCTGGCCGAGCCGGGCGATCGGCAGCGGCGGCGGCTCGATGACGGGCTGGCCCTCGGGCTGGGGCGCCATGCCGCTGACCGAAGCGGGGGGTGATCTCGGCGGAGGCGAGGGTGCGGCCGCTGGACCCACGGCGCCGGCCCCTGCTCGCGCCAGCGACTCCGCGACCGCGACGAGCTCTCGCGGGCCGCGGCGAAGCTCGAAGCGACTGGCCTCTCGACCCGGAGGCGAGACGCTGACGCGAGCGGACCCTCGTCCGACGGTGAGGACCTCGCGCGCTCGCCCGGACCGGTCGACTCGCCAGGTCGGTGCGCAGCTCCGGCGCAGCTGGAACAAGCTCGGTGCAGCCCTGTGTGGGGTCCGCGACGATCAGAGCACCCTCGACCGTCTCGGGCAGCTGCTCGAGGACCACCCCGCCGTCGAGCGGTCTCGATGTGCGCCTCGACCGCGACGCCGGGACCTGCACCACGACGACGCACGCACGCTCCCACAGCGGCGGCGCCGCCTCGTAGAGGCGCCGCAGATGGTCCTCGTCGGAGTCGGGGTCGATCGCCGTGGAACCGCCCGGCGAGCACCTCCGCGGCCGCGACGTAGTAGTCGATCAGGCGTTCACGGGTCTCGTCGTCGAAGTCTCCGCCGCCGGCGGAGGCGAGCTGGTCGTCGAGCTGCTGGGACGCCGCGTCACGGGCCGCGCCGTCGAGCTGCACGCCCCAGCGGTCCAGCTCGGCGAGCCAGGCCACCCGCTCGATCTCGAACAACAGGACGCTGCGGGCCACGTCCCCGGGGAGGCGGCTCTCGTTCAGCTCGACGCCACCCGGTCCGAGGAACACCTCGTCACGGGCGAGCTCCTCCACGGCCTCGGCGCTCACCTCGCGCCCGGCGACGGTGGCGGCACTGGTGTCGGCGGTGACACCGCAACCGGAGCGCGACCAGGCCAGACCGCCGCGCCGGCAGGACCAGGAGCCACGAAGCGGATCGACGCATCGCCGATGATGCTAGGCGGCAGGCGTCCCGAGCACGGAACCGGCCCAGGACCGGTCATAGCTCGGCGCAGCCGTCGCCGTCGGGATCGGGTTCGGGTCGGGCGGGACCAGCTCCACCAGCGCCTCGACGATCGCCTGGGCCATCCCCTCGCCGGCCGCGACCGGCAGCTTGAGCAGGTGGTCCTCGGCCCGGAAGCTGGCCTTCGGGTAGCGCCGGGCGAGGCGGAGCTGCTTCGACTGCGCGAGCTCGATCGGGGAGATCAGCGCGACGAGTCCGCCACCCGACAGGGCCGGGTTGTTCACGACGGTCACGTCGGTGACCCCGACCCGCACGCACTCGGCGCGGAGTCGGGCGACCCCGAGCAGTGCCGCCGCAGGTGGCGGAACGGCGCCGAAGCGATCCACCCACTCCGCCTCGATCTCTGCGACCTCGTCCGGGGTGGTGACCGCCGCGAGGCGCCGGTAGGCGTCGAGACGCAGGTCCTCACGACCCAGGTAGTCCTCGGGGAGGTACGCGGCGATCGGCAGCTCCAGGCCGATCTCGTCGGGCTCCTCGGCCACGACGCCGTTGTGCTCGGCGATCGCCTCGTTGACCATCTGGACGTACAGGTCGTAGCCCACCGCGGCGACGTGGCCCGACTGACCGGTGCCGAGCAGGTTGCCGGCGCCGCGGATCTCGAGGTCGCGCATGGCGATGCGGAAGCCGGAGCCGAGCTCGGTCGCCTCGCCGATGGTGCGGAGCCGCTCGTAGGCCTCCTCGGAGAGCTGACGGTCCTGGGGGAAGAACAGGTAGGCGTACGCACGCTGGCCCGCACGACCGACGCGCCCGCGGAGCTGGTGGAGCTGCCCGAGGCCCAACAGGTCCGCGCGTCCGACCACCAGGGTGTTCACGGTCGGCATGTCGATGCCGGACTCGATGATCGTGGTGCACACGAGCACGTCGTAGCGACCCTCCCAGAAGTCGAACACGACCTGCTCCAGGCTGGCCTCGTCCATCTGGCCGTGCGCGATGGCGACGCGGGCCTCGGGAACCAGGTCGCGTATCCGTTCGGCCTGCGCCTCGATGTCACGCACCCGGTTGTGCACGTAGAACACCTGGCCCTCGCGCAGCAGCTCCCGCCGGAGGGCCTCGGTGACCGCTCGTTCGTCGTACTCCCCGACGTAGGTGAGGATCGGTTGGCGCGCCGCCGGCGGCGTGTTGAGCAGCGACAGGTCCCGGATCCCGGTCAGGCTCATCTCGAGGGTCCGGGGGATCGGCGTGGCGGTCAGGGTCAGCACGTCCACCTCGGTGCTGAACTGCTTGATCGCCTCCTTGTGGCTCACCCCGAAGCGCTGCTCCTCGTCCACCACCAGCAGGCCCAGCTTCGGGAACCGCACGTCGCCCGACAGGAGGCGGTGGGTCCCGATGACGATGTCGACCTCCCCGTCGGCGACGCGTCGTGTCACCGAGCGCGACTGGGCCGGGGTGAGGAACCGCGACAGGACCTCGACGCGCACCGGCGTCTCGGCGAAGCGGTCGCTGAAGGTCTGGAAGTGCTGCTGCGCGAGCAGCGTCGTCGGGACGAGGATCGCGACCTGGCGACCGTCCTGCACGGCCTTGAACGCCGCCCGGACCGCCACCTCGGTCTTGCCGAAGCCGACGTCGCCGCACACCAGGCGGTCCATCGGCGTCGACGACTCCATGTCGGCCTTGACCGCGTCGATCGCCTGGAGCTGGTCCGGGGTCTCCTGGAACGGGAACGCCGCCTCGACCTCGTGCTGCCAGGGGGAGTCCGGCGAGAACGCGTGTCCCTGGGTCGCGAGTCGCCGCTGGTAGAGCACGACCAGCTCCTGGGCGATCTCGGCGACCGCCGAGCGCACCTTGGCCTTCGTCCGGGCGAAGTCCGACCCGCCCATCTTGTTGAGCTTCGGTGTCTCCCCACCCGAGTACAGCCGTATGGCGTCGATCTGGTCCGATGGCACGTAGAGCTTGTCGCCACCGCGGTACTCGAGCAGCAGGTAGTCGCGCTCGACCCCTCCCATCGTGCGTCGCGTCATCCCCGCGAACCGGCCGACCCCGTGGACCTGGTGCACCACGTGGTCGCCCGGGCGGAGATCCTCGAAGAACGACTGCGCGTCGCGTTTCGGCGTGCGAGCGACACGGTGAGCACGGCGACGACCGGTCAGGTCCGACTCGGCGAGCAGGGCGAACCCCGCAGCGGGCAGGATCGCGCCGCGCTCGATCGGTGCGACGACGATCCGCCCGCCGGGCCCGCGCAGCTCGGCCTCGCTCGGTGCGTCGAGGACCGGGAAGGCACATCCGTGCTCCGCAAGCAGCTTCTCGAGCCGCGTCGCCGACACGGGCCCGTCAGCGCAGACCACCACGGCGAGGCCGTCGTCGACGAGCTGACGGAGCTGACGGACGAGCCCCTCGCCGTCACCGCTGATGGGCGGCCACCCGAGCGCCGTGACCGCCGGGGTGTCCGGGGAGTCCGCGAGCGCCGCGAGGGACCACACCGGTGCTCCGGTGTGGACCAGCAGCCGGTCGAAGTCGACGTGGAGCCGCGGCAGGGTGGGAGGCGCCCCGGCGGCAGCGCTGTCCGCTGCGCCGGCGTCGGGGTCGAGCCCCCAGGTCCGCGCGAGCGACGTCGCGAGATCCGCCTCCTCGGCGAGCAGATCCGCCGCACGGTCCCGGAGCCGGCGCGGCTCGACGAGCAGGATCTGGGCGTCATCGCCGACCAGGTCGAACAGCACGTGTTCACGGTCGGCGACCCACGCGGTCCACGCCTCCATGCCCTCGAAGACCTCGCCGTCGGCGAGCCGCTGCCAGTGCTCGCGCCCCCACGGCTCACTCGAGATCAGGCGCTCGGCGCGCGCCCGCACCTCGGGCGTGGGGAGCAGCTCGCGAGCGCCGAACAGGGCGACCCGGTCGACCTCGACGGTCGTGCGCTGGTCCGCGACCGAGAACTCGCACAGCCGCTCGACCTCGTCGCCCCACAGGTCGATGCGCACCGGCACGTCCGCGGTCGAGGGGAACACGTCGACGATCGAGCCGCGCACCGACAGCTCGCCACGGTGCTCGACCTGGTACTCGCGCCGGTAGCCGGCCGTCACCAGACGTTCGAGCAGGTCGTCGAGTCGACCCGGTCACCGGGACGCAGCACGACGGGCTCCGCATCCTCGACGTGGGGGCCGAGGCGCTGCACCAGCGCCCGTGCGGTGGACACCACCACCTCGAGCGTGTCGTCGCCGGTCCGCAGCCGCCACAGCGTGCGCAGCCGTCGGCCCATCGACTCGATCGCGGGGCTCACCCGCTCGAACGGGAGCGTCTCCCACGCCGGGAACAGCTCGACCGCGTCCGCCCCGAGGAACGCCTCGAGGTCGGCCGCCAGGCGTTCCGCCTCCGCCGCCGTCGGTGCCGCCACGACCACCGGGGGACCGACGCGACACCTCGACGAGCCCGGCGACGACCGCGGGTCGGGCAGCCTCGGGGACGACGAGCACCGACGACGCCCGGCCGAGCGCACCACGCAGGCCCGGGTCGTCGCGCAGCATCGGGGCGAGGGCGCGCAGCGGCGGGGTCACTGCGCGAACGCTACTTCGCTGCTCCCCTCCACGGCCGCCGTCGACGGCGCCATCGGTCACGCCGCGCGGCCGGCGGGTCGTGACGCTGGTCGCGGCCGGCACGCACCCGCTGCCCGGGCAGCCCTGCGGGGTGATTGTGCGAGCATGCCCGCCGATGGGCGTGCTCCTCGCTGCGATCTCGGCGTTCACCTTCGGCATCAGCGACTTCGTGGGCGGCGTGTCCGCGCGGCGGATGCCAGCGGTCCTGACGACGGCTGCCGCTCAGGTCAGCGGACTGGTGCTCTGGTCGCGGTGGGCTGCGTCGTGATCGGCGGACCCCGACGACGGACCGACCTGGCGCTCGGCGGGGTCGCCGGCGCGTCCGGGGACTCGGACTCGTCCCCTTCTACTGGGCGCTGTCGCGGGGCCAGATGAGCGTCGTCGCCCCGATCTCCGCGGTCACCGGGGCGCTCGTGCCGATCGTCGTCGGGCTCGCCTCGGGTGAGCGCCCACCAGCGCTCGCGTTCGTCGGCATGGCGCTGGGACTTCCGGCGATCGTGCTCATCAGCCGCGAGCCCACCCCCGACGAGGCCGAGGTGTCCGCCGAGCTCGTGGCCGCGGACGACCACCTGCGCACACCGCCGGGGCGCCTGCGGCGCCTGGGCGGCCTCCCGGTGGTCGCTGCGGCCGGCGCCGGCCTGGGGTTCGGATCGTTCTTCACCATCCTCGCCGGCACCAGCGACACCAGCGGCCTCTGGCCCATCGGCACCGCCCGCAGCACCGCGGCGATCCTGATCACCGTGGTGGTGATCGCGGTCAGCACCATCCGGGGGCATCGGCCCCGCCCCGACCGCCGGGGTGTCGTCCTCGCGCTCGGCGCCGGAGCGCTCGACGCGTCCGCGAACATCGCCTTCCTGCTCGCCACGCGCCAGGGCCTCCTGACGCTGATCGGTGTGGTGGGGGCGATGTACCCGGCGTCGACCGTCTCACTCGCCCGGGTGGTGCTCGGCGAGCGGTTGGCGCGCCACCAGCTCGTCGGCCTGGCACTCGCAGCGGTCGCCGTGGGAGTCATCGCCGCCGCGTAGCAGCGGCCGCGCAGGAGGCGACGGATCGGCCGCTGCAGGCTCAGCCGCGGTTGACCTCGGCCATCGCTGCGTCCAGCCCTCGGTCCAGCAGCAGCTCGATCGCGTCGGCGGCCCGGTCCTGGGACTGCTCGAGCTCTCCTCGCTGCGCCGCGGGCACCTTCGACAACACCCAGTCGGCCCCGCGACCTGCACCACCGGGGGGCTTGCCGACCCCGATGCGGACCCGCGTGTAGTCCTGGGTGCGCAGGTGCTGGGTGATCGAGCGCAGCCCGTTGTGCCCCGCGAGGCCACCGCCCGACTTCAGCTTCACCCGACCCGGATCGAGGTCGAGCTCGTCGTGCACCACGACCAGGGTCGACCAGTCCTCGAGCCCGGCGCGACGGACCAGCGACGACACCGCCCGGCCGGACTCGTTCATGAAGGTCATCGGCACCGCCCAGCCGACGCGGCCCCGCCGATCCGCAGCGTCGGCGACCTCGGCGCTGGTCTGCGGTCGGGCCGCAGCCGATCGCCGTGGCGCTCGGCGAGCAGCTCCACGCGTCGAGACCCACGTTGTGGCGGGTGTGGTCGTAGCGGTCGCCCGGGTTGCCGAGGCCGACCACCGAGCAACGCCGGAGCAGTCGTCCGGGCGGCGCCCGATCCCCCTCGGTGTCGGCGGCGGTCGCCCTCGTCGGACGCCTCGCCCTCCGCTGCTTCGCCGTCACCCTCGCCCTCGGTCTCGTCCTCGTCGCCGACGAGCGCAGCACGGGTGAGCTCGGAGGACACGACCATCTCGTCGGGCTCCGTCAGGGCGACCGACCCGGCGGGCAACGCCAGGTCGCCGACGACGATCGAGTCGTCGAGCTCCATCTCGGAGATGTCGACCTCGATCTCGTTCGGGATGGCGTCGGGGCGGACCTCGACGCTGAGCAGCATCAGGCGCTGCTCGACCATGCCGCCGTTGACCGTGACCTGCTTGGGGTCGCCGACGAGCACGAGCGGGACCTCCACCTGGACGGGCTTGGACGCGTCGAACCGGACGAAGTCGACGTGGGTGACCTCACGGCGGACGGGGTCGCGCTGCAGGTCGCGCAGCAGGGTGACGTGGCTCTCCCCCTCGACGTCGATGCGGATCACCGCGTTCGTCCCGGCGTCGGTGCTGAGCGCAGCGCGGAGCTCCGGGCCAGGCGAAGGTGACCGCGATGGCATCGTAGCCCGCCGCCGTAGATGACGCCGGGGACCTTGCCCCGTCGCGCGGAGTCGGCGCGAGGGACGGGTGCCGGTGGTCCGGCCGGGCTCGGCGGCGAGGGTGACCTCGGACATGGAACAGCTCCTGGCGCACGGCTTCGTGCGGACGTCGATCTGGAACGGCACCGCGACGCAGGTCACGGGCCGACGGGCGATGCTACCGGCCGGGCCGACGACCGTGCCAGAGCGCAGGCGCCCGGCAGGCCGGCGAACCGCTCAGCTCTGGTTCTGGCCGTCGAAGATGTTCGAGACCGAGGTGTCCTCGAACACCGCGTCGATCGCGTCCGCGATGATGCCGGCGGCGGAGAGCACCTCGATCTTGTCGATCTGCTTCTCCGGCGGCAGCGGCAGCGTGTTGGTGATCACGACCTTCTCGATCGGAGCGTTCTTCAGTCGGTCGATCGCGGGCCCCGAGAACACGCCATGGGTGGCTGCGCAGTAGACGGCGGTCGCGCCACGAGCCTTCAGCTGCTCGGCCGCCGCGACGATCGTCCCCGCGGTGTCGATCATGTCGTCGATCAGCACACAGGTGCGTCCCTCGACCTCGCCGACGACCTCCTTGGCCTCGACCTGGTGCTTCTCGCCCTTGACACGACGCTTGTGCACGATCGCCAGGTCGGCGTGCAGCTTGTTGGCGTAGCGCTCGGCCACCTTGACCCGGCCAGCGTCCGGGGAGACGACCACGAGGTCCTCGGGAAGGTTCTGGGCCATCCAGTCGATCAGCACCGGCGCAGCGGTCAGATGGTCGACAGGGCCGTCGAAGAAGCCCTGGATCTGCCCGGAGTGCAGGTCGACGCTCACGATGCGCTTCGCCCCGGCGACCTCGAACATGTTCGCGAGCAGCTTCGCCGTGATGGGCTCGCGGCCCTCGGCCTTGCGATCCTGGCGGCCGTAGCCGTAGAAGGGCGCCACCACCGTGATCCGCTTCGCGGAGGCCCGCTTGGCCGCATCGACCAGGATCATGTGCTCCATGATCGCGTCGTTGACCGACATGTCGGCGGTCGAGGCGTGGGTGCCGAAGATGAACAGGTCCGCCCCGCGGATCGACTCGCCGTACTTGCAGTGCAGCTCGCCGTTCGCGAACTCGGCGATCTGCACCGGGCCCAGGCCGAGGCCGAGGCGCTCGGCGACCTCCTCGGCGAGCTCCCGGTTCACCCGCCCCGCCACGATCGTCAGGCGCTTCTTGGTGACCAGCTCCACCGTCTGCCTCCAGCAGGCTGAGCGCTCGGTGCGCTCAGAGCCCGGAGTCAGCAGTGTAGAACGCGCCGGTCGTCGTGTCCGCAGGAATCTCCGCGCCAGGTCCGACCGAGGCGTAGGGGCCGACGATGCAGCGGTCACCGATGCGGGCGGCGCGGACGGTGGCCTGCTCGAGCACGCAGTCGGTCCCGACGGTGGAGTCGACCAGATCCGGGTGCTCGGACCCGAGCTCGGTCCCGTCGCCGACCACGGTCCTCCCCTGCAGCATCACGCCGGGGAACAAGGTCACGTCGGTGCCCACCTCGACGGTGGTGTCGACGTAGACCGCGGTCGGGTCCACCATCGTGACACCGGAACGCAGGAGTTGCTCGTTCGTGCGTCGCCGCAGCTCGGCCTCGGCCGTCGCGAGCTGGACCCGATCGTTGATCCCGCGGGTCTCGTCGGGGTCCTCGGCAGCGATCGCCTCGATCGGGTGCCCCGCCGAGGCGAGCACCTCGACCACGTCGGTCAGGTAGTACTCGCCCTGGGCGTTGTCGGGCTGGATCCGACGCAGCGCCGGTGCGAGCAGGCTCCGACGGAAGCAGTAGATGGAGGTGTTGACCTCGTCGACCGCCAGCTCGTCAGGGGATGCGTCTCCCTGTTCGACGATGCGCTCCACCCGCCCGTTCGCGCCGCGCAGCACGCGGCCGTAGCCGGTCGGGTCGGCGAGGTGCGCGGTGAGCACCGTGGCGGCGGCGCCGCTGGTCCGATGGTGCTCCACCAGGGTCGCGATGGTCGCCGGTCGCAGGAGCGGCGCGTCCCCGATCAGGACGAGCACGTCTCCGTCCTCGTCGTCGTCGGGTGGCAGCCCCACCAGGCCGACCAGCGCCGCGTCGCCGGTCCCGCGCTGGGTGCGCTGCTCGACGAAGTCGAGGTGCACGCCGTGGGCGTGCTCCTGCATCTTCTTGGTCACCCAGTCGCCCTTGTGGCCGACGACCACGACCGCCGAGTCCACCACGACGTCGTCCAGCGACGCGAGGACGTAGACGAGCATGGGCCGACCACAGAGGCGGTGGAGCGGCTTGGGGCGCTCGGAGCGCATGCGGCTGCCCTGGCCGGCGGCGAGGACGATGGCGCCCAGCGGGGCGGCGGGGTCGAGGGACGGCGCCCGATCAGTGTCGTTGTCGATGGTCATGGCTCGCGGGGCAGGACTCGAACCTGCACTCTCCTGATCCAAAGTCAGGCGTTCTGCCAATTGAACTACCCGCGATCGCAGCGCTGTCGGCGCCGTCGCACGTTCACGCTAACCGCGTCGGGCGCCCGCACCGAGGGCACTCAGCTCGAGGCGAGTGACGGGCGGGCCCCGCCACGCCGCCGCAGGGTCGCGAGCGCCTCGAGCCAGAACCCCGAGGCCCCAGCCGAGGTGCAGCGCCACGAACGCAGCCGGGGATGGCGCCCAGCGGCGGTCGCCAGTGCGGTCGTGCAGGGTCGGTGCATCGTGGTCGACGGTGCCGGCGACGACCACCGCCAGGTACGGGGCGACGAGCACGCCGGCGAGTGGGCGGGTCCGACGCGGGACGGAGAGCAGCGCAGCGAGCCCGAGCAGCCCGACCAGGGCGGGGGCTGCGAGGTGTCGCACGGCGACGGACTCCGGATGCGCGACCAGGGTCTGGACCTTCCCGCGCCCGTAGCGCCGGTACTGGCGGAACAGCGCGACGACGCTCTGACGGCAGTCCCAGTCGATCGCAGCCGCGGGATCGAACAGCAATCGGTGCCCGGCCCGACGGAGCCGGTAGTCGAACTCGAAGTCCTCGTTGACCAGCTGCGTCTCGGACCATCCGCCGAGCTGTCGCGCCACCTCGACCGAGTAGGCCCCGAACGGCACGTGGTCGACGACGCACGTCTCGGTGCCGTAGTGGTAGACCGAGTTGCCCTGCGCGAACCGAGACCCGGTGACCGCTGCGACGGCTCGACCCTGGACGGTGTGCCCGACCCCGTCCTTGCGGCCCCCGACGCCACCCCACTCGCCGGTCACCAGGTGCCCGACGAGACGCTCCACGTAGTCCTCACCGATGCGGGAGTGCGCGTCGACGCGGACCAACCACCGACCTCGGGCCCGGGCCAGGCCAGAGGTTCACCGCCATGGGGATCACGCGGTCGGGGTTGACGAGCAGCTCGACCTCGGGTCCGCTGGCCACGTCGGCCACGATGTCCGCGGTCGCGTTGTCCGACACTGCTCGACGACGAGCACCTGGAGGTTGCGGGGTACGTCTGGGCGAGCACGCTGTCGAGCACCCCGGCGATGGTGTGCTCCTCGTCGCGGGCCGGGATGACCACCGTGACGAGCTCCTGGCCCTGCTCCGGCTCGCCCCACCGGGACGCTGGTCTCCACGACGGAACTGCTCAACGGCGCCGGCCGAGCAACGTCGGCAGGGTGCGCAACCCGATCACCAGGTCGCGCCAGAGCGACCAGTTCTCGATGTAGCGGTTGTCGAGGCGGACCCGGGTCTCGATGGAGGTGTCGCCCCAGTACCCGTTCACCTGCGCCCAGCCGGTGATGCCGACCGGCACCCGGTGACGGAAGTGGTAGCCGTCGATCTCCTCGCCGAACTGCTCGACGAAGTGGGGACGCTCGGGTCGGGGGCCGACCAGGGACATCTCGCCGCGCAGGACGTTGATCAGCTGGGGGAGCTCGTCAATGTGCGACGGGCGTAGCAGCCGACCGACCCGGGTGACGCGGTCGTCGTCGTCGGCCGACCACTGCGTGGCCGAGTCGTCGTTCACCCGCATGGTGCGGAACTTGAGGATCTCGAACGGGCGGCCGCCGATGCCGATGCGGACCTGGCGGAAGAAGACCGGCCCGGGACTCGTCAGCTTCACCGCGAGAGCACTGGCCACCATGAGCGGCGCCGTCAGCACCAGCAGCAGCAGCGAGGCGGCGACGTCGAAGGCGCGCTTCGCCGGCCACAGGCTGGCGGTGGAGCCGGCACGACGAACCGGCACGATCGGCAGGCCGTCGATCTCGTGGCCGACGTCCTCCGCCGAGATCCCGAGCTCGAAGAGCCGGGGAACGGCGTAGAACTGCACGGGCTTGTCCTGGCAGCGTCGGACGATCCCGACGAGCTCCTGCTCACCCGCTGCGCCGAACGCCAGGATGACGTGGCGGACTCCGGTGCGCTCGAGGATCTCGGGGAGGTGCTCCGGTCGCCCCACGATCGGCAGGGGGAGCTGCTCGTCGTCGAAGCGGTCGACGAACCCTGCCGGGACGAGACCGAACTGCGGGTTGTCAGCGAGCGCCTGGGCGACCTCGAGGCCCACCGGGCCGGTGCCGAGCACGAGCGTGTCCTCGAGGTCGAGGCCGCGGGCGCGAGCCAGTCCGACGAGGCGGAACGAGACGAGGCGGCCCAGCAGGATCAGCGGGATGGTGGCGAGCACTATCTGGACGATGACGAGCACGTCGATCGACCGGCCCGGGCTCGAGACCTCGTCCATGCGGACCAGCGAGATGATGATCAGCGTCACCACCGGAGCGAGCCCGACCCGTCCGATGATCGACACGAGACCCTCGCTGGGCACCACGACCAGTCGGCCACGGCGCGAGGTGTTCCACAGCAGGAGGGTTCCGACGAGTGCGAAGAGCAGCAGGACCGAGATCGAGATCGGCTGGTTGAGCACGACCTGGGCGACGACCAGCGGCGTGGCGAGCGCAACGGCGTCGAGCAGGTGACCGACGGCCCGGAGCACCCGACCCGCGGCGCGTCGTTCGTCGAGGGGCAGCTCGCTCGCCGGCGGACGCAGCACCGCGGCGTCGCCACCCTCGGGAACCGACCGAAGGTCGATCAGGACAGGGGTGCTCGTCGATCGACGTCCGTCCTGCACACCATTGGTGCGCATCGTTCACCGCCCGCCCTCCCACGGAGAGCTCGTCTGGTTCTGAATACCTCAACATCACGCCCCATTCGCCGCATGCGGCCCCATCAGCGACCGACTCCACCGGTGGTGGATCGGTCAGTCGGCCCCCGCTCGGCCTCGCCGTTCGCCACCACCAGTAAACGTGTGACCCTCGCCACCGTCAAGCGGTTCCGACGAATCGTCATGTGATCGAGGTGGGCAGTTCTTCCCGGCGTCGGTCGCGGCGCCCCCGGTTCACTCCCCGGCCACCGCGGTGCGCCCCGCGCCGAGCCCGTCGTTCCTGATCCCTCGTGCGGTCGCCGTGCTGCCGGCGGTTGCCGCCGCGGCGGGGCTCGGCCACACTCGGCCGATGGACCCGACCCCGAGACTGCTCACCGAGGTCCTCGACGACCGCGGCCTCGCGGACCTCGCCGGGGAGTGGGACGCCCTGGTGTCGTCACAACCGCTGCCGAGCGCGTTCCTGCGCAGCTGGTGGATCGACCACGTCGCCGGCGGCACCCCGGCGGTGCTGGTCTGCCGTGCTCATCGGCGGATCGCCTCGTGGGCGGTGCGGCGTTCGAGGTCGACCGGGTCGGACCGGGACCGGGTCGGTCGAGCGTGCGGATGCTCGGGCAGGGTCTCCTCGGCCCGGACCACCTCGATCTGGTCGCATCGCCCGACCACCACCTGCGGTCGCCCGCAGCGTGGTGGGCTGGCTCCGCCGGCGCGGCAACCGCGTGCTCGACCTGGACGGCCTGTCGGCCGGCGGGACCCTCGCCGCGCTGTCGCGCCGTACGAGGTCGACCGGGTCGCTGGCCCCGTACGCGCGCACCCTCGGCGGCGACGCCGAGGACTACCTGGGATCGCTGCCGGCAAGGTCCGCAGCACCATCAAGCGGACCTCGAAGCGCTTCGACCGCGACGGGGTCGAGTTCGTCACGGTCGACGGCGACCGACATCGACGCGGCGCTCGACGACCTGGCCCGGCTCCACGACCACCGCTGGGCCGACGAGCTCGGTCTTCCTGTCGTGGCTGGGAGCGGTTCGGCGACGCGGCGAGCACCGGCATCGACCAGGGCGCGGTGGTCGTGCACCAGCTCGCGACGTCGACGGCGTCCGTGGTGGCCACCGAGCTCGACCTGGTCGCCGGGCGACCGGATCGCGTTCTACCAGGCGGGTCGACGCACCGAGCGGGAGTGGCGGGGCGCCGGATCGGTGCTGCGAGCGGAGGTGATCCGTCGAGCGGTCGCCGCGCAGGGGGCCACCGAGTACGACCTGCTGCGGGGCGACGAGGGCGTACAAGGCCGACTGGGCGACCGACCGACGCGAGCTCGTGCGACTGCGTGATGGGCGTGGGCCTCGGCAGGGCCGCGGTCAGGCTCCGGGGCGCGACGCCCGGGCGGCACGGGCGCTCGGCACGAGGAGCCCGCTGCGGGCGACCTCAACCGCGGAGCTTCGCGACCAGGTCAGCCGCCTCGGCCCGAGCCGATCCGACTGATGGCCAGGCCGATCCGCTCCGCCGAGGGTCCCGCCGAGCACGATCAGCCCCATCGACACCGCTCCGCCGTCGGTGACCAGTCGCACCGGCAGCCCGACCGCGACCACGCCGAGGGCGACGACCAGGCCGGGCGCGAGCGAGGCGAGCACGGTCCGCATCCGGGCCCCGACCATGCGGTTGACGACGAGTTGGCGGATCACGGTGAACACCGCCGCGACCACGAGGTGCACGATCGCCACCCAGACGACGCCCTGGGGAGCGACGAACCACATGGCGGTGAGCATCACCGGGACCATCACCGCGTTGATGCGCACCATCACGCCGGGCTTGCCGAGGGCGAACAGCAGGTCACCGGTCGCGAACCCGAGGCCCACGAAGCAGCCGGTGATCGCGAGCACCTGCATCGTCTGGCGGTCGCCACCTCGGCGGCCTCGCCGTCGAGTCCGTACATGATGGCGATCGAGTCGCGTGCGACCAGTGCCAGGCCGACGCCGACCGGCAGCGAGAAGAGCGCGACCAGCCGCAGCGCCTTGTACAGGGCGTCGACGCATGGCCATCGTGCCCTCGGTACGGATGCGCGAGTACATCGGGAACAGCACGGCCGACATCGCGTTGAGCTGCGCACCCATGACGAACTCGGGGAGCCGGAACGCCTGGTAGTACTGCGGGTACTCGTCGGGACGTCGGTTGCCGACGATCACGTAGTCGCCGTTGAGCGACAGGACGCCGAGGAAGCGTGTCCCGGCCATGCGCCAGGCGAACGCGAACAACTCGCCGGCCACGGACCGGTCCCAGGCGAGCGTCGGCCGGAACCGCATGAAGGTCCAGGTCAGCACGAACCACGACCCGTAGGCGGCGAAGAGCCCGATCATGACCGACCACGCGCCGAACCCGGCGAGCGCGAGGCCGAGCGTGACGACGAACCGCGACATGTCCCGGGCCACCTCCACCGCCGCCCGGCGACGGAAGTCCATGGCGCGCATGAACAGCGACCACGGGATCGCGGTCAGACCCGAGAGCAGCACCACCACCCCGAGGCAGCGGAACAGCGTGGTGTACTCCTCCAGACGGAAGTAGCTGGTGATCAGCGGCGCACCGAGCACCGCGACCGAGGCGAGCACCACGGTGATGCCCAGGGTCGTCGTGAACGCCACCTGGACCCGGTGGGTGATGCCCTTCTCCTGTTCGTAGACGAGGGCCGCGCCCATGCCCAGGTCGAGGGCGTTGTCGAAGTAGAAGGTCACCACCATCAGCGTGACCATGACGGCGTACTCGGTCGGGTCGAGCACGCGGGCCAGCACCGCAGCCAGCACGAGCGCCGAGGCGTAGCGGGTGAACACCCCGACGTTGGCCCACAGGAAGCCCCGCGACGCCGACGTCCCGACCGAGGGACCGCGCCTCCGAACCGTCGCCGCCCGAACCGCCGCCGTCGGCGCTCCGCCGGAGTCGGCGCGCCGCGGGCGTCGACGGCCCGGCTCCGGGCCCTCGGCGGACGGCGTCCGTCCGTCGCCTCGTCCCCCGGGCGGACACCGATCAGCGCTTCAGGACGATCACGCCCGCTGCACCACTGCTGAAGGACCGCAGCGTGTCGCCGGCAGAGCGAGCGTCGTCGAGGCTGGTCTCGCCCTCGGTCACGACCATCAGCGTGGCATCTGCCAGTGACAGCAGCTGCGACGCGGGCACCGGGCCGGGCAGCCGCGGACCGTTGACGACGATGACGTACCGGCCGGCGAGCCCCTCGAGCACCCGGTGGAACGTCGAGCGCATCCGCAGGATGTTGCGGCTCGTGTCGACACCGGCGCCGAGGAACCGGACCATGCCCTCGGGCGCGTGCAGCTCCGACAGCGATGCGGGCAGCTGGGCATCGCTCAGGTGCAGCAGCGCGACCTCGGGATCGAGCTGGCCCGAGAGGCACTCGGCGAGCCCGGCGACGTCGCTCGCGTGCACCATCGAGGTCAGCGCCGGGTCGTCGAGGTCCGCGTCGATGAGCGCGACCGGCTGACCGAAGCTGCGGGCGATGGTGCACGACAGGGCCAGGGCCAGCTCTGCTCGCTCGACACCGCTGCCCGAGCCGACCAACACCAGGCGGTGCACCGGCTCGTTCAGGCTCAGTCGCTCCACCGCCGGAGACGATGCCGGCGGCCGACTCGCTGGCACTCGCGCCACGGGCGCCGAGCGCCGGCACCTTGGCCAGGATCGGCAGGTCGATCGCATCGGTGATGTCCTGGGCGGACTCCACCACGGGCTTGCGCAGGTTGCGGACCAGGAAGATCAGGAACGGCACCAGCCCGCCGAGCAGTCGCGCCGAACAGCAGCGCGAACCACACCGGGAACGTCGAGGTGCTCTGCAGCGGCTTGGCGAACACCTCCTGGAAGATGGGGCCCACGATGCGCTGCTCGACCGGCAGGTCCGTCTGCGCGATCTCGAACACCGCCGGACAGCGCCGGGATGACCTGGGCGCTGACCTGCTCCGAGACGTCGGGGTCGGCGTTGGTGGCCACGACGTCCATGTAGGCCGACTCGGGCGACCGGCTGGTGGAGATCATCGCGGTGATCTGGTCGATCGACTGCGGCAGGTCACCGCGGCGCTTGACCTCTGCAGCCAGCCCTTTCGACTTGACCAACGCCTCCAGGGCCCGGTTGAGCACCTCGTTGTCGCTCGGGTTGGCTCCCGACACGACGATGATGGAACGGGTGGTGTTGTACACCGGCGGGCTCGACCGCGGCGAGCACACCGCCGATGGCAGCGGTGAGCAGCGACGCGACGACCACGATGATCACGACCTGGCTCCGGCTGAAGCGGACGGATCGGCGCATCTCCTGCGCCGGCTGGGGCTCCGCCGGGGATCGCCAGCACCGGCGCCTCTGCTCGCATCGGGGTCATCCGACCTCTGTCTCCTCCCGCACCGACGAGACCGTGCCGGGCGTGTCCATCGTCCCGCGCGGCCCGCTCGGGCCGCGGGAGGACCGATCGGCCGGGTTCGAAGTGTACCGGCGCCGCCGCTGTCCGAAAGGGCGTCCTCTCCGGAACCACGGCGCGGACGCTCCGGGAGCGCAGCGCTTTGGGTCCCGGACCCGCGAGCACCTAGTGTCGGCTCCGCGATATGGGTTCACTCGTCAAGAAGCGCCGCAAGCGCATGCGGAAGAAGAAGCACAAGAAGCTGCTGCGACGCACCCGTCACCATCAGCGCAGCAAGTGACCTCGGGCCGGGACGGCCCCCACTGCAGCCTGCGGAGCGATCCGCTCCCCTCAGACGGGAGCGGTCGTGCGCGTGCGGGTGACCACGTGCCCGGGACCTGGCCAGGCACCCTCGACGAACCAGGTCGACCCACTGCCGGCGAGCCGGGGCCGTCGACCCGTCGCCGCCGCGAGGCGGTCGCGGTACACCGCGAGCTCCGGATAGGCCGCCAACGCCGCCGGTTCCAGGTCGTTGCCGTGGTCCCCGCGTGGCCCGCCGAGCTCGTCCCAGGTCCGATACACCACGGGCGTCGAGCAGTGCAGCGGCGGGGTGAGCAGGGTGAGCGTGATCGCCCGTGGCTCGAGCGGCTCCAGGCGCTCACCGACGCCGCGCACCCGTGCTCGCCCACCGCGGAGGCAGAACGCCACGTCGGCGCCGATGCGGGCCGCCTCGACCGCATCGTCGTGTCCGGCCCAGCGCAACACCGCTGCAGCATCTGCGCTGCCCCCACCCAGACCGGCACCGGCGGGTATGCGCTTGTCCAGCACGACCGACGCAGCACGTCCGACCGACTCCAGCGCACGCCGGACGAGGTCGTCGTGGTCGCGCCGGCGCTCCTCGACGAACCCCGACGCACCACCGTCAGCGCATCCCCCTCGGAGACCTCGAGCACGTCGCACAGCTCGAGGGTGACCATCTCGGCGTCGATCAGGTGCATCCCGTCGTCACGGACGCCGGTGACACGCAGGGACAGCGTCAGCTTCGCCGGCGCCTCGAGACGGACCGTCACGACGCACCGCTCCCGTCCACCGCCGCCGCGACGCCGCCAGTCGGCCCACTCCCCGACCGAGAGCTCCTCGGGCCGGCCGGGGCCGCGATGCCCGCCGCCTCGAACTGCCTCCGGGTCCACCGACGACCCGACAACGACGAGCGCAGCATCTTGCGTCGTTGTCGGTAGGCGGTCGCAGCGAGCGAGAAGGCGCGCTCCGGTTCCACGTCCTCGCGGGGCGGCGGTCGGCGGGTCAGCTCGACGACCACCGAGGTGACCCGCGGTCGCGGGAGGAACGCATCGGGGCCGACCGTCGCCACGATCTCGGCGCTGGCGAACCAGGCCGTCGTGATCGACGGGATGCCGATGGTGCGGCCGCCAGGGCGTGCGGCGAGGCGTTCGCCGACCTCCTCCTGCACCATGATCACCAGCCGGTCGACCATCGGGGCGCACTCGAGGACCGTCGAGAGGATCGGGACCGCGACGTTGTAGGGCAGGTTCGCGACCAGCACCCAGCTCGGTGCGTCCCCCAGCAGCGTCGGCCAGTCGACCCGCTGCGCGTCGGCGGTGACGACCGACACGACGCCCGGCGCGTCGGCGCGCTCCTCGGCCTCCTGCGCGAGCACCTCCTCCAGCACACCGACGAGCGCGGCGTCCTTCTCGATCGCCACGACCTCGGCACCGGTGGCCGCGAGCGCCACCGTCAGCGAGCCGAGACCGGGTCCGATCTCGACGACATGGTCGCCCGGCCCGACCCCGGCGACGGCGACGATGCGGTCGATGACCGAGGGATCCACGACGAAGTTCTGACCGAGCGAACGTCGGGCGGTCAGCTCGTTCGCTGCCAACAGCTCGGCGATGCGGGAACGGCCCGGCACGGTCACCCCGTCCCGGATCCCGCGGCTCCCGAACGCGCCCCCTGCGAGCCCGACGGGTCGTCGTCGGGAGCCGTCGACGACGTGGTCGGCACCGTGGTGAGACTGACGACGGACTCGCGTTCGGAGTAGCGACTCGTCTGCTTGGGGAACCACTCGGGCAGGATCTCGACCGACGTCGTGGTGAGCTCCGGCGGAGGCGACGTCGGCGGACTGCTCGACGTGGTGCTCGATGCTCCTCCTGCGTCCTCGTCGCCGTCCCCTCCGCTGAGCAGCGCCCGCCCGCCGAGGACGGCCAACGCAAGGACGGTCAGCGCGATCGCCACGACGACCCTCGGCGGAAGTCGGCTCAGCTCCACGGAGCACCGTCCTCGGCATCGAGGCCATAGAAGCGCCGGGCCGTCCCCGTGGTGGTCACGGCGACCTCCCCGACGTCGACCCCCTTCACCTCGGCGACGGCCGCCCCCACCAGCCCCACGTAGGCCGGCTCGGTTCGGTCGTCCCCGATGCGGCACCGGCGCCAGGTAGGGGGCTGTCGGTCTCGACCAGCAGCGAACCGAGCGGAGTGACCGCGACGGCCTCGCGCAGCTCCTGGCCGAGGCGAACGTGACGATGCCGCTGATCGAGATCAGCGCGCCGCGCTCCAGGCAGCGCTCCGCCTCGGCGGGGCCACCGGTGAAGCAGTGCACCACGGTTCGCCTCGGCGTCGGACCGTCGTCGAGGATCGAGAAGGTGTCGTCCCAGGCGTCGCGGGTGTGCACCACAAGGGGGAGATCCAGCTCGTTGGCGAGGGCCACCTGTTCGGCGAAGACACGGCGCTGCACAGCCCTCGGCGAGTGGTCGTAGTGGTGGTCGAGGCCGCATTCCCCGACGGCCACCAGGACCGCCGGCCGTCCCCTCGGCAACGTCGAACAGATCGCGCAGCCCGCGGTTCCCGCCGTCCGCCTCGTGGGGATGCACACCGGCGGTGGCGAAGACCGTCGGTCATCGGTGGCGAGGTCCATCGCCGCAGCCGAGGTCGCGACGTCGGTGCCGACGGTGATCAGTGCGACCACGCCTCGCGTCGCGGGCCCCGATCGACCAGGTCCCTGCACGCGGAGCCTCCCCGTCGCCATCGAGCCCGAGATGGCAGTGGTTGTCGACCCAGGGACCCGCGGTCGCCTCCAGCCGCTCACGGAGCAACGGTATCGCCGGGTTCGCCGCCGCGGTCGTCGTCGAGGTCCGCTCAGCCATCGACGGAGCACCACAGGCGCTCGTCACGAGCCCGACGAGAACGGAGTCCACGAGCGCCGAGGCGTCCTCGACGTCGTCGGTGGTGCTGCGACCATCGACGGTGGCAGAGACCACCACGGCGTCGGCCCACCCCAGCACGGGCGGTCGGACACCGCTCGAGCGGCGGCGGGGCGAGCACGACGACAGACACGTCGGGGTCCACCTGGTCGAGACTGCGGTCAGCGGGACCACCGCGTCGTCCGACCGACGCCGCCCGGCCGGCACGAACCGCAGCCGCTCGGGCAGCACCACGCACCATGGAACGCAGCGACGGGCGGCTGCCAGTCGCAGCGGGGTTGACGCCGACGCCGGATGACCTGGGAGAGCTCCACGTCCACAGCCGACGTCGCAGGCCGGGGCGGCCGAAGCCGCCGAGTCAGACGCTCAGCGCGGGGCGACTCGACCTGGCGTCCACGAGGACGACTCGACCGCCGAGCACGACGACCTCTGCCGCGAGCCCCACCGCCAGGTTGCGAGCGAGCGGCTCTGAGCGCGGGGCCGCGACCACGATCCGCCGGGGGACGCCGCGCTCGGGGACGGCCGTGCCGGCGGTGGCGAGGACCTGGGCGAACTGCTCACGGGTCGGCCGCGCCGCGCCGCCCTGCACCGCCGACGTGCGCCCAGACCGGGAAGCCCGGTCCGTGGCGCTGCAGGTCGTCAGCGGTGCTGGTCACCCGGGCGACGCTGGCCGGCGAGCACCACACCCAGCGGCGACCAGGCCCCCGTGAGGAACCCGACGAAGCCGAACCAGGCCGTGCGGGGATCGCCACGAGAACCCGGACTCGGGGAACGCACGCAGGTAGGCCGGTCCGTCGTAGACCCGGGACTCGCCCGGAACGATCGGTCGCAGCTGGTTCTCGGTCTGTGCGATCGCGAAGTCGTGGCTCTCGGCGTAGACGTTGTCCAGGGCGTCGACCAGATGCGGCACGACCGCCTCGACGCGTTGCGCGTCGCCGTCGGTGTAGGTGACCTCGAGGTAGCTGCCCATCCGGGGACGGGTGGCGTCGAGGCGGTCACGCACCTCCTGCACCGGGATGTCGAGGCCGGACAGCTCCCCGAGCTCCTGGGCGTAGGCACCCGAGACGGCCAGGGTCAGCGCCGTCTGCAGTCGCTCCCGGTCGAACTTGACCCGGTCGGTCCCGAGGCTGCCGTCGACCCGCGGGACGATCACCCCCGCAGATGCGGTGCAGGTGGTCGGACCGGTCCCGGCGAAGGCACGCCGAGGACGATCGCCACGCACAGGCCGCTGATCACGACGATCCACCGGAACCGTCGGGAGATGCGCAGGTCCCAGCGGGCGAGCTCGACCGGCTCCCAGACCTCGTCGCCGGGCGCCTCGGGACGCTCGCCCGGGCGGCGCGCGGGCAAGCTCAGCGCCCCACCTCGACGAGCGCAGGAACGCCGGGATCGGATCCGACCGCCACCAGATCGGTCGGCGGAGCACGGCGGGCGCCCATGGACGCGGCCAGACCGCTCCAGCGCGCATCCTTGGACGGCACCTGGAGCGCGGCGGAGAGGCCGATCAACGCCCAGGCCAGCTTGTTGTTCAGCAGCGGCAGGAAGAACGAGCCCGACAGCACCGGCAGCATCATCACGAACAGGGTCATCGACAGCTCCCGGGTCTGGCACCACCGCGGCGGAGCGAAGCCGAGGATCGCGACCACGAAGACCGAGACGAACAGCAGCAGCCCGACGACGCCCAGGTCGCCCATGATGTCGAGCCAGGTGTTGTGGGCGTGACGTCGGGGCGGATCTCGTTGAGGCGCTGGCTGCCGGGGGTCAGCAGCAGGTTGGGCGGCACGATGCTGCGGAGCTGACCGAACCCGTATCCCCAGACCGGGTTCTCCTTGATGAGCGCGATCGAGACGTTCCACAGGTCGACGCGGCCGGCGCCACGGTCCGAGAAGCCACGCTCCAGGTTGTTCGGGTTGGCGACGAAGCCGACGAGGAACGCGAGGCCGGCGAGCAGCACCGAGACCGAGACCCACCAGCGACGGACGACGTCCAGCCCGGAGCCGTGGTCGGTGACCATGGTGCCGACGATGGCGATCGCGCCGCCGATCAACCCCGAACGGCTCCCCGCTCCCGCGGCACCGGCGAGCACCACCACCAGGGTGATGGAGTACATCAGCTTGGCCTGCGCGGTCGCGGCGTGGCGCCGGTAGTAGACGGTCAGCGGGATCATCGACGCCTGCAGCAGCCCGAAGAAGTTGGGATCCGAGCCGAACCCCACCGAACGGGTGCCCAGGAACAGCGCGAGCACGCCCGCTGCGGACCCGAACAGCCCGCCCACCCAGTAGGCCCGCAGGAACTGCTGGACCATCCGATGGCTGTCCACCAGCAACGCGGTGATGCAGAAGAAGGCCAGACCCAGTCCGTAGACGCCGAGGTTGAAGAACCAGCCGCCGGCCTCGGCCGACCAGAGGCCGCTCGCGACGCCCCACACCGTGAGCGCCCAGATCGGCGCCCAGTGCCGGACCGGGATCGCAGGCGGCCGCCAGCCCTTGACCAGCTTGTAGACGATCACCAACGCGGCGATGCCCGCCATGATCCGCCCATCCGGATGGGACCGGCGCCCAGCCCGTCGAAGTGGATCAGGAACGCCACGATCTCGACGAACACGAACCCGCGCTGCCAGACCCAGATGCCGAGCCCGGCGACGACGGCGAGCGACACGGCGATGAGCACGCCCCAGCGACTGAAGACCGCCAGGACCAGCAGCGGCAACGCCAGCGATCCGCGCCGCAGCACCACCGCTGACACCCGTCCACGGCGACGCGGCGCCGGGGCGGGGATGCTCGGTCGTTCGATCGTCTGCAACCGTGTCCCCGATCTCCCGCCCAGGGCGACCCCGATCGCGGCGCGACGGACGGTCAAGGCTATCGGACCGATCCTCCGCAGAAGTGCGGGCGAGCGACAGCCGCCGGCCCGACGCTGTGGGAGGATCCGCGGTGGTGACCGACACCGCACGCACCCTACGAGGCGTTCGCGGTGGCCGCGTCCAGCGCTGCGGCGATCTCGGCACGAGCTGGGGACCACACGTCGCCCTGGTGCTCGGGTCCGGGTGGGCCGGTGCGGCGGACGGGCTCGGGCGCGATCGTGGCCGCCGGTCGCCGGACTACGACCTCGGGAGCCGCCGGAGGGCGTCGCCGGCCACGGTGGCACGGTCAGCTCGCTCGAGGTCGCCGACCGGCCCGGCGGATCGACCGCGGTCCTGGTGCTCGCCGGTCGCGTCGCACCTCTACGAGGGCCATCCGGTCGAGACCGTCGTCCATGGTCCGCGCCGCGGTGCTGGCGGGAGCGTCCACGGTCGTGCTGACCAACGCCGCCGGGTCGCTGCGCCCCGACCGTCGCGTCGGCTCGGTCGTGGCGCTGTCGGACCAGCTCAACCTGACCGGCGAGAACCCGATGTGTGGTCCCGAGCCGACCCCACCGCTACCCGGGCGCTTCGTCGACCTCAGCGACCTCTACAGCAACGAGCTGCGCGCCCGGCTGCGGGCGGCCCGTCCCGACGTCGCCGAGGGGGTGTACGCCGGCGTGCGAGGCGGGAGCTTCGAGACGCCGGCCGAGATCCGGATGCTGCGGACGCTCGGCGCCGATCTCGTCGGCATGTCGACGGTGCTGGAGGCGATCGCTGCGCGCCACCTCGGCGCAGAGGTGGTGGGCGTGTCGCTCGTGACGAACCTCGCAGCGGGAATGCAATCCAGCGTGGATCACCTCGAGGTCCTCGACGCCGCCGCCGTGGCGCTCCCCGCTCTCGTGGCCGTGCTGGGCGACATCGTCGGTGTCGTGGCGAGGACCTGACGATGTCGCCGATCGCGCGGCGCTTCGGCACCGCCGGGCTGCGTGCGCCGATGGGTCCGGGGCCCCACCAGATGAACATCGGGACCGTCCGCCAGGTCGCCGCCGGCATCGCCTCGTGGTGTTGGTCGGAGCACCGTGGAGCGCCGCCACCGCTGGTGGTCGTCGGCCACGACGCCCGGCACGGCTCGGTGGACTTCGCTGCTTCGCTGGTCGAGGTCCTCACCCAGCGCGGCTGCGACGTCGCCCGGTTCGACGGTGCTGTCCCCACGCCGCTGGGCACCTTCGCCGTGACCGAGCTCGATGCAACGGCGGCCGTGATCGTCACCGCCAGCCACAACCCCGCCGGCGACAACGGCACTCAAGATCGTCGGCGCCGACGGTGCGCAGGTGGGGGCTCCCCACGACGCGGCGATCGAGGCGTGGACCGAACGCCCGGATCCGACCCCGCGACCGCCGGGCCACGTGCGCCCACTCCCCGTCACCGGCGACCTGGCGGACCGGTTCGTGACACGAGCGCTCCGCCTCGCCGGTCCGATGGAGCCGCCGCCACGGGTGGGTGTACACGGCGATGCACGGCGTCGGAGCATCGATGCTGCTCGAGCACGTCCTCGGGCTCGCCGGCCTGCGCTCACCGCCGCCGTCGAGTCCCAGCGCGGCCCGACCCGGACTTCCCGACCGTGAGCGACCGAACCCCGAGGAGCCCGCTGCGCTCGAGCGGCTGCTCGCAGCGGCACGCCGAGGGCGACGCCGAGCTCGCCCTCGCACTCGACCCCGATGCCGACCGGCTCGCGGTGGCCGTCCCCGCACCGGGGTCGGCCCCCACCACGCCCTGGCGGGTGCTCACCGGCGACGAGGTCGGAGCGCTGCTCGCCTCGTTCCTGTTGGGGCGCGGCACCGGCACCGACCGGTTGGTCTGCTCGACGATCGTGTCCTCACAGCTCGTGGGTCGGATCTGCGCCGCCCGGGGGGTCCACCACGTGGAGACCCCGACCGGCTTCAAGTGGCTCGCACGGCCGGGGCTCGACCGACCGGACCTGACCCAGGTGCTCTGCTACGAGGAGGCGATCGGCTACGCCGTCGGCGCGGACGCCCACGACAAGGACGCCGTCACCGCCGCGGCGGTGGTGTGCGCCCTGGTCTCGGAGCTCAGCGGGCTCGGTCGCGACGTGCTCGACGAGCTCGACGCCCTCGCCCGCACCCATGGTGCGTTCGTGACCCGCAACGGCGCCGTCCCCCTCACGGACACCACGGCGTCGATCGACGACCCGCACGACGCTGGGACCGCTCCGGCGGCCGACCCGGCGGTCCCCGGACCGACCGGCGCCCGGTGTCCTCCGGTGGTGGCTGGACGACGGCACCCGGATCCTCTGTCGACGCTCGGGAACCGAGCCGCGGATGAAGTACTACTGCGAGTCCGCCGAGACGGTCACCGCCGACGGGGTCGCCGCGGCACGGCGCCGCGCTGCCCGCCGGGCGGACGGCGCCGTCGCGATCTTGCTGGGCCTGCTCAGCGATCCCGGGCTCGGGTCTCCGCCGTGATCGGCCAGCACCTCCGACCGTGCGCGAGAGCCCGAGCCGGTCGGCGCCGGCCCCGAGCATCGCCATGCAGTCCTCGAGGCGTGCGCACGCCGCCCGAGGCCTTCACCCGGGCGCGACGTCCGACCGCGGCGCGCATCGTCGCCACCGCCTGGGGACTCGCGCCGCCGGCCGGATGGAAGCCGGTCGAGGTCTTGACGTAGTCGGCGCCTCCGTCGACGGCAGCCTCACAGACGCCACGCAGCACCGCCGGCGGCCACAACGCCGACTCCACGATCGCCTTGAGCACGGTGTCGGGCACGGCCTCGCGGATCACGGCCAGCTCGTGCGCGACGTGTGCGAGGTCGCCGTCGGCGATGGCGCCGAGGGACACCACGACGTCGACCTCGCCTGCGCCATGTGCGACGACGGAGGCGGCCTCGTCGGCCTTGGATCGAGCGAGGTTCGCCCCGTGGGGGAACCCGACCACCGAACACACGGTGATGCGCCCGCCGAGCACCTCGACAGCATGAACGACCTGGTCGGGCTGGACGCACAACGTCGCACATCCCCACTCGGCGGCGACGGTCGCTGCCTCGTCGACCTGGGCTCGGGTCGCCTCGGGTGCGAGCACGCTGTGGTCGACACGTCCGGCGAGCTCGGCCGGCGTCACCGGAAGCTGAACCTGGTTCGCCTCGTGGTCGGCCACGCTGTGAACCTAGCGGCCTACGAGCTCGACTCGACACGTACCCACCCGACTGCGCGAACATGCCCGAGCGATGGCGATCGTCGATGTCTGAGACGCGGGGGCTGCGTTCCGGGAGGGAAGGGACGGCGCGGGCGCCTCGGAGCATCTATCTGGATGCGCTGCGAGCCGTCGCGCTCGCTCGCGTGGTCACGTACCACGTGGTCGGGGCGGACTGGCTGACGGCGTTCACGGCGATGCCCCTGATGTTCTTCATCGCCGGGTCGCTCTACGCGGGCTCCCTCGAGCGGCGAGCGGCCAGGTCGGTCATCGGCGACCGGTACCGACGCATCCTGGTGCCGTACTGGGGCTACATCGCGGCGATGATCGCACTGTGGGGCGCGCTCGGCGTCCTGTCGGAGCTCGACGCCTGGAACTGGGTGGGTCTGGTGTTCCCGGTCCTCTCCCCCAACGGGCCCCAGGGTCCGGGGGCGGGCACCGAGCTCGAGATCACCTGGATCGCGCTCTGGTACCTGCAGTTCCACCTGATCCTCTCGCTCGTCGGGCCGCTGCTCCGTCGGGCGCAACTGCGCCGGCCTCGGCTGACCTGGGGGGTCCTGATCGTCTTGTTCGTCGGCTCCCTGGCTGCCGGCGCCGGTCTGGTGGTGGTCGTGTTCTACGTGGGGTGCTGGATCCTCGGCTACCACCAGCACGACGGTCACCTGCGGGCGTGGACGGAGCGACGGTGGCCGCTCGTGTGCGCCGCGACGGGTCCGATCGGCCTCGCGCTGTTCCTGGCGTTCGAGCCGTCGTCGAGCTGGTCGCTCAACGCCGCGAGCGGTTGGCGCGTGCTGGGCGCCTCGCTGCTCGGGCGTGTTCTGGCTCACCGCTAGCGCTGGGACTGCAGCCCGACGTCGAGCCGTGGCTCGCTGGGCGTCGCACGCGGCAGCGGTGGTGCACTGGGTCAGCCAGCGGTCACTGAGCATCTACATGTGGCACATGGCGGCGATCTACGCCGCGGTGACCCTCGATCTGCCGGGAAGCGAGACCTGGCCCGGCCTCCTGCTCTGGTGCATCGCGCTGACGTTCGTGGTCGTCGTGGCGACCGGGTGGACCGAGGACATCGCAGCGCGACGGCGTCCGACGTTCTGGCCCCGACCTCCGGTCGACGTGCACCGAGCGCCGCCGGCGACCTGATCGCCCACGGCGCCGATGCTGGCCGCTGCGGCGGTCGCGGGCCCCGGACGCCGGCTCGGCCGGTCCGGGCTCAGCCGACGCCGAGAACTCGGTGGGCCAGCTCGGCGAGGTCGGCCTGGGGGCGTGCACCGACGTGGGAGATGACCTCGGCTGCGGCCAGGCTGCCGAGGGCGCCGCAGGTCGCCAGCTCGCGCCCGCGGCTGTAGCCGAAGAGGAAGCCCGCCGCGTAGAGGTCGCCGGCGCCGGTGGTGTCGGCGAGCGTGGCCGGCGGATGGGCGGCGACCGTGACGACGTCGTCCTCGGTGACCACCACCGAGCCGCGCTCGGAACGGGTCAGCGCAGCGATCGCACCGTGACCGCGCAGCTCGCCGACCGCGGCATCGAACTCGTCGACCTCGAACAGCGAACAGATCTCGTCCTCGTTCGCGAACACGAGGTCCACGTGGTTGCGGACCAGATCGACGAAGGCGTCGCGGTGGCGGTCCACGCAGAAGCTGTCCGACAGGGTGAGTGACACGGTGCGACCCGCGTCGTGTGCGATCTGCGCAGCCACCCGGAACGCCTCCTGGGCCTCGGGGGGGTCGAACAGGTACCCCTCGAGGTACAGGACCCGCCCACGCTGGATCACCTCGGGGTCGATGTCGTCGGGGCCGAGGTGCACCGACGCACCGAGGTAGGTGCTCATCGTGCGCTGGGCGTCGGGGGTGACGAGCACCAGGCAGCGCCCCGAGGACGGGCCGCTCGGCGCCGGGGGGACCTCGTAGCGGACGCCCGTGGCGCGCAGGTCGTGCGCGAACACCGCGCCCAGCTGGTCGTCGCGCACCTTCCCGACGTACTGCGCGGCCCCCCCGAACGCAGCGACCCCGACCACGGTGTTCGCGGCCGACCCACCGGAGATCTCGACCGCAGGGCCCATCGCCGAGTAGATCGCCGCAGAGCGCTCCTCGTCCACGAGGGTCATCGACCCCTTCTCCACACCGAGCTCCGCCACCGCGTCGTCGGTCCCGTGACCGATGACGTCGACCAGCGCATTGCCGATCCCCACCACGTCGAGCTCTGCGGGTTCGGGCGCGGAGGTGCTGTCGGTCGGGGAGGTCGTCGGGTCGGACATCGGGCCACCCTAGGGACCGCCCGACGGGGTCCGCACACTCCCGCTGCCCGCCGTAGTGTCGGGCCATGGACCGTCCCAACGTCGGCGACGGCAACGATCGACCGCAGCAGGACGACCCCCCGGTCACGGGGCAGGTACCGGCGGTCGGCGACCGACCCCCGAGCAGCCAGCGCCTCGCAGACCTCGTCATCCGGCCGTGGCCCCGCCAGCGGGCGCGCCGGACCCGGTGGGTGATCCTCGGGCTGCTGGTCGCGGCGCCCCTGGTCGCGACCGGGGTGACGTGGTGGGGCGTCGCGACCAACCGGTCCACCACCGTCGTCGAGGCCCAGGGCCCCCGCGCCGAGTCGACACTGCTCGTCGAGGCGAGCGCGCTCGGGATCGACCTCGCCCGCTCCGAGATGTCGTTCCGGCTGGTCTTCCGCCCACAGGGTGACATCGCCCGCAACGACGTGCTCGGCGAGCCCGTCGCCATCGGCGTCAACGACGTGTCCGGGTCGACCCTGCTCCGCTTCGACGAGGGCGAGGTGATGGAGCCGCGCACCATCGCGATCGGCGTCGGCGGGTCCGAGCTGCTCCGCTACCCCTTCGACGTCTACCGGACCGACCTGGTGCTCTTCGCGGTGACCGACCCCGATGAGGACGGTGGAGGCGACCCGTTGGAGCTCGACGTCGCGCTCGACGTGTCACTCGTGGACTTCGGCGTGACGGCGGACGTCGAGCGCTCCCCGGATGCGGCGCGCATCTCGCTCGAGATGGGGAGGCGGGGATCGGTCATCGTCTGGGTGGGGTTCTTCATGGTGCTGGTGTGGGCGATCGCGCTCTCCGTGGCTGCGACGACCTGGTTCATCGTGGTGTTCTCCGACGAGGCGCCCTTCTGGCTCTACGCACTGCTCGCCGGCGTGCTGTTCGCCCTTCCGACGTTGCGAGCGGGGCTGCCCGGCTCACCCCCGTACGGTTCGCTGGTCGACTGGGCGGCGTTCTACTGGGGCATCGCGATCGTCGCCGCCGCGCTCGTCACGCTCCTGGTCGTGTGGAACGTCGAGGCGCGGGTCCGCGTGCGTGAGACGCGCGACGCCCACAGCGCCGCCAGCGACGACGACAGCGACGAGGTCAACGGCCCAGCGTCAACCCCTTGACCCGGTTGACCCCGACGCCATGGCGTCGGGCCACCGAGGCCGCTGCGTCACGACGCGACGATCCCGCTTGCAGCTCGGCCTCGAACGCGGCGAGCAGGTCGGCGTCGGAGGCGGCTGCGGGCGCCGGCGACCCAGCGACGACCACCACGAACTCGCCCCGGGGCTCGAGCGCGTCCCATCGCTCGCGCGCCGCCGCGAGCGTGCCGCGCCACACCTCCTCGTGGAGCTTGGTGAGCTCCCGGGCGATCGCGACGCGACGCGAGTCACCGAGGCGACCCTGGAGGTCGGCCAGGGTCCGACGGAGGCGGTGGGGCGCCTCGTAGCAGACGATGGCGCGGCGTTCACCCACGAGCGCGTCGAGGCGCTCGGAGCGAGCAGCACCGCTGCGGGGCAGGAACCCTTCGAAGCAGAACCGACCGTCGTCGTCGAGGACGGTGCTGAGTGCCGCGGCGACCGCGCCCGCGAAGGGCCCGGGGACCAGCTCGACGACGACGCCCGATGCGGCGGCCAACGCCACGAGGGTCGCCCCGGGGTCGGAGAGCACCGGCATGCCGGCGTCCGACGCGACGACCACCGTCTCACCCCGTCCGGCACGTTCGACCAGATTCGGCGCAACGGCGTGTTCGGTGTGTTCGTCGAGTCGCACCAGCTGCGGCGCGCGCACCCCCAGGTGCGCCAGCAGCCGGCCGGTGCGCCGGGTGTCCTCACACGCCACGACGTCGGCGTCGGCGAACGCCGCGCCAGCACGGGGGCTGAGGTCGCCCAGGTTCCCGATGGGGGTACCGACCAGGACGATGCGCCCGCTCACGACCTGCTCCGTGCGTGGTCGCCGGGGTCCGGCGTGCCCGGGGCGCCGAGGGGCCGGCCGGGACGCAGCTCGAGGCGGTCCCCGACGCGGACACCCCATCGTTCGAACGCACCGACGGGCGCCTCGACCGCCACCGAGCACCGCCGGTGCACCCGCGTGAGGCGACCGGGGACGAGGGTCAGCAGACGGCGGACGCAGAGCTCGGCGTCGCAGAACGCCACGTCGATGGCGAAGCGCATCCCGACGGTGTGCACCGACCGTGCGCTGAGCACGAACACGCCGTCGAGCCCGTCGCGCCCGAGGAGGCCACGGCGTCGCCCGGAGCGCGTCGTCGCCACCTCAGCGGGGGCGAGCACCGAGCCGTGATGCACGAGCGAGTGGGCCGGTGCCGCCTGGGGAGCAGGCGCCATCGACCCATGATCACACGCCACGCCCCGACGGTGGCGCGCCGGGCGCCGGGGGCCGCGACCCGCTCAGACGTTGAAGCGGAACTCGATCACGTCGCCGTCGGCGACCTCGTAGTCCTTGCCCTCGACGCGCAGCTTCCCGGCGTCGCGCGCCCCGGACCACGAGCCGATCTCGAGCAGCTGGTCCCACCGGATGACCTCGGCGCGGATGAACCCTCGTTCGAAGTCGGTGTGGATCACCCCGGCCGCCTGTGGAGCGCGGCTGCCGGCGCGGAACGTCCAGGCGCGGGACTCCTTCTCGCCGGTGGTCAGGAAGGTGCGCAGGCCGAGCATCCGGTAGGCGCCGTGCAGGAAGGTGGGCAGCGCCCCGTCGCCCAGGCCCAGCGCCTCGAGCATCTCGACGCGCGAGTCCTCGTCCAGGAGGGCCGCTTCGGCCTCGAGCTGGATGCAGAGTCCGATCACGGCGTCGTCGCCCACCGCGGCGAAGGCCTCCCGGACCGGCGCGAGGTGCGGTTCGGGGTCCTCGAGCTGCTCCTCGTCGAGGTTGACGAGCGCCATCGCCGGCTTGTCGGTCAGCAGGAAGAACTCCCGCAGTCGTGCCCGCTGGTCGTCGCTGAGCCCCGCCCGGTAGATCGGCGTCCCTGCGGCGAGCGCATCGACCGCCGCGTCCATCGCTGCGACCTCGTCAGCGAGGGACGCATCCACCCGTGCGGCCTTGCGGCGCTTCTCGGACTGCTTCTCGAGGGTCTCCAGGTCCGCGTAGACGAGTTCGACCTCGAGCGTCGAGAGCTGCTCGACCGGGTCCGACGAGCCCGGCACGTCGTCGTCGCGGAAGGCACGCAGCACGAACACGATCGCGTCGACCTCGCGGATGTGGGCGAGGAACCGGTTCCCGAGCCCCTCGCCCTGGGCCGCTCCCTCGACCAGGCCGGCGATGTCGACGAACTGCACCGCGGCGGGCACCACGTTGCGCGACGCGCTCATCTCGGCCAGCTTCGTCAGCCGCTGGTCGGGCACCTTCGCGACCCCCACGTTCGGATCCACCGTCGCGAAGGCGTACGGCGCGGCGAGCGCACCGCCGCCGGCGAGGGCGTTGTAGAGCGAGCGGGGTGCACCCGCGCCGTCGCACCGCTGCCACGGCACCCGTCGGTTGTATCAGGCGCTCAACTACAGTCCAGCGCCGCGGCGACGAGGCGGAGGGGCATGGAACCCACGAGGATCAAACGGCGGGCCCAGCGCCTCCTCGAGGTGCCGTGGTGGGCCGCCGGCGCCGCCGGCGTGGTCGTGATCGCGCTGCTGACCGTCCAGGCGCTGCAGGGTTCGGGACGGAGGGACTCGAGAACTACCCGTGGTACGTCGCGCCCGACGGGCGGGTGTTGCGGGGCCTGATCATGGACCAGGTCCAGTATCTCCGGCTCACCGACGCGTTCCGCGGTGAGGCATGGGCGGGCTCGGTGGCCGAGCCGTTCTCGTCCCGTGCGGTCGCGCCGCCGTGGCTGGCGTCACGCACCGGCCTGCCCGCCGCCACGGCGCTCACGGTCGTGAACGCCGCGGCACTCGCGGCGGGCGTACCCTCGCCCTGGCCACCGCCGCGGCAGCGCCCCAGCGGCGATGCGCAGTCGTCATCACGGTCTCGGTGTGAACCACGCAGTGTCGTTCCCGGTCTTCTGGTACACGGGAAAGGGCTTCGTCGACGCGGCAGCGGTCGGGTTGGTGCCATTGGTGCTGCTCGCCGCCCAACATCGCCGACGGGTGCTCGGCGCGCTCATCCTCGGGGTCGCAGTGGCCACGAAGGAGACCGCGCTGGTGGCGCTGATACCTCTGGTCGTCGGCGAGGCGATCGACCGATCGAGGAGTCGGCCCGCCAGGGCCGCAGCGGCGGCTCCGTGGTTGGCGGGCGCTGCGATCGGATTCGTGCTCCCACGCATGGTGGTGGACGGCGCCGCGGTCACCTTCGCCCCCTGGCTTCCGCCGGCCCTCGAGACCTACCAGCAGATGCTGGTGATGAACTTCGCGGGACCCATGCGGCTGCTGCAGGTCCTGCTGACCACAGGACCTGGCGTCCTCGCCTTGGCACTCTGGCTACCGGGATGGTCCCGGCGCCCCCGAGCCGAACGCGACGCGGTGCTCCCGCTCTTGCTGGGCGTGTTGGCAGCGCTCGCGCTCGGCGCCTGGTCGATCGTCAGCGCGCTGTTCGACGGACGGACGGCGTGGATGTCACTGCCGTTCGCAGCGCTCCTGCTCGGGAGGTGGGTCGCGACGGACTGCCCCGATGGGCATCTGACGAGGCTTCGCGCCCTGGCACGCCGGGGAGCACTGACGGGCGTCGCCGTGATCGTCCTCTGGGTGCTGGTCGGTGGCGTCGTTGCGGCGCTGTGGGGCGACCGTGCAAGCAGATCCGAGACGGTCACGGGTGGGTTCGCTGCGGTCCCCACCGACGAGTCGGTCGCTCCACCGCTGTGGGGGCCACACTCCGGCTCCGGCCGCAGCATCCTCGCTCCCGAGGAGTCACAGGATCAGCCCTGGCTGCTCGACGTGGAGGGGAGCCGCCCCCTGCAACTCCGCATCGGCGACGATCTGGTCCCACCGACCCCGACCCGTTCGGCCACCTTCCTGGTGGAGGCGACCGATGACGGGGTGACGATCGAAACCGATGGCGACTGGGAGGCGGACGTGGTGTCTGTCGACGCTGCGATGCCCTGGGAGTTCCTCTCACCGCTCA
Organism: uncultured Microthrixaceae bacterium; assembly: GCA_942490665.1. Classification (GTDB taxonomy): domain Bacteria; phylum Actinomycetota; class Acidimicrobiia; order Acidimicrobiales; family Microtrichaceae; genus SKRR01. The sequence continues at coordinate 69,328 of CALNXV010000047.1, forward strand.
GCGGCGAGGGGCCCACCGTCCTGCTCAGTCCCGGCGGACTGCGCAGGCCGGTACAGGTACGGACGGACTTCGAGAACCCCGGCGGGGTCCTCGAGCTGCTCGGTGACTGCGGCGAGGCGCCCTGCGCGCACGCCGGACCGGATGGAGTCGTGCCGGCGGGAACCGAGGCGATCGTCGTCTCCACCGGGGGCCCGTGGGAGCTGATCCCCGTCTGGCTGCGGGAGTGAGGCGCGTGCAGCGTCAGGGTTCCGCTCGGCACCTCGAACCCGGAGCGTCCGGGTGGATCAGCGGATCGCCATGGAGTCCGCTGAGACCATCATCGGGGACGGATCCACGACTTCGAGATCCGACAGCGTGAACCGACGGATCCCCGCCAGGTCCGACTCGTCCCAGCGGAGGTCGGGTTCGCCGGCCATGCCGATCCCGGGACCGGTGTCGCTGACGATGAGCCCGTGGCGCTGCATCGCCCTCGCTACGACACGGGCCTGGGGCCCGAGGCCGCTCAGATCGGCATCGGAGCGCAGGCGGAACCACGTCCCCATGGCAGGCGCGTCGGGGTGGTCGGACCGGCCATCGGTGGCGAACGCAGGCCATGCCGGTTCGCCGCTGCTGATGAGTGGAAGGCTCATGGTGAGGACGTGGTTGATCTCCCCTGCGGCGACCTCGTCGTAGCGAACGAGGCCCGCCAGCATCGAGTTCCCCGCCGCGATCACGGTGCCCCCCTGACGGGGCGTGTTGGAAGCCAGGTCGATCGAGACCACCTTGTCGGCCCACCACTTGCCCAGCAACGCCGCCCAGATGTTCTCCGTCGGCGGTTGGACGTTGATGGCCTCCCAGCTGCGGCACGTGGCGCTGTCCACGGCGAGGATGTGGCGGTCCCAGGCCCGCCCGGGCCACCCCTCGAACCGGGGCTGCGACGGCCACGGCATCGACGCTTCGGACCTGGGGGGCGTAGTCGCCCGCGATGAGGAACTGCTGGACGGAAACGGTGCGGGAGTCGACCACGTTGACGGGGAAGCCCCGGATCGACCCCTCCCAGATGCTGGATCCGAAGCCCGTGGCCACCGTCAGATCGGGGCCGGCGGCGCTGATGATCCGGTCGGAGTCGTCTCGCACAGCCAGCGTGTCGACCACCGCCATCGAGAAGTGGTCGCTCGGGAAGACGTCGCATCCGCCGAGCTGCGGTCGGGTCGCGGCGGAGACATAGGTCGAACGCTCGGAGCCGACCCGGTCCGGTCCCGACGGCTGCGGTGGCGGCGGGGTTCTACGACTGCTGGCCGGCGACCCGCCACGCGACCCGTCCCGCTGGGGCTCGGCAAGCGGCGCGCATGCGGCGGCCAGCACGGCACAGGCAGCGGCCGCCAGACAGAGTCGACGCGCTGCGCCGGGTGGGGCTCTGGACGGCGAAATCGGGGTCGTGGGGTTGCTGGGCATCGGCATCCGTTCCTCGTTCGGTTGGGCCGACGGCTTCCCCGGCCCGCGGTCGGAGGATCGGCGCGGTGGATGCCGACCTTGAATTGTCCCGACGGCTGCCGATGAGGTCGCCCTAGCGAGTACTGCACGACGACCTCGACGCGGTCGACGCAGACCTCGAGGGGGCAAGGACAGCGACGAGGGCCTCCCCCGTGGTGCATGGAGCCGGCTGTGTCTACAGTGCGCCCCGGCAGAGGGGGACAGCTCGTGCACCCACCCGATCAGTCGGCACAGGTCATGACATCCGAGCAGCGCCGCTCCGCTCCGGACTGGACACCACCGGCGTTGCTCGTGCGCACGGTCGGCACCTTGGATCAGCGTCGGGTGACCGCTGCGATCGCAGTTGCCGTGGCCGTCGTGGGGTTCATCCTCCGCTGGACCCAGGACGACAGTTTCATCACCCTGCGCTACGCCCGGAACCTCGTCGAAGGAAACGGCCTCGTCTACAACCCCGGCGAGTATGTCGAGGGGTACACCAACTTCCTGTGGACGGCCCTGATGGCCGTTCCGCTCTGGCTCGGGATCGACCCGGTGATGACCGGCCACGTGTTGGGTGCGGTCATCGCAGTCGGAACGGTCGTGGGCGTCGTCCACCTCGGGAGGACGGTGTTCGGCTCCCACCTCCTGGGGAACGTCACCGCGCTGGTGCTGGCCTCCAACTTCAGCTTCATCGCCTACGTGACCGGCGGTCTGGAGACCCAGCTCCATACCGCACTCCTCGTCGCCGCATGGCTGCTCCTGACACCAGCGGCACTGACCGACGAGGTTCGGATCTCACCCGCCAGGTGGGCCTTGGTGTCGGTCACGAGCGCGGCGGCGCTCATGACCCGACTCGATTCCGCGGTGCTGCTCGTCGTGCCGGTCCTCGCCGTCATGTGGCGCCAGCACCGATCCGGTGTCCTCCCGGTTTCGTCGGTCGTCGCCGCGGGGGTGCCCGCAGCTCTCATCCTCGGGCCATGGACCATATGGAGGGCGGCGACCTACGGCGGGATCATCCCCAACACCGCCGTCGCGAAGTCCAACCCGTGGTCGATCACCGTGCTCCAGGCAGGGAGCTACCTCATCGCCTTCCTGGCGGTCAGCTTGGTGTTCGTCTTCCTTCCGGTTGCGATCGTGCGAGGTCGCGAGCTGCTCGGACGACGCCCGTTCGTGGTGGTCGGGCTCACTCTCGGCGTCTGGGTGCTCTACCTGTTCCGGGTGGGCGCGGACTTCATGGAGTTCCGATTCATGGTGCCCGTGCTCCCCCTCCTCTCCCTCGTCCTCGTCGGTTTGCTCCTGCTGACCCGTTCGTCCCAGTGGAGGGCCCTCCTGGGGGTCTCCATCGCGCTCGGATTCGTGATCCACCCGATCATCATGAACGGCACCGGCGGACTGGTGAACATCGACTCGAACGGCAACCTGGACTCGTTCGTCACCGACGAGGCCGGCGGGCTCGCCCAGGTGGGTCGAGAGCTGGGCGACGCGCTTGGCGGCTCGGCGGAGGCCGAGCTCCCGGGCAGCGGGGCCCCCGTCATCTCCACCGGTGGCGCGGGCGCCATCGCCTACTACTCGCGCGCCTCCGGTTCGTCGATCAACTGGGCCTGACGGACCCATGGACGGCCCGCAACGGCATGCGCACCCACCCGGACCGACTCATCCCCAAACAGGGCCACGTCCGCGTGGCGACGATCGAGCATCTCGTCGGGGAGGACGTCTCGCTGGTGATCGGTGGTCGGACGGAATCCCGGCCCGAGGGGTACGGGGTGTCGGACCTCCAGCGGATGTTCTGGGGAGCCGAGCCGGATCTCGAGAGCCTCCCGCCGACCGCGTCGATGCTCGAGATCCCCGTCTCGGAGGACATCACGTTCGAGGCGCTCTATCTCACTCCGCATCCGAGCGTCGAGGAGGCGATCGACTCGGGCCGGTGGGTCCAGCGGGACCTCGACGTGTCAGAGTGAGTCTCCCGCGACCCTCAGCCCCCCGAACCCGGCTGCTCGACGGCGAGGGAACGGGGGTCCGAGATGATCGAGGTGGGGTCGACCACCTCGAAGTCGTCCATGCTCAGCTGGCTGAGCGTCGCCAGGTCGGCGTCGTCCCAGCGTGCATCGGGCGTGCCGCGCAGGCCGAACCCTGGACCGGTGTCGGACAGCAGCACACCGTGGCGACGTGCCGCCTCGGCGATCACGGTCGCCTGAGGACCGAGCCCCTCGAGCGACACGTCTGAACGCAGACGGAGCCAGCTTCCCATTGGTGGCGCCCACGGGTCCTCGGAGGTACCGTCGGCCCCACGGGCCGGCCAGACGAACTCGCCCGCTGCCGTGATCGGCGACGCCCCGAGCAGGAGATGGTCGATGGAGCCCGATTCGACCTCGTCGAAGGTGATCGTACCCGGCAGCAGGGGCATGCCCGCAGCGATCGTGCTCCCCTCGGGATACGCGTTGCTGTCCATGCTCCACCGTGCGCCCGGACCCCGCCTGCCAACGACCGAACCAGGAGTTGGCCGCAATCAGCTCACGCCTCCCGCCGGTCGAGGTCGACGGCCAAGTAGTGCTGGTCGAAGTGGTAGGTGGGAATCCCTTCGATGTAGGCGGGTTCGGTCATGGGGTACCGACCCAGGTACGAGGCACCCGGGTACTGGATCATCTCGACGTCGACGAATTCGGTGCTTTCCTCGACCAGGTTGAAGGGGTTGCCCCACGCGATGCCCTCGGACACCGTTCCACGGAAGCCGGTAGCCAGCGGGAGGGAGCCCTGGGAGCGGATCATCTCGGCGCTGCGGGGATGGGCGGGGAGCTCGTCCGCCCGGACGTAGAAGACAGAGTCGTCGGGCAACAGCTGGGGCAGCGGCGGGAACTCGGGCACGAAGAACGGAGGCGGCCAGTAGGCGACGGTCAGCGTCGCACCCACCAGCACCGCGATCGAGCCTCCGGCCACCACCCAGGGACGACGGACCGCTCCACCGCGGCGAGAACGTCGGAGCCGCACCACCAGCGCCACCGCGACGACCGCCACCCCCAGAACGGCCAGCAGCCGCCCGAGGCCAGCGAGGAGGAAATCTGAGCCAGGGAGGAGCACCTCGGGCCCCAGGATCACGAGTTCGCCGCCGTCCACGACGAGACGATATCGGTCCGCCATCGGCGAACGGGGTGCGCCGGTCGGAGCTGCGCCAGCCTGTTGCCTGGGCACCGCAGCTGCTACCGTCACCCGGATGTCCGGGGGAGACGGTCGGCCCGTCACGACGACCGCTCGGCTGAGCCTGTGGGTGCTGCTGGCCCTCACCATCGCACTCGTGGTGATCGCCGGGCTGCGTTTCGCCCGGATGGACGTCCTCGGGACGTCGTTCTTCGCGTCCGACCGGTACTACACCTTCGAGACCGACGAAGGTGAGGTGGTCGAGAACCTCAACATCGACATCGCCCAGTACCTGGCGATGATCGAAGATGCTCGAGGCGTCGACGGAGCCTTCGAGAAGCAGACCCCCTACCCGGAGTTCGCCTCGGAGGACGACGCTGTCCAAGGCCCGGTCGTGCCGTTCATCCGCCGGCCGCTCATCCCCTGGTTGGCGGCCCCACTCCCGTTCCCGCACCAGGAGGCGTTCGCCACGGTCAACCTCGTCCTCCTGGTCGCTGGCCTCTGGCTGCTCGTCGATGCCCTGCACCGCTCGGGTCGATCCCCAGTTGCGCAGCTGTTCGGCGGCGCGCTCTACACCTTCGCGCTCCCCGTCCTGGTGTTTGCGACCTCGCTATACATCGACGGTGCAGTCATGGCCCTGATGGTCCTCGGCTATTGGCTCGTGGTCCGTCGCTACTGGTGGGCGCTGGTGGTGTTCTTCCCGGCCTCAGCCCTTGCGAAGGAGTCGCTGCTCGCGCTGGCTCCCGTCGCGGCGTGGGCCTGGCACAGCGCCGGGCATCGGCTCCGGGACCCCAGGTTCGTCGTGGGTGCCTCGCTCGCCGGTCTCGGCTGGCTCGGCGTGACCGTCGCAGCAACCGTCGCAGCTCCCGATCCGGTGCTGTCCTACAACGTATGGCCAAAGCTCACCTACCTCGCCTGGAACGTCGGCAACCCGGTGTCCGCGCTGTTCTTCGCCGTCGGCCTGGCACCGGTGCTTCTCCCGGCACTCGCCCTGCTGCGGAGCGAGTACCGCGACCTGGGTCCTCGAGGGCTGCTCAACGGGCGCTGCGGAACCGACCTCATCGGGCTGCTGGTCCTTGCTGCACTGAACCTCTACTCGATCGTCTCTACCGATTTGACGCTGCGGACGGGTTGGCTGGTCTTTCCGTTCGCGATCAGTCTCTCCGCTATGTGGCTCGACGACCGCTGGGGCAGCGAGAACGCCCTGATGTGGACGCACGGCCTCGGTCGCAGGCGCTCGCACGCACCGACCTGAGCCCCCGCCACCGTTCACGCCCAGACGTCGGTCGACGACGTGACGAGCGCACGGGGACGCCGTCATGTCCACGCCCGGAGCGGGCCCGCCAGGGCTGGCGAACAGTGAACACCATGTGAGCGTTTCTCCGCTGGAATCTGTCTGGGGGGTGGTGGGCTACCGTTCGCCTTCAGCTGTTCGGGGGCGGATTCGAACGCCACGTAGCTGGAACCACTGGGGTTCCGAAGGGGGCAAACATGAATGTCATCGCTTATCTCGATCCGGCGTCCGGAAGCATGATCGCAGCAACGGCAGCAGCCGGGATCGCCGGGTTCAGAGTTGCCGCCAAGTCGATTTGGCACCGGCGCCCACGGCTGCGCAAGGACGATGGCAGCGAGGTCGCTACCACGGAGTCCGCCAGCGCCGATGGTGGCGACGGCCTCACGACGCCTGCCGCCACGGCCGACCACGACTGATCGGTGCGGGACCAGGACGGCCGGGAACCCTCCTCGTTCCGAGACCCCAACGGATCGGTCTTCTACTCGGAGGGCCGGGTGTTGCGTGGTCTCGATGCACGCGGCGCGCGACTGGAAGCAGCTGAGCGACACACCGTTCTTCGAGCGGTCCACCGCTGCAGGAACGCTCGTCGGCACCCGGGAGGTCGATGCGCCCGACGGCGCGACGGGCGTCTGGGAGACTGTGCTGGAGCACGACCGGGTGCCGTTCGTGTCGTACCCGTACGAGTGGACCTTCGGCATGCTGCGCGCAGCTGCCATCGCGCACCTCGAACTGCTCCTCGCCGCACTCGAGGACGGGTTCACGACCAAGGACGGCTACGCCTACAACGTCCAGTTCCGGGGAGCGACGCCGGTCTTCATCGACATCGGCTCGTTCGCGCCGATCGGTGACGGCGGGCCGTGGGTCGGCTACCGCCAGTTCTGCCAGACCATGCTCTACCCCCTGATGCTCGAGTCGTACCTCGGCGTGCCGTTCAACGGCGTGCTGCGCGGCCAGCTCGAGGGCATCGAGCCCGGGGACATGCGACGGCTCCTCGGACCGACGAGTGCGCTTCGAAAGGGCGTCCTTCGGCACGTGATGGTCCACGATCTGCTCGCAGAGCGCGTCGAACAGTCCAGCCAGGAGACGCGCAAGGAGCTCGCGAGCCAGGGCGCCGGCGTGGAGCTGAGCCGTGCCATCGCAGCCAAGCTGCTCGAGCTGGTGCGATCACTGACGTCCAAGCGCAGCGAATCGGCCTGGGCCGACTACCGGATCACCTGCTCCTACAGCGACGAGGACACACTGGCCAAGCGCCAGTTCGTGGATGCGACGCTCGCGGATCGTCGGCCCTCCCTGGTGTTCGACCTCGGATGCAACGACGGCGCGTTCTCCCGCATCGCAGCGACGCACTCCGACGAGGTCGTGGCGGTCGACTTCGACCCCTTGGTCGTCGACAACCTCTTCCGCGAGCTGCGACATCGGGCGGTCCGAGGAGCATCTTGCCCTGGTCCTCGATCTGAGCGACCCCGTCACCGGCGCGCGGCGCAAGCGCGATCGCGAAGCGCGCGGCGTTCTTCGATCGAGACCGCCCGGACGTGGTGCTGGCGCTGGCGGTCGTGCACCACCTCGCCATCGGGGCGAACATCCCGCGTGCCGAGGTCGTGGACTTCCTGGTCTCGCTGGGTGGCGAGCTCGTCGTGGAGTTCGTCGAGCCGCATGACCCGATGGCCGAGCGACTCCTGTCGAACAAGCCCGAGGGCACCCACGACGACTACCGAACCGACGTCTTCGAGCGCCTGCTCACCGAGCGGTGCGAGATCCTCGCCTCCGAGTCGCTCCCCGGGGAGAGTCGACGGCTCTACGCCGCCCGACCGCGAAGCTGACGGATCGGTCGGTGAGCGGTGGCGGATGACGGGGCAGATGGCCAGCCGGTAGAGGTTCGACCGGAACCCGCGCGAACCTGGGACCGTCGCGCCGGGCTGCGATCGTTCGCCGAGCTGCTCGGCCTGAGCGCCATGGCGATCCCGCGCAACCAGCGCTGGGGGTGTTCGGCGGGAACGCCGGCGCCTTCGTGTCGGCCCGGGCCAGCACACGGGATATCGTGGTGTTCGCCGCGCTGATCCTTGTGCTGGCCGTCCCGATCGCGCTGTGGTGCTTCGAGCAGCTCGTCGGGCTGGTCAGTTCGGCTGCGGCCACGTGGACTCATCGGGTCTTCGCCTGCGGCCTCATCGCCCTGTTCATCGCCCAGCTGCTCCGTGGCGCGATCGGGCGGGCGCCGGCGGCGGTGATCGCCGTCCCGTTGGCGGCCGGTGCCACGGTGCTCGTCGTGCGCTCCCGAGTGGCACAACGGTTCCTGCGTTACCTCGCGTTCGCCCCGCTGCTGTTCCTGGCGCTCTGCTTCCTCTCACCGGTGGGGGCCGTGGCATTCGCCAACGCTCGCGAGCCGGGCGGGCCACTGGGGGTCGGCACGTCCGAGCTGCCCGACATCGTGATGATCGTGCTCGACGAGCTCCCGCTCCGCTCGCTGCTCGACGGCGAGGGCGCCATCGACGCAAACGCGTACCCGGCGCTCGCCTCGCTCGCCGAAGACGCTACCTTCGCACGCAACCACACCACGCTCTCGCCCACCACCCTCGCTGCCGTCCCGGCCATCCTGACCGGACGTGTGCCGCAGTCGGCGGACGTGCCGCCGACTGCGGCAGCGCATCCGGAGAGCCTCTTCACGCTGCTCGCCGATGATTACGAGCTGCGAGCCGGCGAGCACGTGACGCAGGTCTGCGCGCCGGAGCTGTGCATCACCCCGACCCGAGACGGTGCTGCCGCCTCCGACGCCCTGACCTCGCTGCTGCGCGAGGTCCCGGCAGTGTTCATCGGCGCCCTGCTGGACTTCGACATCGGTTTCGAGGGAGCCGAGCCGGAAGCGCGCTTCGACTGGCTGGTCGAGGGACTCGACACCGGTTCCGACGCGCCCACGCTCCACTACCTGCACGCGTTGATGCCCCACCAGGACTGGGAACGCCTGCCCGGCGGCCAGAGCTACGAGGCTCCCAACCCTCCGGTCGGCATCAGCAACACCGACGTGACCGAGGACGCGGCCCTCCGCACCGTGGCCGAGCAACGTCACCTGCTCCAGGTCGCCTACGCCGACGCACTCGTCGGCGAGGTGCTCGACGAGCTCCGGGCGACCGGCCGATACGAGGACGCGCTCATCATCGTCACGACCGACCACGGAGTCTCCTTCCATCCCGATGAGCGTGACCTTCGCCCCCTGAGCGAGGGCAACAGCACCGACATCCTCTGGACCCCGCTGATCGTCAAGGCCCCGGGCCAGACCGAAGCCCAGGTGATCGACTCGCCGACTGCATCGATCGACATCCTCCCCACGATCGCCGACATCCTCGACCTCGATGTCGACTGGGACTTCGACGGCCAGTCCATCCTCGGCGAGCCTCGGCCCGACGACTGGCGGCCGTGGTCCCTGAGCTGGCAGTTCGACGACATCGAGCCCGCCGACGACGGTTTCGTGTACGTCGACAGCGAGGCCGGGCACGCCGAGGTCACGGGCGAGCGAGCCTTCGACTTCGACGACGAGTGGGACCTGCGCTTCTGGCGCTGGGGCGACTACGGCGACCTCGTCGGCCGCCCGGTCGACTCCTTCGAGCAGGTCGACCCCGACGGTGCGCTGGAGTACTCGCTCGACGACCCCTCGAGGTTCGCCGATGTGGACCCCGCAGCCGGGTCCCTCCCGGTGTACGTGTCGGGTCACGTCACCAGCGGCGACCAGGAAAGGATTGCCGTGGCGGTGAACGGGGTGATCGGAGGCTGGTTCCAGACGTCTGCGACGCCGGCTGACGAACGAGGTCGGCCGTTCCACGTGCTGGTCCCGCCGACGCTGCTGCGCCCGGGCGACAACGAGGTCACCGTGTACGCGATCGAGGGCGAGGGGCTCGGGGACCAGACGATGTTCGCCCCTGCGGACCTGACCGGCTGATCACCGACCGCAGGCGGTCCCGCCAACCGGGTTCGGGAGGTCGACCGGGTTGCGGAGGCCGGGCGTGTGGCCGCGAGCTGGAGACTGCGGAACCCAGCACCTAGCATCGCCGCACTATGTCGAAGCGAACCTCGAAGAAGAAGGCCAACGTCCGGCGCAAGAAGGCCAACACGGCCGCAAGCCGAACGCAGGCCGCAACTCCTGACCCCTCGCCGCCCGATCGGTCGGCGGTCGACCCGGCGGCGGCACTCAGTCCAGCGGAGGTCGGGTCACGTCTTCGGGGACGGCGTAGATCAGCGGCACGCTGACCACCGAGGTCATCCCCTTCACGACGATGTTCGCCCAGATGATGGATGCCAGCACCGCGGCGGGGACGACGCCGCCGAACGCGATCACGACGAAGATCACCGAGTCGAGCGGCACCGACACGAGGTTCGAGCTCAGCACCCTCCCCCACTGGTGCCGATGACCGAACCGCTGCACGAAGCGGTGGTACACCTCGGTGTCCACGAGCTCTGCGATGACCTGGGCGATCACCGACGCCGCGGTGATGCGCAGCACCGGGGTGAGCACCGGCCCGAAGGACTCCTGGGCAGCACTGACCACCGCGGGGTCCCCCGGGAGGACCGACGCCAGCCAGAGCACGCCGGCAGCGATGACGTTCAGCCCCGCGGCGGTCACGATCACCACCCGGGCGACGCGTCGGCCGCCCACCTTGTGCACCAGATCCCGCAGCGTGAAGGTCAGCGGGTACAGCAGGGTGCCGGCATCGACCGAGAAGC
>CALNXV010000048.1:0-62887 GCA_942490665.1 uncultured Microthrixaceae bacterium
AAAGCGTTTGATGTCATTCTTCAAAAAGCCGTCGAGCTTGGGGCTACCCAGATCATTCCCATGCAAACTGAACGTGGTGTTGCGCGCGTCGAAGAGCGAGACTTTCAGAGTAAGGTTCAAAAAGTGGAACCAGGTTGCGATCGAAGCGCTCAAACAGTGCGGTGGTGCGCGTGGCTCCCCGAGTTCATGCGCCCATGAGTTTACACGACGCCATTGAACATGATCGTTCGGACGCATCTGAAGTTGGTCGCTTCTTTGGAAGACGGCTCCGCTCATCCGGGGGAAGGAATTGCACGGGTTCTCAGAGAGTTCAGTAAGTGTTTGGGTTGGTCCGGAGGGGGACTTCACGCCGGACGAATATCGTGCACTTCACCAGGCAGACGTGCGCCCGGTTACGTTTGGCGATCGTGTTCTGCGAAGTGAAACGGCTGCGCTTTACGCATTGTCGATCGTCGGATACGAAATCAACTCGTCCCGCTGATACCGCGGGTCTGCGGTGGACGCGAAACGCGCGTCCCAAATGATCGGGGTGGGTGAGCGTTTGGAATTCCCTAATCTGCTTCGCATCCAATTCTTTACCGTCGCGCGCGTATAGATCTGCAACAATCCGGGTGAGGAACTGTGATTGAGATTCCAGTGGTTTTGATTCTAGTCCGCAACGTTCACCAACCCATTCGAAAGCGTGGAAAAGTTAACCGAAGCGAAGATGTCCTGCTCACCGGGGTTCGCGAGTAAGTCATCTACCAGTTTGTGATGTCGATAGCCTCGTGCGGTTCCGTTTGCTCGTTGTGGAACGAAAAACTCTGGGTGCGGTTTGTCCGTAATCCGAAAGCACAGCACCCACCCTTGATCGAGTGCCTCGGCCGCGTCTTGCCACCATTGCATCGCGGTGGGACTGACCTCGATCTGAAACCCGTCTGGCAGGACGTCGAGAAGTGGCTCCGGGACATTTGGCCAGATGAAGTTCGGAAAATTTGTCGCCGCGGACAGAGGTCTCAGACTGCTTGAAAGCTCGGTTTCCTCGTATTGCAACCCGTCGCCATCGGATCGAATTCCAAGCTCTCTCCATTCTTGACGGTCTTTTCTCCATACCAAGCGATGGAACGGAAGGGCGTCCAATAGCTCGTTGGAAAAGATGATTCCTTGAACCGGTCGCCGTCGTTTGTCACGAAATGAAGACAAATCTGTCCACGAATGACACCAGCCGATTTGCTCTCCGAATGGCTCCCTAATTTCTCCCTCTGCCAATCCGTTCGTGAGGCGGAGTTTTCGACGATCCAATATGTAATTCGCCCGAAACCATCGGGTGCTCTGCCTTGAGGTGATTGAGAATGTCGGCGGCAAGCTGTCCGTTGTGGGCTCCGCATTCGACGATAACTGGCTGTTCTACAGGAGTTTTCTCAAGCCAATCCGCGAATTGGCACGCCAGCAGTTCACCGAAGAGCCGCCCGACGGAGACGCTCGTAAAAAAAATCGCCGGATCTGCCGACGACATTTTCTGAGCGTTCGTAGTAACCCAAGCCGGGCGCGTAGAGAGCCAGTTCCATGAACCGCGCAAAAGACATAATGCCATCACGGTCTGCCTCCTGCTTAACGAGCTGGAGCAGGGCTGCGTGCGCCTTGTCTTGGTGCCTGTCGGTGGACGGGTTAAACACGATTGTCTCGGACCAGTTATGGCTAAAATAGACTCATTCTTCAATTTGATGTTCGAACAGAATGCTTCGGACTTGCACATGTCCTCTGGCAATCCGCCGATTCTGCGCATCAATGGCGAACTGCACCGCGTCGATTTTCCACCGCTCGAGAGCGATGAACTCAAGGCGATGCTCTATGAAATCACGCCGGAGTACAAAATCAAACATTTTGAAGAAAACGGGAGACGTCGATTTCGGTTACGAGATCCCCAACGTCTCCCGTTTTCGTGCCAACTACTTTAATCAGAAAGTACGGGATCGCAGCCGTATTCCGTCAGATCCCCAGCAAAGTTGTTACGTTCGAGGATTTCGAAAATGGGACGCGCCGCTGCCTCCTGTCCTGAAGAAGTTTGCGATGCTGAAGAAAGGCCTGGTTGTTGTAACGGGACCGACAGGTTCCGGTAAATCAACCACGCTCGCCGCGATGATGGATTACGCGAATCGTAATCGCCGTGATCACATTCTGACGGTCGAAGATCCGATTGAGTTTGTTCACGAGAGCAAGAACGCGTTGATCAACCACCGTGAAGTTGGCATTCACACCAAGTCATTTGGCGCCGCTTTGAAAGGAGCGTTGCGTGAGGATCCCGATATTATTCTGGTGGGTGAGATGCGCGATTTGGAAACGATCGAGCTGGCGTTGACCGCAGCGAGCACAGGTCACTTGGTCTTCGGAACGTTGCACACGCAGAGTGCTGCGAAGACGGTTGACCGTATGATCGACGTTTTCCCAGCGGATCAGCAGAACAAGATTCGCGCGACGCTCTCGGAGGCGTTGAAAGGCGTCGTTGCGCAGAACCTTTTCAAGCGCATCGACAAGAAAGGCCGAGTCGCAGCGCTTGAGGTGCTGGTGTTCACAACCGCGGTTGCAAACCTGGTTCGTGAAGGTAAGACCCACCAGATTCCCGGCATGATTCAGGTTGGTAAGAAGTTGGGGAACCAACCGCTCGACGATCATATCATGGAGCATCTCCGCATGAAGCGTATCTCGCCGGAGGAGGCCTACGAGAAAGCTCTGGACAAGAAAAAATTCCGCGGATTCTCGCGAACCCGCCGGTGGATGACGACAGCAAGTTTTAATCGTGATCTGCCATGCAAAAAACGGAACTCGACTTCATTCTCAGCACGATGCTGGAGGCGCATGCTGACGTCTCTGATCTGAACTTCACCGTCAATAAGCCGTTGCAGATTGAGGCTTCTGGTGAAGCTGATACCGGTTGAGTGCGATCCGGATTGAGCAGTCTTACTCCCTTCCAAACAGAGATGGTTGCGCTGAACCTTTTGGGCGGCAGCCACAAGCTGTTCATGGATCTCTTCAAACACGGTTCGTGCGACAGTTCCTACACGCTGGAAGACAAGGCCCGGTTTCGTGTAAACATCTTTGCGCAACGCGGGAACTACAGCATCGTCCTGCGTAAGCTGAATACCGAGATTCCGACGCTTGATGAGCTAGAGATGCCGGCGATTTTCAAGGAAGCAGCCCAAGGAGAAAACTGGTTTGATTCTGGTAACCGGTGCGACCGGTTCCGGTAAATCGACCACGCTCGCCGCGATGTTGGATTTGATCAACGAGACCAAGTCAATTCATGTGATCACGCTGGAAGATCCCGTTGAGTTTGTTCATCCGCAGAAAACGGCGACGTTCAATCAACGCGAACTGGGAACGGACTTCGATAGTTTCTCCAACGGGCTGCGTGCGGCACTGCGTCAGGCACCGAAAGTGATTCTGGTTGGTGAGATGCGTGACCGTGCAACGGTCGAGATCGCTTTGACCGCTGCTGAAACCGGTCACTTGGTGCTGTGTACTTTGCACACGATTGATGCGGGTCAGACCATTAACCGTATTCTAGGTATGTTCGAACCGGAAGAACAGGAACAGGTTCGGGTGCGGTTGGCGGATACGCTTGCGCTATGTGATCAGTCAACGTCTCGCTCCGAAGATTGGTGGCGGACGTCAGGCGCTTCTCGAAATTATGGGCAACAGTCTCCGCACGAAGGAAACGGTCGTGCAGGGCGAAAGCGAAGGAAAGAGCTTCTACGAAATCATGGAAGCCAGCGAAACCTTTGGTTGGCAGACGTTCGATCGCGTGGTTGTTAATGCCTACGATCAAGGTCATATCACCGAAGAGACCGCATTGCTTTACTGCACCAAGCGCGGCGTCGTTACGCGTATGCTCGATAATCTCAAAAAGGTTCGCGGTGAAGCGGCGGCGGATTTCTCTGATCTCCGAATGCGCAACACCGTAGATGTTCCGATTGCGAACGGCGGTGCCGGTGCCCCTAAACCAGTGTCCAATGGTCTCAAATTGAAATAAGTCATGCCTACCGATCTCGATTTCATCACAACGGCCGATAAACCGGCGCTCCTCGGAATTAGCACTCCGGAATGGATGGATGCAGCGATGGTTGCGCTCAATGAGCACGGCTACAAGGTGCACACTGCCGGGACGCACGCTGATTTTCTAACGCGTTTTCGTCAGAACACGTACGAGATCCTTATCACCGAGGAGAAGTTTGCGTGCGATGAAGTGGAGGAAAACGAATCACTAATTGCGCTCCAGAACATGCAGATGGACGAGCGCCGCCACTGTTCGATCATTCTTCTTGGCGACGATGTGCAAACATTCAATGTGCTCGAAGCCTATCGCCGCAGCGTTCACGCTGTGGTCAACCGCTCTGAGATCTTTCTGTTGGGTCAGCTTGTGCAAAAAGTCGTCGAAGACCGCGAATACTTTTGGAAAACCTTCGACGAAGCCAAGACGTTGCTTGCACAGCAGGCGTATTGATCACTGGCAGGCTTCACACTCGCCGCCGTTGCGCATCGCGTCAATGCTGCACGCCTGCTTCTCTACCTGGGGTAAATTCCCTCTTTGGCGAGCTATCTGATCCGCGATCCCGGTGCGCGTTGTCGATCGATGACTTGTTCAGCGTGCGCAGATAGTAGGTTGTCTTCAGTCCCCGTTCCCAGGCTTCGCGATACATGAAGCTCGCTGGGCGGGCATCGTTGTCGTCCAACCAAAGATTGGTGCTCTGGACCCGATCGATCCATTTTTGACGAACAGCCGCACATTGAAGAATCCAGGTGGGATCAATCTCGAAAGCCGTCTTGTAAACTTCCTTTAGATCATCCGGGATTCGATCAATCTGTTGGACGGACCCATCAAAATATTTTAAGTCGCTCAACATTTGATCGTCCCACAAATTCCACGTTCAATTAGTTCCTTAACAGGGTGGTTGGTCGTGCGGACGAATTCACCGGACAGATTCGATTTGGTGTGGATGTGTTTGTAGGTGGGTTCGATGCACGGAGATCGAACCCATGATGTTTGAGATCGTCGCGGTGGGGGCGATGGCCATGCAGTTGGAATTGCGCATGCCGTTCTGTTTGATCGTCGCGAAGTGAATCCCAGTCCATCCGTGACTTGCGGTCGACGAGGATCGGCGTGCCGCGTTCCTTTTCCAACAGTTCGAGTGTATCCAGTGGCATCATTCCACGATCCCATTTGGAACCCTTGAACGTGGAATACGCGCCGCGTTCCTTCGCCAAGTCGGAAGACGCTCCGTAAGCGTAGTAGGCGATTGCCTCGATGATCTCGTCGTTGAACTCGACGGCCTCCGGTGAATCGAACGGAATGCCCTTGTCGTACAGTGCGTCCTGCAATCCCATCACCCCCATGCCGACTGGACGATGCCGTGAGGTTGGCGTTGGCTGCGGCCTTCGACCGGGTAAAAGTTGATGTCGATCACGTTGTCGAGCATCCGCATGACGGTGCTGACCGTTAACTTGAATTTCGAGTGATCCATCTCGCCGGCTTCGGTTGAGGTGCTCGGGAATGTTGATCGACGCCAGGTTGCAAACAGCGACTTCGTCGGAACTTGTGTTCAACTCAATCTCCGTGCACAGATTCGAATTGTGAATCACACCGACATGATCTTGCGGCGAACGAACGTTTGCCGGATCTTTCCAGGTCATCCACGGATGGCCCGTTTCAAACAATGCCTCGATCATCCGTTTCCAGAGCGCGAGAATGCGAACCTTGCGCCCGAACAGTTTTCCGTCCGCCATCTGCTGTTCGTATTCCAAGTAACGTTGTTCAAACGCGCCACCGAACAGTTCCGGCAGGTCGGCAACGTCGTTGGATCGGAACAACGTCCAGGTTGCATCCTTGCCCAGTCGGCCTTCCGCAACATCTTTCAACCGTTTCATGAACAGGTCGGGAATCCAGTGCGCGGTGTTCATGTTGTGGGTTCGGCGGCGGTCGTCGCCGGTCTCTTTTCGCAGATCGAGAAAGTCCTCGATGTCGAGGTGCCAGAGTTCGATATAGGAGCACAATGCCCCCGGACGTTTGCCCCCTTGGTTCACCGCGAGCGCGATGTCGTTGGAGACCTTCAGGAACGGAATGACGCCCGAAGATTCACCGTTGGTTCCGTGAATGTGTGCGCCGGATCCGCGCACGGCGGTCCACGAACATCCCAGTCCACCTGCCCATTTCGAGAGCATCGAGAAGCGTGTCCACGTCTCGGTGATGTCGTCCATCGAGTCGCCGCACAGCAGAAGTAACAGCTGGAAAGCTGCGGCCGTTGCGTGCCGGACTTAAATAGCGTCGGCGTGGACGAACACGCGCGTTTGGTTTTGTAGACGCTGTAGAAATCCATGGCCCGGTGTTCCTTCTCAGCCTCGAGCAGCGAGAGCCCCATCGACCTTCTCAGCCAGAAAATCTGTGGTGCTTCGAGACGTTGCTTTCGCCCGGTTCGCTGATTTCTCGTGAATCAGATACCGATCAAACAGGGTCTGGATGCCCGAGGAAATCGAACTGCAAGTCGGCGTAGGGATCGAGCACCTCGGCGAGTTTCTTGAGATCAAAATCAGCCAGACGCGGGTCGAGTCGCTTGAGTTCGATCCCGTGTGGGATGTAATCCACAAATGCCTTTCTGGTGCGCTTCCTTCAGCTTGCCGATGCCGTCGGTGATTTTCCACGGCAGTGTTTCCTCGTAGATGAATGTGAGCAGAATGCGGCCAGCAAAGAATCGCGGAATCCGCGTCGACGTCCAGCATGCTGCGCGCGTTGAGCACGATGGTGTCGCGTCGTTCGGTTGGGGACAAGATCCACGGATGTGCTGCGAAGCAGGCGGGTAATCAGTTCGCCATCCGGAGAGCGTCAGGTTCAAACCGATCTTCGCGAACGACACACGCTCACGAATGTCGGCGATCTGTTCGGTCGAGACGAGTTCCAGTTGATCGTCGTCTTCCGGTTCGCCGAGTTCGAGCTCGCGCATCGCCGAGCGTTTGCCACGGTATTTTGCGTAGGCCAGCGCGACGCGCGGATGACCGAGTTCGAGCAGCGTGTCTTCGACGGTGTCCTGCAGTTGCTCAATATGCACGAACAGCGGCCGGTCGCGGTTCATGCGGAACTCGATCTCTCCGCGCACCTGGGCGCCCAACATCTTGTCGGTGTTCACGGCGGCGCAGGCGGCATCGACGGCGCGGGCAATCTTGTGTCCGAGCCACGGCACGATCCGGGGTTTCTGGTCTGTCTTTCCCGGAAGATCACGACGGATCACTCTTGGGAAGTCGGCGGTTGCGCGGTGGCGTTCGTTTCGGGCAAATTGAGAGTGGCGGTCTGGCATGGTCGTTGGAATGGGGATTAGATCAGGTCGTCTTCGCTGGCGTTTTCACCGAACCACCGGTCTGGTACTCGGTGACGCGGGTTTCAAAAAGTTCTTCTCCTTCTTCAGGAAGATAACTTCGTCGAGCCAGTTGAAGGGGTTGGATTTGATGTTGGAAAGAGTGGGAGTCCGAGACCCGGCCAGTCGGCGGTCCGCATTGAAATCCACGTAGTCCAAAAACTCCTTCTGGGTCATGCCGATGGTGTCCTCGGGCAGACAGTCACTGACGAATTCCTTTTCCAGCGCGACGCCTTCGCGCATGAACTCCACGAGTTCCTGCCTGAAACTCCGGGCGTCCAGATGTCCGGATTCTCGGCAATCAGTTGTTCGAAAATGTAGCGTCCCAGCGCGATGTGATTCGATTCGTCGCGCAACGTGTATTGAAACATCTGGCCGATGCCGGTCATTTTGTTCTGGCGATGCAACGAAAGGATCATCGCGAACAACGCGTAGAACTGCGTGCCCTCCATGACCTGAGTGATCCCGAACAATCGCCTTGGCAAACTTCTGTTTGTTCTCAGTCGTGGTCAGGTCGACGCCACGTTTGAGCTCCGGCATCTGCCGCGTGATGAACGCGTTTTTCTTTTTCACCGACGGGATGTCGTTGAACTTCGCGGTCACTTCATCGACGTCGATTTTCAGGCTACCGATGATGTGGAGCAGCGAATCCATGTGGATGGATTCCTCCGCGATCTGACGCAGGGTCGCGTGCTTCAGTTCGGCTGCCGTGAGGTTGTCCTCGATCACGTGCAAGATGCTGTCGCCGACGATTCCTTCCGCGGCGGAAAAATAGCCGACACCCATTTCGATGATCCAACGTTCCTTGGGGTTGAGCGCGCCGCTGTTCCACTGCGTGCAGTCGCGGGTCATGTCGATGACATCGGGTTCCCAGTGGTTCGCCTTCATCTGTTTGTAGATGCGGTAGGCTTCCGGGTATTTGAGCGGGAGAACGTTCAGCTCGGCAGTGCGCAAACCGTTGATCACGCGTTTGCCATCCATCCGTTCTCGAGCGGTCTTTTTGTTCAGGCGAAACTCCTTGTTGCGAAAACGGTGGACGATGTAGTCGCCCTCCTCAGAGGTGGTGACGGAATCAATGGTTGAATCTACTGCGCTGGCCATATGTAAAAGTTCGATCGATCTAGTAAAAGAGGCGGTGCCGACGCCTGGTTGTTTGGAGGGTAGGAAGGTATCGACGACGACTGCCGACGGGCAAAGCCCCGGTTTCCGATCCCTCATCCGGTTGTTGGCGCAACCGTGTCACCGTCACTAGACGATGACCGATGAGACGAGGCAAGCAGGTCTTCTGGCTTCGAGTTCGTTCGACCGACCCGGCGCTACAGTCCCTAGTGACCCTGGCGCCTGGGCTCCTGTCGCTCGTTACAGCGGCGCAACCACCCGGGAATTTCACCCGATTCCCTATTCTTTTCCGTTAACGGAAACACTTGCCCGAAATACAAAGCACAACGTGTTGTGCGTTCGGTTAATTGACGGCACTCCATATAGTATTGTCGGAAACGGTGGTCAAGCGTGCTCCTGAGAAAACTGTGACCGCTTCACAAATTGATCAAATTCGTTGATTTCGGCTCGTCGGTTTGCGTTGCTACCGCGCATGGCGAAAGGAACACGACTCCCTGATCAAGCGCTGGTGGCGCGTGGTTTGAGTGACAGTCGCGAAAAGGCGAAGCGAAGCGACATCATGGCCGGCGCGGTGCGTGTGAACAGCCATCCGGCGGCGAAAGCCAGCGACTTGGTCCGCGTTGAGTGCATGGGATCAAGGTCATCGCAAAGGAGAAGCTCGTCAGTCGGGGCGGGCTGAAGCTCGAGCATGCGCTCAACGACTTTGGTTTCGATCCAAGTGGTATGTGCGCATTCGATCTTGGGGCCAATGCGGGAGGGTTTACCGATTGCCTGCTTCAACGTGGAGCAACGAAGGTTTACGCAATTGACGTGGGACACGGTCAGTTGGATTGGAAACTTCGGAACGACGATCGCGTCGTAGTCATGGAGAAAACAAATGCCCCGGCATCAGCCGCCCGAGATCATTTCCGGATGATTTCTCGGAGGTCGACTTGATCGTTGCCGGTGCTCGTTCATATCGTTGAAGAGCATCCTGCCGGCGACGAGTCCTCTCGTCGAGGGGCTCGGTCGAGGGCTGGGCCTGGGCACCCGACTTCGTCTCCGACGGCCCGAGCGTCGGCAGCGACGGCAACTGAGCGGTCCCGTTCTCGACGGGCCCCGACCGGGCGGGTGGTGCGCGCGACGCCACCCGCCCGGTTCGCGTCCGGGCAGCGAACCGCGGCGTCGAGTCGGGCGGTCAGTCCGGGGCGGTGGTGTCCCCGCGCCACACCGCGAGCACCTCCGCGGCGAGGGCACGCACGGGACGCCCGGTCACCTCGGCGAGCGCGGCGAGGTCGTCGAACTCCGGCTTCGCGCCGTGGGGCCCGACCTTGACCCGGACCGTGACCGGGCGGCCGTCGGCGCCGATGCCCACTTCGACCAGGTCGGTGTGCCGTTCGAGCTCGATCTTGTCGACGTCGCGTTCGCGCCAGCCGAGCGTGCCGGTCCCGGACGCGACGAGCCTCGCCAGCCGGTCGGTCAGCTCGGGTCGACAGAGCACGCTGAGCTGCACCCCGGGTCGGCCCTTCTTCGCCGTCGTCGCGACGGCCCAGGCGTCATCGGCACCCTCGCCGATCGCCCGGTCGATGACGTGCGCGACGACCTCGCCGGTCACGTCGTCCAGGTTCGTCTGGATCAGCCGGGCGGCGACCCGCTGGCCGGTCGATGGAGACGGGTCGGCCAGCGCCGGGTCGGTCAGCACGACGGCCAGCACGTTCGGGTGCGTCGGTGGGTCGGCGGTGCCAGCGCCGCGACCGCTGGCGCGCACCACGCCGTCCGGGAGCCCGCCCCAGCGGTCGGCCATCGTCACGAGCAGCGCGACGCCGGTCGGGGTGGCGGTCTCGAGGCCGGTGTCGACCGGGGTGGTGGGGTGGCCGGTGAGCAGCTCCAGCACGGCGGGCGCCGGCACGGGCAGCACACCGTGGGCCATCGGGGCGGTGCCGGACCCGAGCCCGACCGGTGCGGACGCGACCGTGGGCATCGCAGCATCCCCGAGGGACCAGAGCGCCGCCCAGGCGCCGACGACGTCGACGATCGCGTCGAGCGCACCGACCTCGTGGAAGTTGACCTGGTCGACGTCGATGCCGTGGACCGATGCCTCGGCGCGTGCGAGCGCGGCGAAGGTACGTCGCGCCCCGTCCGCCACGGCGGACTCGAGCCCGCCATCGGCGAGGAGCGCGTCGATGCGTGACCACGGCTGGTGGTGGTCCTGGTCGGGCACGGTCACGTCGACCGCCGTGGCGGTCAGGCCACGGCGGCTCGTCGGTCGGACCTCGAGCTGCCAGCCCGGCAGTGCGAGTCGCTCGAGCTGATCACGCACGACCGACTCCTGCGCGCCGAGGTCGATCAGGGCGGCGACGATCATGTCGCCGGCGACGCCGAGTGCGGGGTTGAACCACACGACCGGGTCCGGTGCTCGGTCGCGCGCCGTGCCTGTGGTTGCGGCGCTGGTCGGATCGGGTTCCGGGTGGGACTCTGCGGCCATGGCGTTCAGCTGGACCCTCGCAGGATGCGCAGCACGGCGCATGCAGCGCCGTAGCCGTTGTCGATCCCGACCACGGCGACGCCGGGGGAGCAGGAGCTCAGCATCGACAGCAGCGCGGTGACGCCCTCGAGGCTCGCGCCGTAGCCGACCGAGGTCGGCACGGCGACGATCGGGGCCGGCACCAGGCCCGCGAGCACGGTGGGGAGGGCGCCCTCCATCCCCGCGACGGCGACGATCACCGAGGCGTCCTCGAGCTGGTCCATCGCAGCGAGTAGTCGGTGCAGCCCGGCGACGCCGACGTCGCGGACGACCCGGACCGGGACGCCGTGGGCACGCAGGGTGGCGGCGCACTCGTCGACGACGGGCTCGTCGGACGTCCCGGCGGACACGACCACCACCGGTGCGGCTGGCTCGTCCGGGTCGGGGGTCGCATGGTTCCAGGTGAGCGTCGCCGACGCCACGTGATGCGGCGCCAGCGGCGCCAGCGCCACGTGGTGATCGTCGCCGCAGCGGGTCACGATCAGTGGGTCGTTCGAGCGTTCGAGCAGTTCGGTGACGATCTCGACGCACTGCTCCGGCGTCTTGCCCGACGCGAAGATCGCCTCGGGCAGCCCGGTGCGCCGCGATCGGCTGAGGTCCAGGCGGGTGTGGCCCAGGTCCAACTGCGCGTCCTCGCCGGACGCGGCGATCAGCTCGCTGCTGCGCGTCGATGTTGCGGTCGCTCTCACCGGAGGTGGGGGTCATGTCGGCGCGACTGCCGGTCCGACTCGGTCGGAGGGGTCGAGCGCATCGTTGAGGTTGCCCGAGCGCAGGCCGTCGGGGTCGATGACCACGGTGTCGTAGCCCACCGCTGTGAGCTGCTCGTCGATCGTCGTGCGCAGCGCCAGGGCGTCCGGCACCTCGTCGAGTGGCACCTCGAGGCGGGCGGTCGTGCCCAGGTGCCGGACGCGCAGGTCGCGGAACCCGAGTGCTCGCACCGCCAGCTCCGCCCGGTCGACCCGCGCCAGGACCGTCACGTCGACCGGGGTGCCGTAGGGAACCCTCGACGCCAGGCACGGCATCGCCGGGCGGTCCCACACCGACAGCGAGCGCTCCCGCGCCGCGGCGCGGACGTCGGCCTTGGTCAGTCCGGCCTCGACCATCGGGAACCGGGCGCCGCGCTGCGCCGCGGCGTGCTGGCCGGGTCGGTAGTCACCGAGGTCGTCCACGTTGACGCCGAGCACGACCGTCGCGCCCCGCCGGGTCGCGATCGGGTCGACCGCATCCATCAAGGCCCACTTGCACCGTGCGCAGCGGTCCGCGCCGTTGGCCACGTAGCGATCGTCGGTGAGCTCGTCGGTGTCGACCGCGAGCCAGTCGACGTCCCAGTCCCGACACAGCGCACTGCAGTGGTCGAGCTCACCGGTCGCGAGCGACGCGGAGTCGGCCGTGACGGCCAGCACCGCGTCGCGGCCGAGCACCCCGCGCGCCAGGTGGGTCAGCAGCGAGGAGTCGACGCCGCCGGAGAACGCCACGACGACGGGGCCGAGTGCCTCGAGCCGTTCGGCCAGTCGTCGGGTCGCCGCGCCCGGCGGGGCGGAGGAGGGACTCACGACCGGCGATCGTAGGCAACCGGCGGGTCCGTGGTGTCCGTCGTGTCGGTCGGGAGGGTCGGGGTGAACTCGACCGGCGCGTCGAAGGCGGCGCGTCGCCGGGAGCGTCGCAGCACGGCGAGCACCGTCGAGCCCAGGACGGCGATGGCGACGGCGTTCGTGATCGCCCGTCCCGTGTCCCAGCCCAGCGTCGACGTGCCGATCGTGTAGAGCAGGAACCGGTGCAGGTTCTCGGTCACCGCGGCGCCCGCCTCGAACGACAGCTGCGTGTCGCCACCGATCGCGAACGGCCAGAACCACATGTTCAACAGGAACCCGAACGCGTAGGCGGCGACGACCCCGTACGCGGCGAGCATCGCGATCTCGGCCCGCCCGCGGACCCGCCCGGGCAACAGGCCGGCGCCGAGCCCGACCCACCCCGCGGCCAGCATCTGGAAGGGCAACCACGGCCCGATCCCGCCGGTGAGGATCGCCGAGGCGAAGAGCGTCGTGTTGCCGAGCACGAAGCCGAACCCGGGCCCGTAGACACGCCCCGCGAGGATCACCAGGAAGAACACGGTCTCCACTCCCGCCACGCCGGCGCCGACGGGGCGCAGCGCGGCGCCGATGGCGGAGAGCACGCCGAGCATCGCGATCGCCTTGGTGTCGAGGCGTCCGTTGTTGAGCTCGCCGAGCAGCACGGCGAGCAGCACCGGCAGGATCGCCACGAACACGAACGGGGCTTCGCTGTCGCGCGATGCGCCATCCGCGGGGACGACGAGCAGCGGCCACAGGAACATCGCCAGGCCGGCCACGGTGACCAGCGCGAGCGCAGCCGTCGCACGCCACTCGAGGCGCAGGACCGGGGACCGACGCTCCGGGTTCGCTGCGGTCGGCCCGGTGGTGGCGCTCATCGTGCTCTCTCGGTCGGGTGCGGGTCGCTCCGATGCGGGTCGGTGGTGGGTGCCTCGGGGGTGAGCGCGTCGGCGACCTCGTCGACGGTCAGCCACGGATCCGGCGCCAGGATCTTGGCGATCTGGGGGGCGAAGGCCGGGGACGCGACGACCACGTCGGCGGTGGGCCCGTCGGCGACGATCTCGCCATCGGCGAGGACGACGACTCGATCAGCCGTGCCGGCGACGAACTCGACGTCGTGGGTCGCGACGACGACCGGGTGGTGCGCCGAGGACAGCTCCCCGATCCTCGCGGTCAGCGCCGCCTTCGCGCCGTAGTCGAGGCCGCGGGTGGGTTCGTCGAGCAGGACGGCGCGGGGTCGGGCGCTCAGCTGGATCGCCAGCACGAGCGCCAGCCGTTGGCCCTCGGAGAGGTCGCGTGGGTGTGCGTCGGGGTCGATGCCCGCGACGATCCCGGCGAGCAACCCGGCCGTCGTTCCCGCTGGCGCATCGGCGTCGCTGTCGGCCCGGGCGCACTCCTCGGCGACGCTCGAGAGGTAGAGCAGGTCCGAGGGCGACTGGGGAACGAGTCCGACGAGCCGGCGCGCCTCGCCGGGGCGCAACGTGGCGGGATCGACGCCCCCGATGGACACTGCGCCGGCGCTGCGCGGCCCCGAGCCCTGCAGCGCCCACAGCAGCGACGACTTGCCCGAGCCGTTGCGACCCATCAGCGCCACCACCTCGCCGGGCTCGACCGTGAGATCGACCCCGCGTACCGCCCAGGTGTCGCCGTGGCGCACGACGACGCGGTCCGCGTCGATGGCAGCCCCACCACCCGGGTCGGCGCCCGTGCCCACTGCAGCTGCACCGCGACGGTCGGCTGCGTGTCCGCGCGTGGGGGTGCCCGGCGCGGGCCGGCGCTGCGCGAGCTGGTCGCGCATCGGTCCGGCGACGCGTCGCGCGTCGCGCACCGACAACGGCAGCGGCGACCACCCGGCGAGGCGGCCGAGGTGGACGACGGGCGGCGCGACCGGGCTGTCGACGAGCACCTCGGCGGGCGATCCGTCGCTCACGGTGCCGTCCTCGTGGACCAGCAGCATCCGGTCCGCGGCGTGCACGACGCGCTCGAGGCGGTGCTCGGCCACCACGGCGGTGACACCGAGGTCGTGCACGAGTCGGGTGACGACGGCGAGCACGTCCTCGGCGGCGGTGGGGTCGAGCGCCGAGGTCGGCTCGTCGAGCACGATCACGCGGGGCTGTGCGGTGAGCACCGAGCCGATCGCGACCCGCTGCTGCTGGCCGCCCGACAGGGTCCGCAGCGCCCGGTCGCGCAGCTCTGCGATCCCCAGCAGGTCGAGGGTCTCCTCGACCCGCTTGCGCATCACGTCGGGTGCGAGCGCGAGCTGCTCCATCGTGTAAGCGAGCTCCTCCTCGACGGTGTCGGTCACGAACCCGGCGAGGGGATCCTGGCCGACGACACCGACGACGTCCGCCAGGTCCCGGGGTGGGCTCGCCGCGGTGTCGCGTCCGTCGACCACCACGCGACCCGAGAGCCGGCCGCCGGTGAAGTGCGGAACCAGCCCGTTGATGGCGCCGAGCAACGTCGACTTGCCGGTGCCGGTGCCGCCCGTGACCAGGCAGAACTCGCCCTCGGGGATCACCAGGTCGACGTCGCGCAGCGTCGGCGTGCGGCGGTCCGGATACGTGATCGAGACGTGCTCGAAGCGGATCACGACGTCGACCCTGCTGCTGTTCGGGGTCGTTGCGCCGTGACCAGCGTGGGCGACGCACTGACCGCGGGAGGTGGGGTGGCTGCAGGGGGTGGGGAGCTGCGGGTGACGGGCGGGGCGATCCACGCCGGCAGCAGCCCGACCAGGATCACCGCGGTCGCGGCGACCGACAGCTCGGGCCAGGCGATGGGGGCCAGTGCGGTCACGAGCGCCAGCGGGTCGCGGGCGCCGATGGCGACGACGCCGGCGGCGACGGCCAGGCCGCAGGCAGCGACGCCCCACTCGGGCAGCGCCCACGGGTCGGGCCGGTACCGCGTCCGCCGGACCCGCGACCCGCTGAAGCGCGAAGCCGCCAGCGGCCAACGCGAGTCCGGCCACCAGGACCGGCGCGCCGAGTGCCGCCGGCGTCGTGGCATCCAGCAGTCCGTAGACCCCGACGCAGCTGCCCGCCAGCCCGCCCAGGACGAGCGCCGCAGTCAGGCGTCGGGACGCACCGCCGGCCGTCGTCGCTGCGGTGCGGCCGTAGCCGCGGGCGTCCATCGCGGCGGCGAGCGCCAGGGAGCGGTCGAGGGCGTCGGTCATCACTGGCACGGCCACCTGGTGGAACAGCCGGGTGCGTCGGCCGTGGTCGCCGCGCAGCCGGCGCGCCCGGTGGACCCGCTGCGCGCTCTCGACGAGCTGCGGTGCGACGCTCAGCGCGACGACCACTGCGACGCCGAGCTCGTACAACGCGCTCGGGACCGACTTCAACAATCGCTTGGGGTTGGCCAGCACGTTCGCTGCGCCCAGGCAGATCAGCAGCGTCGCGAGCCGCAGGCCGTCGTAGACCGCCGCGAGGATCCCCTCGGCGGCGACGGGCCCGCCGATGCGGATCCCGGCCGCGGCGTCGGGCAGGGGGAGCTCGGGCAGCGTGAACAGGATCGTCGTGCCGGCCTGTCCGTCGAGCAGCATCCGGAACACGACCCGCAGGCCGATGACGAACAGCGCCAGGTACAGGTAGTAGCGGAAGCCGCGTGCCCACGGCGCGTCGCCGCGGCGGGCGCTGACGACGAACGCGACGACCGCGAGGATGAGACCCAGGAGCAGCGGGTTGGTCGTTCGGCTCGCGGCGGTCGCCATGCCGAGCGCCCAGATCCACCACGCTCCGGGGTGCAGCGTGCGTGGCACCCGCTCGGACCGCCCGCGCCGCCGACGCACGAGCGGGCCGTGGGCCGTGCGTGCCGCGTCGCCGACGCCGACCGGCTCACGCAGGGCGGCAGGTCGGGTGCTCACCCAGCGGCTCGAGCGCGTCGTCGGGACCGGTACGCCGCGGCGCCGCCGAGGCCGCCGATGAGCCCGAGCGCCGCGAGCACCCCCAGGGCGCCCGAGCCCCCGCCACCGTCACCGCTCCCATCGCCTGGCGTCGGATGCTGCGGCGAGCTCCGCATCGTCGTCGGTCCGGTCGTCGGCGTCGAGCTGCTCGTCGAGCACCTCGGCACCGGTCGCGTCGTCGGGGTCGTCCGCGTCGGTGGCCGGCTCGGTGCCGTCCTCGGTCGTGGCGTCGTCGGTCGCACCGGTGTCGGTGGACCCGGGTCCGCCCTCGTCGCCGGGGCCCGCGGACTCCACGGCTCCCGGCGCTGGCGAGGGGGCAGGAGCGGCGCCGCCCGGCTGCGCGGCGTCGACCGGTGGTGGTGGCGCCATCGGCGCTCCAGGGGGCGTTCCCGCCGGTGGTGGTGCTGCTGCGGGCTGGGGCGGTGGTGAGGGAGCCGCAGGCGGTGCGGGCGGCGCCGGCGGGGGAGCGATCGCGGCGTCGCACTCGCCGCCGGGAAGGCGTCCGCCACCCGGCGTGGCCGGTGGGGGTGCGCCACGGGGCGCTGGGGGCTGGTTCGAGGGCCGGTTCAACGAGAACGACCATCCCTCGACGGTCCCCTCGGGTGGTCGGCGGCTCGCTGCGCCGGTGGTCGAGTAGCACCACGAACCGCCACGATCGGCGACCCAGTAGGACCAGTAGGCCGACGACGGCGACGTGTCGATGCAGCGATCCTGCGCGGGTCGGCCCGCGATGCGGCAGACGAAGCCGGGGAACCGGACGGTCCCGGTGAACGCGACGCCCGCGCGAGTGAGCGCATCGAGCCCCGAGCTGGGCTGCCCGGGTGCGCAGCGGGCCTCGACGCCGCCGCCGAGCTCCTGGAAGTCCACCACGACCGTCACCCCCGAGCCGCCGGGGCACGGTCCGGATGCGGTCGCTCGACCCGGCGTGGGCAGGCCCGGGGCCGCCCCGATCGACGGCGCCGCCCCGGCGACCGCGGTCGGCAGTGCCAGCACGGCGCCGAGCGCGACGAGCAGGAGCAGGCGGACCGGGCGCGTCACCGTCGCGCTCCGGGCCGCGACCGTGCGGCGAACGGTCGAGCACCGGCGACGAGCATCGCCCCGAGCCCGATCAGCACCAGCGCCGCGCCGAGCACCGTCGGCGTCTCGGACCCGGTGGTGGCGAGCGTTGCAGCGCCGCTCGATGGAGCGGACGCGACGCTCGGCGACCGGACGGCTGCGCCGGCGACGCTGGCGGTCGCCGGCGACGACGGAGCTCCGCTCGCGTCCGATGCGACCGCCGGAGTCGCCGGGGTCGTCCCGTCGATGAGCGGGGTGGGGCTGGGCGCGCCGTCCGATGGACCGGTGGATGGGTCGGCGGGAGCGGTCGTCGGAGCGACGCTGGAGGGGGGGTTCGTCGCGGGTGGCCCGGTCGACGGAGGAACGGTGATCGTCGTGGGAACGGTCGAGGGGACGACCGGACCGGCGTCGACCGGAGCGCCGAACCCCGGCAGCCCGAGTCCGAGCACGGCCTGCGCGCCCGAGCGCCGCCACTGGTCGCGCTGCTGGGCCGGGATGCCGCCGACCAACGCAGCGGCGAGTCGTTCCGGAACGTACGCGATCGCTCCTCGGTCGCCCGCTGCGGGCGTGCCGGCGGCGGCGTCGCCGAGCAGGACCGCGTCCGTGATCCACTGCGCCGCTCGGTCCGCCGCCTCGGGTCGGCCCAGCAGTCGGAGGGTCTGGGCGGCGAGGCCGGTCGAGTTCGCGTTGGGGATGGCGGTGGATCCGCTGCCTCGGAACGAGCCGTCGTCCAGCTGAGCGGCGAGCAGCCACCCGAGGCCGCGGGCGAGCGCGCCGTCGACCGCCGTGCCGGCGGGGGAGACCCGCAGGGCCTGCAGCGCCACCGCAGTCACGTCGCTGTCGCTCTCCCCGGGCGAGCACGGTCCCACCTCGAGGCGGAACCCGCCGTCGGGGCACTGCTGGGCAGCGAGGAACGATGAGGCCGCCACCGGCACGCCGTCGTCGGTGCGCGACAGCGCGAGCAACGCCGTGGCGTGGCCGAACACGGTGGCGGCGTCGGGGGCGTGCGGGTTGCGGTCGGAGAACCGCCCGGCGTCGGTGCCGTCGAGCCGCTGGAGCGACCGCAGCTCCATCTCGAGGTCGACGCCGTCGACGTCGGTGGGGTCGAGCCCGGCGGTGGTCGCGACCAGCAGCGTCTTGGCGAGCGGCCCGGCCAGGCGGACCCCGCTCAGCGACGGGTCGATGTCGTCCCAGGTGGTGTAGCTGCGCAGCGCGCCGAGCACAGCGGTCGCCGCGTCGAACGGGGGGCCGGCGTTGCGGCCACCCGCGAACAGCGCCAGGGCGACATCTGCGGTCAGCCCCCAGTCGGTCGTGTCCCCGACCGGGCCGGGGAGCGTCCCACCCCGGTTCGCCAGCTCCGCTTCGAGCCAGTCGAGGGTCGGGGCGGGCGCCGCGGTCTGCGCGCCGAGCGGAGCCACCGGTGAGAGGGCGGCGAGCGCGACGGCGACAGCGAGGACGGCGGCGGTGATCGAGGCCGCTGCTCGTCGGGTCGGCCGCCCCCGCGGAGCGGTCGAGCCGCGTCGAGCGGTCGAGGCGTGCTGGACGGTGCTGTGCTGCATGTGGACCTCCCGGCGTCGAGCACCCGGGGAGGCCCGTCGTGGGCCCGACCAGGCTCCGACGTCCGCATTCCGCGACGGACGGCTTCGAAGCACACCTCGGATCGAGTGATCCGACTCGCACGACGGGCGGTGTGCCCGGTTGGGCCGGCCGGAGCCGGTGTGCCGACGGTTGCGGGACAGCGCCGGCTTCCGACCGGCTTCCCTCGACCCGAGGTCATGGATTCCCCGCCATGTGAGCACGCCGGGGCGGTGCGGGCAACCGCGTCGACCTGCGCCCAGCCGCGTCGGTGCCCGACGCCACCGGTTCCTGGTCGGGCGTGCGGGCTCCCTGGGCTCCGGGCGGGGTGTCGGGATGACAGGCTGGCGTGGTGAAGGTGCGCATCGGGATCGGGCTCGGGACCCACTCCGCCGACGAGGACCCAGGGGCCTTCGGCGCCCTCGTCGACGCGTTCGAGGACCTGCGCTACGACTCGCTGTGGCTCTCGGAGCGGCTGACCGCGGACACGCCCGACCCGCTCGTCGCGCTGTCGTACGCCGCCGGTCGCACCGAGCGACTGAAGCTGGGCACGTCGGTGCTGGTGCTTCCGGGCCGCAACCCCGTGGTGCTCGCCAAGGAGCTGGCCTCGCTCGACCGATTGAGCGGAGGTCGGCTGCTGCCGGCGGTCGGATTGGGGGCCCCGAATCCCGTCGAACACCGGGCGTTCGGCGTGGCGCGCGGCGAGCGGGCCGCCTGGTTCGACGAAGCGCTGATGCTCATGCGCCGGCTGTGGACCGAGGACGACGTGCGCCACGACGGTGAGCGCTTCCACCTCGACGGTGTGACGCTGCGACCGCGGCCCGTCCAGCAGCCGATCGAGGTGTGGCTCGGCGGTCAGGCCCCCTCGGAGCTCCGGCGGGTCGGGCGGCTCGGCGACGGCTGGCTGCCGTCGTTCTGCACCGTCGAGGAGGTGGCGGAGGGCTGGCAGGCCGTCACCACGGCCGCTGCCGGGCACGACCGGTCGATCGACCCCGAGCACCTCGGTGTCGTCGTCGCGTACGCCCAGCACGCGGTCCCCGAGGCGCTGGTCGCGTTCCTCGAACGGCGCCGTCCCGGCGTCGACCCGTCGGCCATCCTGCCGGTCGGCCTCGACGCGCTGCGCACCCGGGTCGAGGAGTTCATCGCAGTGGACGCGTCGAAGTTCGTGGTGCTGCCGCTCGACGCGCTCGATCCCGCAACGGGCCCGGAGCGTCTGGCCGACGCGCTGTTCGACCTGCAGACCTGACCGGACCGCGACGACTCGCCGGGCGGGTCCGCCAGGTGGGAGGCGGCTCAGTCCTCGCCGTCGGTGACGACCGGTCCCTCGTTCGGGCCCGCGTCGTCGCGTTCGACCACGGCGTAGGCGAACGGGAACAGGGCGAGCTTCGCCATCGAGAAGTTCTTCAGTCCGAAGGGGATGCCGAGGATCGTCACGCAGAGCAGGACGCCGAAGAGCACGTGGAACAGCGCCAGCCAGATCCCGCCGATGATGATCCAGATGATGTTCAGGACGCCCTTGGAGAAGCGGTGGCCGTCGCTCTCGCGCAACTCCCGGCCGAAGGGCCACATGACGTAGCCGGCGAGCTTGAAGGACTGGATGCCGAAGGGGATGCCGATGATCGTCAGGCACGACACGATGCCTGCGAGCAGATAGCCGATGCCCAGCAGCGCTCCGCACAACACCAGCCACAGGACGTTGCCGATCGTCTTCATGGGTTCCCCCTCGTCGTCGCCCCGGTGAGCCTCACCGGACGGATTCTCAACCTATCGGCCCGAGCGGCCGGAGCGCCGCAGGTCGTGAGCCCCGAACCGCGGCGTGTTCGTGCTCAGCTCGTGCGGCCGACACCCTTCAGTTCGAACGCTCGCTGCGCAGCCGCTCGTTGTCGGCCTCGAGCTGCGCCATCCGGTGGGCGAGGCCCTTGAGGATCGAGCGCGACAGGCGTGGCAGATCGTCGAGGAGCGTGTTGAAGCCGCGGCGGTCGAGCACCTCGAGCACCAGGTCCGTCGACGCGACGACCGACGCCGTGCGGGTGACGGCGTCGAGCAGCGCGACCTCGCCGAAGTAGTCGCCCGGGCCGAGCGTCGCGACCGGTGTGCCGTCCTTGACCACCTCGGCCTCGCCCTCGACGATCAGAGCGAACTCCTGGCCGAGGTCCCCTTGGGTGAGCACGGTCCGACCGGCCGAGATCCGCACCTGGTCCGACAGTCGGTCGATCTCGGAGAGTTCCTCGCTCGTGCACCCCACGAAGAGCGGGATGTTGCGGAACGACGGATGGGATTCAGCGCTGGGCGTCACGACGACACCCTAGCCAGGGGCCCCTGTGCCACGATGCTGATCGTCGCATCGACGAGGGGTCGAACGACCGCGCCGATCAGGGGGTCACGGTGGTCAAGTTGTTCGCGGTTCTGCGTCGCCGCCCGGGCATGTCGGTCGAGGAGTTCGTCACGCACTGGCGGGACCGTCACGGACCGCTGATCGCCGACGAGCCGAGCCTCGCACGACACATCGTGCGCTACGAGCAGCACGTGCGGCACCGCCCCGAACCGCTCAGTGGGACCGAGGACGTCGACGGCGTCGCCGTGCAGTGGTTCACCTCGATGGACGCCTTCGTGGCGTTCATGTCCGAGCCCGCCTACAGCGAGCTGATCGCCCCCGACGAACGACGGTTCCTGGACCTCGAGCGCCTCGAGTTCGTCATCACCGAGGAACCGACCGTGGTGATCGACGGACCGGTGACCACCGACGACGCCGGGTCCGCGTCGTGAGCACGTCGTCGACCGGTGCCGCGGCCCCCGGCGCCGCCGTGGTGACCGGTGCCGGCTCGGGCATCGGTGCCGCGACGGCGCGCCGCCTCGCGGCTGAGGGCTGGCGCGTCGGGGTGCTCGACCGCGACGCGGGCCGGGCGGTCGCGGTGGCCGAGGAGCTCGACGGCCTCGCCCTCGTCGCCGACGTCTCGGACAGCGACGCGGTCACCGCCGCGCTCGGCCGCGTCGATCGCGAGGTCGGGCCGCTGGTGCACCTGGTCAACAACGCGGGCGTCGGCAACCTGAAGCCGCTCGAGGAGTACACCGACCGCGAGGTCGAGCTGATCTGGCGGGTCAACGTGTCGGGCACCTTCTGGGCGCTGCGCGCCGCGGCCCCGATCCTGCGGGCCAACGGCGGGGGCTCGATCGTCAACGTCGCGAGCGTGTCGGGCGTGCGACCCACCCGGGGTGAGGCGCCGTACTCGGCCGCCAAGGCCGCGGTGATCGCGCTGAGCGCCGCGGCGGCGCTCGAGTGGGGGCCCGACATCCGGGTGAACTGCGTCTCTCCCGGCTTCGTGCGCACCCCCCTGAACGAGGTGCTCGCCGGTGATGACGCCTCACGCGCCAGCATCGAGGCGGGCACGCCGCTGGGTCGTCTGGGTCGCCCGGACGAGGTCGCGGAGCTGATCGCGTTCCTCGTGTCGGAACGCGCCGGGTACCTGACGGGCCAGAACCTGGTGCTCGACGGCGGTTCGATGCTCGCCTCGGCGCAGATGGACCCGGTGCTGTCCGGGTTGCTGGGC
Organism: uncultured Microthrixaceae bacterium; assembly: GCA_942490665.1. Lineage (GTDB taxonomy): Bacteria > Actinomycetota > Acidimicrobiia > Acidimicrobiales > Microtrichaceae > SKRR01. The sequence goes on from CALNXV010000048.1 coordinate 22,647, forward strand.
CAGCGCGGCTGAGCGCCGCGACCAGTCCCGCCGGGCGCCCCGGCGTGGGATCTGGCAGGCTTGAGGGTGGACCCGGTGGCGGATCGGGTCCAGCTGGCGGAGGGCGCCGAGCCTGGGTGGCAACCGGGCCGGCGGAGCAGATGGGCGGACGGCGATGGCGCAACGGGTGAACGCGGACGGCTCGGTCGAGGTCGGCCGAGCCTGGTTCGATGGGCGGGTTCCGCTGCGGCGCGTGCAGCTGGCGATGGCGCTGCTGGTGCTCAACATCGTCGATGTGCTGCTCACGCGCGCCGTGCTCGATCGCGGCGGTGTCGAGGCCAACCCGCTGATGGACGGCCTCATGACCGGGTTCGCGGCGCCACTCGGGCTCAAGAGCGCGGTTGCGGTCGTCGCCGGCGCGTTGCTGCTCGCCTGTCCGGTCCCGTCGCGTCGAGCGGAGGTCGCGGTGTCCGCGGTGGTCGGGCTCTACCTGGCGATCGCGCTGTGGAACCTCGTGATCCTCGTGCTGCTCGTCGTCGCCTGATCCCCCGACGGCGCCGACCGGGCAGCGGAGGCAGACCGGCGCTAGAAAGTAGAACGCGTTCCATTTTCTAGCTGACACCCCGTCAGATGGGCGGTACCATCACCTCATGAGCAGCCCCTCGGATCCCACGTCGGCGACGGCGCCCGACGCTCGCAGCCTCGACCCGGACGACCTGCCGAAGATCGTGTCGGTCGACGACCACATCATCGAACCGCCCGACGTCTGGACCTCGCGCCTGCCGTCGAAGTACGCGGACGTCATGCCCCGGTCCATCCGCCAGAAGGGCACGATGAACTTCGTCGGTGGCGTGTTCAGCTTCGAGCACGACGATGACGGCGAAGAGGGCGACTGGTGGCTCTTCGAGGACGGCCAGTACCCCGTCACCCGACTCGAGGCGGCCGTCGGTTTCGACCGTGACGACGTGAAGGTCGTCGGCATCACCTACGAGGAGATGCGCAAGGGGTGTTGGGACCGCGACGCCCGCCTCGTCGACATGGATGCCAACTGGACCGAGGCGTCGATGTCGTTCCCGTCGAGCTTCCCGCGGTTCTGTGGCCAGCGGTTCTACGAGGCCAAGGACAAGGAGCTCGCGGATCTGTGCGTGAAGGCCTACAACGACTGGCAGGTCGAGGAGTGGTGCGCCGGGACCAACGGTCGGCTCATCCCGTGCATCATCGTGCAGCTGTGGGATCCGCACCTCGCCGCCGCCGAGGTCCGTCGCAACGCAGCGCGCGGTGTGCGCGGCATGACCTTCTCGGAGATCCCGCCGTACCTGGGCCTGCCGTCGATCCACGACGCCAGCGGCTACTGGGACCCGCTGTTCGAGGCGTGCGCCGAGACCGGCACCGTCATCAACATGCACATCGGGTCGAGCTCGAAGATGCCCTCGACCTCGGCCGACGCGCCCGCAGCGGTCGGCTCGACGCTGACCTTCAACAACGCGATGGCGTCGATGACCGACTTCCTGTTCTCGGGTGTGCTGGTGCGCTTCCCCACGCTGAAGCTCGCGTACTCCGAGGGCCAGATCGGCTGGATCCCCTACATCCTCGAACGCGCCGACAAGGTGTGGGAGGAGAACCGGGGCTGGGGTGGCATCGGTGACAAGGTCCCGGAGCCGCCCTCGACCTACTACTACCGCCAGATCTACGGCTGCTTCTTCGACGACGAGTACGGCCTCGACAACCTCGAGAAGGTCGGTGTCGGCAACGTCTGCTTCGAGACGGACTACCCGCACTCCGACAGCACCTGGCCGCACTCGCGTGAGACGGCGCTGAAGCTGATGGGCCACCTCTCGCCGGAGCTGTTCGGCAAGCTCGTGCGCGGCAACGCGATCGAGCTGCTCGGGCTCGACCTGGCACCCTGATGTCGGGCTCCACCTACCGCTTGACCATCGGCGGTGACTCGGTCGAGGGCGGCGCGGGCACCTACGACATCGTCAACCCGGCCACCGAGGAGCTCGCCGGGCGCGCGCCGGAGGCCTCGGTCGAGCAGGCGAACGCTGCGGTCGAGGCGGCCGCGGAGGCGTTCGACGCCTGGTCGCGCACGTCACCCGAGGAACGCGCCGTGCTCCTGGAGCGCGCCGCGGAGCTCATCGATGCGCACGCGGACGAGATCGTCCCCGTCCTGCAGGCCGAGACCGGCGCGACCATGCGCATCGCGAAGTCGATCCAGTTCCCCCAGGCATCCGCCCGCCTGCGGCGCTACGCCCGCGGTGCGCTGGAGTCGAACATCGTGCCGTTGCCGCCGGCGGTCATGCCGACCACGGCACTCGCCCCCGGCGGGCTGATCTCCGCGGCGGTGCACCGGGCGCCGGTCGGCGTCGTGACCTGCATCACCTCGTACAACTTCCCGATGACGAACATGGCCGGCAAGATCGGCCCGGCGCTCGCGATGGGCAACACCGTGGTGGTCAAGCCGGCCCCGCAGGATCCGCTCGGTGTGGTCCGCATGGTGGAGCTGATGAACGAGGCGGGGTTCCCGCCCGGCGTCGTCAACGTCGTGACCGGCCAGGACATCGCTCCCTCCGAGGCCGTCGTCTCGAACCCACTCACCGACATGGTGTCCTTCACCGGGTCGACCCAGGTCGGTCAGCGCATCGGCGAGGTGTGCGGTTCGCAGATGAAGCGCCAGCTGATGGAGCTCGGCGGCAAGGGCGCCTGCATCGTGTTCGACGACGCGGACCTGAAGGCCGCGATCGGCGGGATCTCCTCGGTCTACGGGTTCCACTCCGGGCAGATCTGCACCTCGCCCACCCGGGTGATCGTGCACCGATCGATCCACGACCACCTCGTCGCCGGCCTGCAGCAGGCGATCGGTCACATGAAGGTGGGCGACCCGCTCGAGCGCGACACGGTGGTCGGTCCGGTCATCTCCGGCGCGCACCGCGACCGCATCGAGGGCTACGTCCGCGCAGGGGTCGACGAGGGCGCCACCATCGCCGCGGGCGGCGAACGCCCCGACACCGAGCGTGGCTTCTATGTCGCCCCGACGCTGCTGGTCGACTGCACCAACGAGATGACCCCCGTCCGCGAGGAGCTGTTCGGCCCGGTCGTCGTCGTGGTGCCCTTCGACGACGAGGACGAGGCCGTCGCGATCGCGAACGACAGCGACTACGGCCTCTACAGCTACGTGTTCTCCAAGGACAGCGCCCGGGCGTGGGGTGTTGCGAAGCGACTGCGCTCGGGCAACGTGGGGATCAACACGCTGCAGCGCAACCACGAGGCGCCATTCGGCGGCTTCAAGCAGTCCGGCGTGGGTCGCGACGGGGGCGACTTCGGTCTGCACGCGTACTCGGAGATGCAGTCGATCGTCTGGCCCGGCTGACGCCGAGCCGGGTCCGAGCCGAGTCCGAGGAGGACGGGGCCGTGAGCGACGTCGAGGGCGGTGAGCGGGCGCCGATCTGTCCATCGTGCGGGGTCACGGCCCTGCCCGGCGATCCGTCCCACGTCGTCGACACCCGCTTCGTGTGCGAGAACCCGGACTGCGACAGCTTCGGCGACGAGATCTGACGAACCGCACGGCCGCCCGCCCGGCGTGTGACAGATTGAGCGGATGGTGGACGTCCCCGACGAGTTGGAGCTGACCGCACCCCAGGCCCGGGTGCTGGGGTCGCTGATCGAGAAGCAGAGCACGTCGGTCGACGGGGCGCCCCTCACGCTCAAGGCGCTGACCGCTGCGTGCAACCAGACGTCGAACCGCGACCCGGTCGTCGACTACCCCGAGCAGCTCGTCGAGACCACGGTCCTGGCGCTGAAGGGCAAGGGCCTCGCCCGGGTGGTGCACCCCGGCAGCGGCGAACGGGCGACGAAGTATCGCCACGTCGCGGACGAGGGCCTGGGGATCGACACCGCGCAGCGGGTGCTGTTGGGTGCGTTGTTGCTGCGGGGCGCCCAGACCGTGAACGAGCTGCGGACCCGCACCGAGCGGATGCACCCCTTCGCGTCGCCCGAGGACGTCGTCACGACGCTCGCGGCGATGCGCGACGGACCCCGTCAGCTGGTGGAGCAGGTCGAACGTCAGCCCGGACAGAAGGAGGCGCGCTGGATCGAGGTGCTCCAGGTCGATGCCGAGGCACGCGCCGCGGCGCCTCCGTCGAGCTCCGTGACGCCGTCGGCCCGGGGCGGCGGTCGGGTCGACGAGCTCGAGGCGCGGGTCGAGCAGCTGGAGGCGCGCCTCGAGCAGCTGGTGGAGGCGCTCGGTGACCTGATCGAGCTCCCGGCCGACGGCGAGGTCGGACGCAGCGGACCCGCTGACGCAGTGCGCTGATCCCGGTGTTTGGGTGGCGTCACGACCGTGGGACGTCCTGGTGCCACCCAGAGCCACGGGGCCCCGTCCGGTCGGGGCCGGTGGCGCCGGTCTGGGTGGCGTCACGACCCGGGGACGTCCTGGTGCCACCCAGAGCTACCGGGCTGAGGTGAGCCGAGCTGGTCGGGCCCGCAGCTCGGGCCAGATCAGGACTCGATGATCCAGAGATCCTCGTAGAACCCCTCGCGGGCGTCGACCCCGACGGGCAGCTCCTCGAATCCGGTCGGCGCCTCGTCGCGCAGCACTGCGGCCAGCCATCGCCCGGCGAGCACAGCGGCCTCGTCGCTCATGACGTGCTCGGTGTCGACCTCGGCGTAGGTCAGCTCGATGCCGACCTCGCGCATCGCGGCGGCACCGCCGCGTGACAGCTCGATCGGTGCGAAGTGGTCCCGGTGCGCGCTGACCAGGAACGCCGGTCGCCCCGCTGCGCCGGCGCGGTCCACCCGGAAGCCGCCGAACGCGGGCGGGAAGCTGCACACCCCGAAGGTGGCAGCGGGCCGGTGGCGGATCCCGGCACCCAGGGCCAGCCCGAACGACAACCCGCCGCCCTGGCTGAACCCGCCGACGACCGCCTCGGCCGGATCCAGGCCGGTGTCGTCGCCCAACCGACCGAGCAGCGCGTCCAGGCTGATCAGCGATCGCTCGAACTGCTCCGCTGCCTCGAGCGGTGCGTTGAGCACGGCCCGGTGCCAGATCGCCGCGCCCCTTCGTTCGAAGGGCGCCTCGGGTACGACCGCCAGGCACGTACCCGTCGGGTCGAGCAGGTTCAGGCGATCCGTCAGCGGCTCCGCCGGTTCGGCGTAGCCGTGGAGCAGCACCAGCAACCGTCGAGCCGGTCCCGGACGCCCCAGCAGCCGGTACTGCAGATCCAGCGGGGGGGTCCGCGACGGGTCGAGGCGCATGGCCGAAGCTCACCACAGGGGCGCTCGGCGGGGCCAGACAGAACTGAAACGCGTTCTCGTTCTCGGCTACGGTCGCCGGCATGAAGGCGATCGTGTGGGACGGCGAGCAGGCAACGGTCGAGACCGACGTGCAGGTCCGTGACCTGCGCGGCGGTGAGGTCCGGGTGCGCATCGAGGCGGCGGGGCTGTGCCACAGCGACGTCTCGGTGCTCGACGGGACGATCATGTTCCCGCCGCCGGTCGTGCTCGGCCACGAGGGCGCGGGCGTCGTCGTCCAGGTGGCCGATGACGTCACCAACGTGGCGGTCGGCGACCACGTCGTGCTCTCCACGCTCGGCAACTGCGGCCAGTGCGCGCAGTGCGACCGCGGCAAGCCGACGTTCTGTCGCCAGTCCCTCGGCAAGCTGTCGCGCCCCTTCACCTGCGGCACCGGCGAGGACACGAAGAAGGTCTTCCAGTTCGCCAACCTCGGGGTGTTCTGCGAGGAGACGGTCGTCAAGGCCACCCAGGCCGTCAAGATCCCCGACGACGTGCCGCTCACCTCGGCGTCGCTGATCGGCTGTGGCGTGCTGACCGGAGTCGGCGCCGTGATCAACCGCGCCAAGGTCACCCACGGCGAGTCGGTCGTCGTGATCGGCGTGGGCGGGATCGGCCTCAACGCGATCCAGGGCGCCGCGCTGTCGGACGCGCTGCCCGTCATCGCGGTCGACACGAACCCGTCCAAGGAGGCGGTCGCCCGCGAGTTCGGCGCCACGCACTTCATCCGCCCCGACGGAGCCGACTTCGACCTCGTCGCCGCGGTCAAGGAGATCTGTCCCGACGGGGTCGACCACGTCTTCGAGTGCGTCGGTTCCACCGCGCTGATCCGCACTGCGACCGACCTGCTGGACTGGGGTGGCAACCTCGTGATGCTGGGCGTGCCGAAGATGGGCTCGGAAGCCAGCTTCGTCGTCAACACGATGTACAACGACAAGTCGATCATGGGCTGTCGCTACGGCTCCGCTCGACCCCAGTTCGACATCCCGCTGATGGTGAAGCTCTACCAGGCCGGCCGGCTCAAGCTCGACGAGCTGGTCTCACGCACCTACCCGCTCGAGGACTTCGGTCTCGCGCTCGACGAACTGCACGAGGGCAAGCTGGCCCGCGGCGTGCTGACGCTGAGCTGAGCGCGTCCGATGCCGCTCCCCGGTGACCTGCCCGAGCTGGCCGCACGTGTCTCGAACTGGGGGCGCTGGGGCGACGACGACGAGTTGGGCTGCGGGAACCTGCTGACCGACGTCGCCGCCCAGCGTGGCGCGGCACAGGTCCGCTCCGGGCGACGGGTGGCGCTGGGCGTCGACCTGCGTGCGGAGGGGATCCAGGTCGGCCAGCCGGCCCGGCGCTACAACCCGATCCTGACGCTCACGTCGCTCAACGAGCGCGACCAGTACGCGCCGGGGATCTGGGAGGGAACCGACGACCTCGTGACGATGTCGACCTGCGCCGGCACCCACATCGACGCGCTCTGTCACGTCTCCTACGACGGCCTGCTCTACAACGGCGTCCCGACCTCCACGATCACGGCCCAGTACGGGGCGGCGAAGCTCGGTGCCGAGAAGCTGCCCCAGATCGTCACCCGTGGTGTGCTCATCGACCTGCCACGTCTGAAGGGGCTCGCCGGCCTCGACGAGGCGGACCCGGGCTACTCGATCACCGCGGACGACCTCGACGCGGCGCTCGACGCAGCGGGCATCACGGTCGAGTCGGGTGACGTGCTCTGCGTGCGCACCGGCGAGATGCGTCACTACCACGCCGGTGAACGAGAGCGCTACGCGACGGGCACGGACTTCCAGCTGCCGGGCCTGTCGGTCCAGACCATCGAGTGGCTGCACCGTCACGACGTCGCCGGCGCCTTCGTCGACTCCTACGCGTACGAGGCGTTCCCACCCTCCCTGGCGGACTGGTCGGACTGCCTCGCGGTCCACATGATCCAGTTGCGTGACATGGGGCTGCTCCAGGGCCAGAACTGGGACTTCGAGGCGCTGTCGGACGCGTGCGCGCAGGAGGGCCGCTGGGCCTTCCTGCTGTGCGCCGCACCCGAGCCGCTGGTGGGGGCGAGCTCCGCGCCGGTCGCGCCCGTCGCCGTGCTCTGAGCGGGCTCGGAGCCCGCCGCCCGTGCGGCGGGCGCGTCGCACCCCGCCGACGTTGCGGTGCGCCGCCCGCTCCGGCAGCCTGAGCCGGTGGGTGGCCGCCGAGACCGTGACGTCCGCCGTCGCCGGGACGGGTCCGACTCGGTGGAGCGCGGCGTGAACATGCGGTGGTTCCTCGGTGTGTTCATCGCGATGGCGGTCATCGGGGTGATCGCGCTCATCCTCGTCGGGTTCCCCGCCGGACCGACCGAGATCCTCCCCACGCCGCAGACCCTGCCACCGGAGCGCGATGCCGCCACCACCACGACGCCCGTGGCGGATGCTGGCTTCCCCGACGGCTCACCGGCCCCGGCCGGTGTCAGCGAGGTCCTGGTGGCGGACGGCTCGACGTCGTTGTCCTTCGAGGTCCCCGACGATCTCGATGTGGACGCGCTGGGTCCGGCGGTCGCACCGGTGAGCGCCGCCCCGGTCGGCGACGGCGACGGGGACTCGGACGTGATCTCGGTGAGCGTCCAGTGCGCTGAGTCGGTCGACGAGGTGCTCGCACAGATCAGCGTGTCGGAGTCGGACGAGGCGATCACGGTGCTGGCGGTGGTCCTGGTTCCCGAGGATGGCGCGCCGTGCGACAGCGTCGCGAGCGGCGACGGGCCGGTCGTGGAGATCCCGCTGCTCGACCCGATCGGCGCGCGGCCGATCGAGGTCGTCCCGGCGGGGACGGCGGTGCCCGACCTCGACGCCGGGCGCTAGCCCCGCTCCTCGACGGACGAAGACACCGCCGGCCCGGCTCGTTCCCTACACTGCGGACCGGCTGACCTGGGAGGCGCATGCTGTACGCGCGGACGCTGTGGGACCTGTTGGAGCGACGGGCGGAGGACACGCCCGACGCGCTCGCAACGGTCGACGAGGACATGGAGACCCTCACCTTCGTCGAGCTGTGGACCGAGGCCGAGCGGGCCGCCGCAGGCCTCGCCGGAGCGGGGGTCGGTCCGGGCGACGTGGTCGCCTGGCAGCTCCCCGTGTGGCCCGAGACCCTGGTGCTGATGGCAGCGCTCGCGCGCCTCGGCGTCGTGCAGCACCCCGTGCCGATGGATGCCGACGTCGACCGGGTGGCGGAGTCGACCGCTGCAGCGGGAGCCACACTGCTCGTGTGCCCGACCGAGTGGCAGGGCGTCGAGCGCGAGCGGCTCGCGACCGAGGTGGCGCAGCGCTCCGGTGTGCTGCGCGTCCTCTACGCCGACCGCACGCTCCCCCAGGGGGACCCGACCCGTCTCGAGGCGGTCCCTCGGACCGACCCCGACGACATGGCCGAGCACGATCCGCGCTGGATCCTCGATGCGGGGCGACCCGGCTCCGCCCGGTGCGTGGCCCACAGCGACGCCGCGTTGATCGCCGCAGCCGGAGCGCTCTGCACCCGGCTCGCGTTGATCCCACGCGACCGCCATGCGCTCATCACCCCACTGGCGGGTGCCGACGCACCGCTCTGGCTCCTCGCGAGCCTGCTGTCCGGGTGCGCCAACATCCTCGTCGAGCACTTCGACCCCCAGGGCACCAGCGAGGTGCTCGGCCGCGAAGGGGTGACCTTGGCAGGGTGGACCGACGAGCACCACGGGGCCTACCTGGCCCACCAGCGTCGGTCGCTGCAGCCGGTCTTCCCGGACCTGCGAGCCGTGCTCGTACGGATCGAGCCCGACGAGGGGAACGCTGCGGCGCTCACCGACCTCACCGACCTCACCGATCTCACCGGCCCGGACAGCGCTGCTGATCTCGCCGGTCACGTGGGCGAGGTGGCCCCCGGCGCACCGGACGGACAGCCGCCCGGGTCGGGAGCCGCTGGACCGATCGACCTGGCGCGCGCCGCTGGGGAGCTGATCGGTGTGCCGGTGCTGTCGGTCTACGGATGCGTCGAGGCGCCGGTGCTGTGCTGCTCGGACGTGGCCGACCCCGCTGCGCCGCACGGCGCGGTCGGGCGGCCCTGCACCGGCGTCGAGCTGCGCGTCGTGGACCCCGACGGTCGCCCCGTCGCGTCCGGCGACGACGGCGAGATCCTGGCCCGCGGTCCCCAGCTCACGCTCGGCCACCTCGACCCCGTCCACCGGGCCGAGGCGCTCGACGCCGACGGGTTCCTGCGGACCGGTCACCTGGGCCGACTCGACGAGCACGGGAGCCTGACCGTCATGGGCCGGCTGCCCGACGTCGTGCTCCGCCTCGAGGCGCACCTCGCCGCCCGCGAGCTCGAGTCGTTGCTGCTCACCCACCCCGGGGTCGCCGACGCCGCCGTGGTCGAGCTCCCCGACGCCGAGCTCGGCGAACGCACGTGTGCGGTCGTGCAGCCCGCTGACGGCCACGACGGTCGCGGCCTGGACGCCGGCTCGCTCCTGGGCCACCTCCGCTCGCAGGGTCTCGGCCAGCGACAGCTCCCCGACCGCATCGAGCTCGTGCCCGAGCTGCCCCGCAGCACGTCGGGTTCGGTGCTGCGCCAAGTGCTGCGCGACGAGCTCGCCGGGTGAGCGACGCCGGCGCGGCGCCCGAGCTGCGCCGGCTGGACGAGGCGGACCTCGACGACGTGCTGGCGCTCAACCAGCGCTGGGTCCCCCACGTCGGGACGCTGGAGGCCGGCCGTCTCGCCCACCTCGTCGGTCAGTGCAGCCTCGCACTCGTGGCGCGCGATGTCGACGGTGCGACGCTCGCCGGCGTGGTGCTCGCGCTGGCGCCGGGCGCGGACTACGACTCGCCGAACTACCGCTGGTTCAGCGACCGCTACGGCGCTGGGTCGAGGTCGGGGTCGGGCGGCTTCCGCTATGTCGACCGGATCGCCGTGGCGCCGTCGCACCAGGGCGTCGGCGTCGGTCGGTCGCTGTACCGGGCCGTCGCCGACCACGCGCGCGACGCTCGGGCGTCGTGGGTCGCCGCCGAGGTGAACGTGGACCCACCGAACCCCGACTCGTACGCGCGTTCCATGAGCGTCCGGGGTTCGTGGAGGTCGGCCGCCGCGGCGGCGACGCGGGCGCACCGCTGGTGGCGATGCTCGAGCTGGCGGTCGAGCCGGGGTGAGCCAGCGGCGCCGAGGCGCCGTCGCGCGGCGGTCAGACCTCGCGAGCGAAGGCTTCGACCTGCTCGACCTCGCCACCGATCAGCAGCAGTGCCCCCTGGACCAGCACCGTGTCGGGCAGGACGTGTGAGAACGTCCCGTCGGGCTCCTTGAGGGCGACGATGTTGACCTTGTACTTCGTGCGGATGCCCGAGGTGGCCAACGTCGTGCCGACCAGGTCCGTCGGCACGCTGGTCTCGACGAGCGCGAACGAGTCGTCGACCGCGAAGTAGTCGATCATGCGGCTCGTGACACGGTGCGCGACGCGTCGCCCCATGTCGGCCTCGGGGAACACGACGTGCTTCGCCCCGACGCGCTTCAGGATGCTCGCGTGCTGCTCGGTCTGGGCCTTGGCCCAGATGTCCTCGATCTCGAGGTCGACGAGCGTGGCGGTGGCGAGGATGCTCGCCTCGATCGCATCACCGATCGCGACCACCGCATGCTGCACCGTCTCGACGCCCAGCTGGCGCAGCGCGGCCGCATCGGTGGCGTCGGCCTGCACGACGTGGGTCAGCGTGTCCGCTGCGGCCTGGACCAGGCGCTCGTCCCGGTCGATGCCCAACACCTCGTGGTGCTGGGCGATGAGCTCGGCGGCCATGGCCATGCCGAAGCGGCCCAGCCCGATCACCACGATCGTCTCCGGTCGGACCCGTCGATCAGCCAATGAGGGGACCCTCCTCGGGGAAGCGGAACTTGCTGCGCTGCGCACGCAGCACCAGCGCCGCGCCCAGCGTGATCGGCCCGACGCGCCCGACGAGCATCAACCCCATCAGCACCAGCTGGTCGATCGCCGGGAGCTGGGGGGTGATCCCCGTCGACAGCCCCACCGTACCGAACGCCGAGACCGACTCGAAGAGCGCGTCACCCAGCGGCACCTCGGCCGAGACCAACAGCACGCCGGCCGACGCGACGACGAGCCCGACGGCGAGCAGCGCGACGGTGACGGCTTGACGCTGGGTCGAGTCGGGGATGCGCCGACGGAACCCGGTGACGTCGGGCTCGCCGCGCACCTGGCTCCAGATGACCAGTGCCAGGATGGCGAACGTCGAGACCTTGATGCCGCCCGAGGTGCCCGCGGAGCCGGCGCCGACGAACATGAGCCCGATCGTCGCCAGCAGGCTCTCGGGGTGCATCCCCGTCACGTCGATCGTGTTGAACCCGGCGGTGCGCGGCGTGACGGCGGCGAACCCGCCGTCGAGGACCTTCTGGTGCACCGGCATGGGCCCGAGCGTCGCGGGGTTGGACCACTCGAGCAGCGTCAGCACGATGAACGCGGTGACGAACAGCGCAGCGGTCGCGGCGAGGGTCACCTTCGAGTGCAGCGTCAGGTCGCGCCAGCGCCACCGGACGCGACGGAGATCGACCAGGACGGGGAAGCCGAGCCCGCCGATCACGATCGACGCCATGACCGGGACGAGCACGACCCAGTCCCCGGCGAACCCGACGAGCGAGTCGGGGTACAGCGAGAACCCCGCGTTGTTGAACGCCGACACGGCATGGAACACGCCGCTCCAGAGCGCGTCGAGCGGCTGGACGTCCTGGGTCATCCAGAACCGGAGCGTGAGGGTCGCGGCAACCACCAGCTGCACCGCCAGGGTCACCAGCGCGAGACCGATCAGCACCTGACGGAGATCACCCAGGCTCAGCACGCTGCGCTCGGTGCTCGCGACGAGCTGTCGCCGCAGGCCGAGACGCTTGGAGAGGAGCACCACCAGCAGCGACGCGACGGTCATGAAGCCGAGCCCGCCGATCTGGATGAGCGCCAGGATGACGGCCTGGCCGAAGCCGCTCCAGTGGCTGCCCGTGTCCACGACGGCGAGCCCGGTGACACACACCGCCGAGGTCGCGGTGAAGAACGCGTCGAGGGCCGAGGTGGAGCGACCCGACGCGGTCGAGAACGGCAGCGCGAGGAGGGCCGCCCCGACGGTGATGACGGTGACGAATCCGGTGACGACGTAGCGGGCCGGATGGTCCAGCAGTGAGCGCCGCCGTCCGGCTCCGAGATCCACGTCGTCACGGTACGCCGCGACGCCGAGCCCGGCGTGGGACGCCGGCGACGGGGTGCCCGCCGCCGGGATCCCCGTCCCGTCACCCGGTCGGGGGGTACCGTCGCACCAGGGTCCCGTCGCGTTGCGGGTGCGCGGTAGCGAGGAGGCTGACGTGGTACTCACCAAGAAGCTCGGTGCGGAGTTCATCGGCACGTTCCTGCTGGTGCTCGGGGGGTGCGGCTCGGCGATCTTCGCGGCGAAGGCGCTGGAGCCCGCGAGCGGCACGATCGGCGTCGGCGGGCTCGACCTCGGGGTCGCCGGGATCACCAACAGCGGGATCGGCTACCTGGGCGTCAGCCTGGCCTTCGGCCTGACGGTGCTCTGTGGCGCGTCTACGCCCTCGGCCACGTGTCCGGTGGGCACTTCAACCCGGCGGTGTCGGTCGGGCTGGCCACGGCGAAGCGGTTCGCCTGGGCGGACGTGCCGGCCTACGTCGTCACGCAGTGCCTCGGAGCGATCGGTGCGGTCGCGGTGCTGTGGTCGATCCAGACCTCCCGTCCCGGCGGGTTCGAGATCACCCAGGGGGCGTTCGCGTCGAACGCCTACGGCCAGGAGAACGGCCGCATCTTCTACGACCTGCCCGGCGCGGCCATCTCCGAGGTGGTGCTGACCGCGCTGTTCGTGATCGTCATCCTGGGCGTGACCACCAAGGCCGCCGCCAAGGCGCAGGCCGCGATCGGCATCGGGCTGATGCTGACCCTGATCCACCTGATCTCGATCCCGATCACCAACACCTCGGTGAACCCGGCCCGGTCGCTCGGCCCGGCGCTGTTCGAGGGCGGCACGGCCTTCGGTCAGCTCTGGCTGTTCATCGCCGCACCGGTCGTGGGCGGGGCACTCGGCGCGGTGGTCTGGCAGCTCGCGACCGGCGGCGACGCCCTGCAGACCGGTGAGACCGAGGCGGAGGGCGTCGAGCAGAGCTGACGCGACCGGCGGGGCGGCCGGACGGGTGCCCCGAGTGGCATCAGGAGCGTGAGCGCCCCGCCCCACTGCCGTTTTCGTCCGCCCGAACTGCCGGCCCTAGGATCTGACGACCTGTCAGATCCCGGCTCGGCCGGGGACGCCGGGCCCGGACCGCCGGAGCCGGCACCGCAGAGGGGACACGACGCACATGGGCATGTTGGACGGCAAGGTCGCGATCGTCTCCGGGGCCGGCCACGGCATCGGACGCGGTCACGCACTCGAGCTCGCGAAGCACGGAGCGAAGGTCGTCGTGAACGACCTCGGCGGATCGGTGACCGGTGAGGGCCAGGGCCGCGATGCCGACCTCACCGTCGACATCATCACCGGCCGCGGCGGCGAGGCCGTCGCCAACTACGCGGACGTGTCCGACTACGACGCCGCCGGCGAGATGGTCGCCCAGGCCGTCGATGCGTTCGGCCGCCTCGACATCCTGGTCAACAACGCCGGCATCGTCCGCGACGGCTCGATCTTCAACATGTCGCCCGACGACTTCGACGCGGTCATCAAGGTCCACCTGCGTGGCACCTGGGCGCCCTGCAAGCACGCGGCGGTGCACTGGCGGTCGGTCAACAAGGCGAGCGGCGAGCGCGTCGGCGGCCGGATCATCAACACCGTGTCCGGCGCGGGGCTGACCGGCAACTTCGGCCAGTCGAACTACGCGCCGGCCAAGGCAGCGATCGCGAGCCTCACCCAGACCCTCAGCCTCGAGCTCTACAAGATGGGCGTGACGGTCAACGCGGTCGGCCCCGCGGCAGCGACGCGGATCACCGGCACCATGCCGGGTGCTCCGGCGGTCATCGAGGCCGACGACGTGCCCGAGGACGAGTGGAACCGGATGGACCCGTCGGTCTCGTCGCCGCTGGTCGCCTGGCTGGCCTCCGACGAGGCGGACCACGTGACCGGACAGGTCATCCGCGCCGTCGCGGAGAACATCATCCTCATGAAGGGCTGGGCCGACGGCCCGACGATCAACAACGGCGAGAAGCGCTGGGACGCCACCAAGCTGGGTCAGCAGCTCGCGACCGACGTGTTCTTCACGCGGGCACCGGGCCTGCGCTACTGAGCCCGCCGGCGCGGCCGGCGCTGCGCCGGTGCGAGCTCGCGACCGTCACAGCCGCCCCGTAGTCTCTGCCACGTGAGCCGACCGGAGCCGACCCCACCGAAGCGGCGTCGCCCGACGGCCACGTCCGAGTTCGGGGTCGGCCGGCGAGAGGGCCACGACGCCAGCGACTTCTACGCGCGGTTCTCGCCGCCGGTGATCTCCGACGACGACACCCTGGTCGACGATCCGGCAGTGCGAGCCGTCGACCGGGTGGTCCACGGCTCGGTCGAGCGACATGTCCGCAGGTGGCCGACGGATCGGTGGCCCTGGTCGTCACCTCCCCGCCCTACTTCGCCGGCAAGGCGTACGAGACCGAGCTCGACGCGGAGCACGTCCCGGCCACCTACGTGGACTACCTCGAGATGTTGCGCGAGGTCTTCGCAGAGTGCGTCCGCACCCTCGAGCCAGGCGGGCGGATCGCCGTCAACGTCGCCAACCTCGGCCGTCGGCCGTACCGCTCGCTCGCCGCCGACGTGACGTCGATCCTCCAGGACGACCTGCGCCTCCTGCTGCGCGGCGAGATCATCTGGGTCAAGCAACGCGGTGCGTCGGGCTCGTGCGCGTGGGGGTCGTTCCAGCGGGCGGCGAACCCCGTGCTGCGAGACCTCACCGAACGGGTGGTCGTCGCCTCGAAGGGCCGGTTCGACCGCGCGGTGCCTCAGGCCGAGCGCGAACGCCGTGGTCTCCCCGCGGTGTCGACCATGTTCCGCGACGAGTTCATGGAGTCGACGCTGGACCTGTGGGAGATCGCCCCGGAGTCGGCCCGCCGGGTCGGCCACCCCGCACCGTTCCCCGTCGCGCTGCCCGAACGGCTGATCCACCTCTTCACCTACGAGGGCGACCTGGTCCTCGATCCGTTCCTCGGCTCCGGCAGCACCGCGGTGGCCGCGGTCCGGGCCGGTCGTCACTACGTCGGCTACGACACCGACGCCGACTACGTCGAACGCGCCGAGGCCCGCATCGCACAGGAGCGAGGCGCTCCCCGATCGCCGCGTCCCCGGGTCCCGGCGTCGGCCTCGGACACCGCCGGGGCCAGCAGCGCCGACGTGCCGGCGGGCGCAGCGAGTACCGGAGCGCTCGACGATCCGGTCGATCCGGTCGAGCTGGCGACGAGCGAGGGGACCGCGGCGAAGGACCTGGCGCTGCAGCTGCTCTCCGAGGCCGGCTTCTCCCAGGTCCGCAGCCCGGCCAAGCACCACGGCATCGAGTTCGCCGCGGACGTCGTCGACGCGGCCGGACGTCCGATGCTGGTGTCGATCTCGGGCAGCTTCGCCACGGCGGGCAGCGGGCTGCGGCGCGGCGACGTGCTGTGGCGCGAGCTCGGACGAGCCGGCGCCGTCGCATCCCTCGGGGCGTCGGGGTCGGAGCCCGTTCGGGTGCTCCTTCTCAGCACCGACGCACCGGGCGCGACCAGCACCGGCGGCCGAGCGCTCGCCGCGGCCCGCGACGGCGGGACCGTCGCCGACGTCGTGCTCGTGGACCGGCCCGGGCTCGAGGTGCTCCGCCAGCTCGCGAAGGGCCTGCGGCACGGCGACGAGGGTTGGGCCGTCGATGGTCCCCTCGGACCTCCGCGGAGCACCACATGACCGGTGACCCCTACGGGTCCGACGTGCTGGCCGACGACGGCGGCGTCCGCCGGTCCCACGCGGCCAGCTACCGCCAGCTGCTCGTCCGTCCGGGTATCGAGCTGCTGCACCGCTCCAGCGGCCTGCGTGGCAGCGTCGTGCAGTTCACCGGCGAGCTCGTCGTGCTGCGCGACGCCAGCGGTGGGCGCCACAGCTTCGAGCACCGCCCCGGCGCGTTCGCCCATCGCGGCGAGACCGTGACGCTGGTCGCGCCTCGCCACCCCGCGACCAGTGCACCGACGGCGCGCCGTTCGGCGGCCGGCGGCCTGGTCGCCGAGGAGCAGGCGGCGCGGGTCGCGCGGGCGTCGCGGTTCTGGGTCGAGGGCGTCCACGACGCACGCTTCATGGAACGCGTCTGGGGCGACGAGCTGCGCGAGCTCGGCATCGTGGTCGAGCCCCTCGGCGGGATCGACGACCTCGCCGAGCGGGTCGCCGAGTTCTCACCCGGTCCGGGTCGGGTGCTGGCCGTGCTCGTCGACCACCTCGTGGCCGGCTCGAAGGAGCAGCGCATCGCAGAACGGGTCCGTGGCCCCCACGTGCTGGTCGTCGGCCACCCCCACGTCGACATCTGGCAGTGCGTCCGCCCACGCTCCCTGGGCATCGAGGCGTGGCCCGACGTGCCGCGTCCCGAGGACTGGAAGACCGGCGTCTGCGAACGGCTCGGCTGGGGAACACCGGCGGAGGGGTGGCGGCGGGTCATCGGCGCCGTCGACTCCTTCGTCGATCTCGAGCCCGAGCTCGTGGGCGCGGTCGAGACCGCACTCGACGCGCTCGCGCCGCCCGGGTCGGAGCCATGAGCGACGGGTCGGACGGCTTCGCCGCGGGAACCGTCGGTGCGCTGCTCGAGCAGCGCTCCGCGTGCCCTCGGCGTCGATGCGCGCCTACGGAGCGCCGCTCGGCTCGCTGCGTCACATCGACGTCGACGACGTCGATCTCGCGGTCCTGCTCGCCGACGCGGACGGTCGCGTCGGCCATCACGACGGCAGCGGACGGCTCGGGGCGGCGCTGCTCGACGGGCCGCTGCTGCACCTCTCGTCCTGCCCGGGCGGCCGCTCACCCGTGTTCCCCGTCGAGGCGGTCGACGAGCTGCTCGACCTGCTCGACGATCCGCCGGGGATGGCGGTCCCCGGCACGCTTGCGCTGCACCTGGCGCTGGACCTCGAGGCTCCGGTTCCGGCCGACGTGCGCCCGCCGGAGCCCGTCCGGCGCCCCGTGCTCACCCTCGACCCGGCGCTGGCGGACCTGCGTCTCGTGGTCGTGGTCGGTCCCGGCGTCGTGCGGACCAACGCCCTCGAGGCGCTCGAGCACCTGACCCGCACCGCCGGGGTCGGGGTCGTCAACACCTGGGGCGCCAAGGGCGTCGAGCGGTGGGACAGCCCGTTCCACTTCGGCACCGCCGGACTCCAGGCCCGCGACTTCGAGCTCGCTGGGCTGTCGGACGCCGATGTCGTGATCGTGAGCGGGTTGGACCCCGACGAGTCGCCACTCGACGCACTCGGCAGCCACGCCGTGCAGGAGGTGCCACCCGCTCAGCTCGCTGCGCTCTGCCATCGCTGGACGCCGTCGCGCACGCCGCCCGAGCGGCCGCCGCTCTACGACGTGCTGGCGGGAGTCGTGACGCCGCTCTACGAGTCCGACGCCGTCCCGCTCACCGCGGCGCGCGCCTCGCTGCACCTCGCCGGCGCGCTGCCCGAGCGGGGCATCGCCGTCGCGGACCCGGGTCCGGCGGGATTCTGGATCGCGCGGACGTTCCCGACGTCCATCCCCGGCAGCGTGTGCGTGCCCGCCACCCGGGTCGACGGGTTCGCCGCAGCGGCCGGTGTGGTGTGCGGGCTCGAGGGCCGACCGTGTCTCGCGGTCACCGACCAGGCCCGCGGCGCCGACGGGCTCGACCCGACGACCTCAGCACTGCTCGAGCTCGCCGACGGGCTGGGCGTCCCGGTCGGGTTGCAGCTGTGGGGCGAGGGGGGGCACCTCGCCGACGCCGATGCACACGTCGAGCTGCTTCGCTCACACCTCGGCGCCGAGGGCGTCCGCCTCGACGACGTGCCCATCGACCTCGCCGCGACCGTCGAGCTCGAGCAGGTCGCCGGGCCGCTCGTCGCCTGGTGACGCTGCAGCGATCCGATGCGGCGGTCTCGGCCGCCCGACCCGGAACTGGAACCGGTTCTCGTCCGTGGCGTTCCCGTAGAGTGGTCAACCGGCCCGGTCGACCCGGGTGGTGGCGACCGGCGAGGCGTGCGTGGCAGTACCAGCATCGATACTGAGCTCCGAAGCGACGCTCACGCTCGCGCAGCGTGAGCGCCGCGACCGGATGCTCGCCGCCACCGCCGAGCTCGCGCTCGCCGGTGGCTGGGACGCGGTCCAGATGCGCGAGGTCGCTCAGCGGGCGGACGTCGCGCTCGGCACGCTCTACCGCTACTTCCCCTCCAAGGAGTACCTGCTGGTCTCGGTGATGATCGCGGACATCGAGGGCCTCGCCGACCGGCTCGCCGTCCGGCCCGCCGAGGGGGACGACCCGGTCGAACGTGTCGTCGACGTGCTGCGCCGGGCGAACCGGGCGCTGCAGCGTCAGCCCGAGGTCACCGTCGCGATGATCCGCGCGCTGGTCTCCGGCAATGCCGAGATCGCCCCTGCGGTCGCCCGCACCCGGGATCTCATGCGGCGCATCATCAGCGACGCGCTCGGCTCGGACGCCGAGGCCCACGGGGATGCGGGTGCCCGCGACGTGTTGAGCATCGACCTGCTCTCCGATGTGTGGCTCGCGGCGCTGGTCAGCTGGATCTCCGGGGTGGAGCCGGCGTCGTCGCTGAACCCGAAGCTCGAGGACGCCACCCGCCGTCTGCTGAGCTGACGCCGCGACCGTCGCCGGGGCGGCGACTCAGCGTGTGACCTCGACGGCGTGTCCGCGTGCGGCGACGCCCACGCCGGGGCCGAACGCGACCCGGCCCCCGGCCCGAGCGCTCGACCCGGACACCTCGGCGGTGCCGGCCGCGCTGGTCACGGCCTCGTCGGGCCAGCGAATCGACCCGAGCAGCTCGAGCGCGCGGTCGACGTCGCCGTCGCGGACCGCGTCGGCGGCGGCGCCGACGCGCAGCGCGCCGTCGGCCAGCGCCGGATGGGTCAGGTCGACCACGGCGCGGGTCTCGGTGAGCGTCGAGCCGTCCCCGCTGCTGTGGGTCACCAGGGCGTGCGCTCCCCGGTCGGGCCCGGTCATCGGCAGCTCGACGCGGAGCGACCCGGCAGCGTCCGCGCTGTCGCCGAGCGCCACGCCGAGGCGGCCGAGGAGCGCCCCGCCGAGCGCCGCCGACGCGGTGCCGTTGGCCTCGATCACCGCGCTGGTCGTCGCGCCGCCGCCCGAGCCCTCGGTGCGGATCCCGGCGCGCACGCTCCCCGAGCCCGCTGCGGCGAGACCGGCGACCGACCCCGGCCCGTCACCGCGGCCGGCTCCAGCACCGGCGGACGCGAGCACGGTCAGCTCCACGAGTCGCTCGGTGGCGTCGGGCGCTGGTGACGTGGCCAGCTGGTCCACGCCCGGGTCGAGCCCGGTCAGCCACTCCGTCGCCCGGTCCACGAGCCCGGTGGCGGCGTCGACAGCGGGGGCGAACGGTGTGGCGTCCACGACGGACTCGGCACCGAGGCGAACCAGCAGGTCATCGACCTCATCGGGGCGCACCGTCCAGCTCCGCCGTTCCACCCCGCCGAGTCGCCCGGCGACCGCTGCGCTCAGTCCAGCGGCAGCGAACGGGTCGAGTGTCTCGTCGCCGATCGCGACGTCGACGCTGCCCCCGGCACCGGCGCCCGCGCCGACCCCTGTCGACTCGCCGAGCACGACGCGGACACGACCGTCGTGCAGGTCCTGGATCGACAGGTCCCCCGCGATCGCCAGCGTGGCGAACCCAACGGTGAGGTCCACCCCGCCGAGGTAGCGCCGCTCAGCGACCGGCGCTGCGGGCACCGCCGTCGCAGCGCGGTCCGGGTCATGTGTGGGCCCGGTCGGTGCGCCCCGGTCGGGCGCTCGACCGCCGGTGCTGACACCTGCCCCGGTGCCAGCGCCGGGTGCCGCACCGCTGGACGTCGCGGACGCGCGCTCCTGTTCGCCCGCCTGGCGTTCGAGGGTCGAGGCGAGCTCGGCACACCGCTGCGCCCCGCTCGCCAGGCGGACGCGTTGGACCCCGGTCCAGTCCCGTTCGAAGCGAACCGCGTCGGGGCCGCGCCAGCCGGCGCCCCGCACACGGCCGTCGAGGCCGACCACGATCCGGTCGAGCTCGGAAGCGCAGCGCCGCAGGGTGGAACCGAGGTCGCGAAGTGCATCGGTGTCGGCGCCGAGTCGCGTCATCGTCGGCGACGCTACGAAGACGCAGCGACGAGGTCAGCGGGTCGCGCGGCCCGGCCGAGGCGCCGGTGTCAGCTGTCGAGTCCGAGGATCCGAGCGGCGTTGCCCCGCAGGAACTTCGGCCAGACCTCGTCGCGCAGCCCGATCTCTGGCAGCTCGGACATGATCCGCTCATAGGTCAGCCCTGCGGGGAAGTACCCGGCGTAGATGATCTTGTCGGCGCCGCGGGTGTTGGCGTAGCGGATGATCGGCTCGGGGTAGTGCTTCGGGGCGAACGCCGAGGTGGAGTAGTAGAGGTTCGGCCACTTCAGCATCAGCTTGACGGCCAGCTCCGTCCACGGATCAGCGCCGTGGCGCATCACGATGGTGAGCTCGGGGAAGAACCAGCACACCTCGTCGAGCAGCTCGACCTGCTGGGGCGCGAGCGGCACGCGCGGTCCGGGTACCCCGGCGGTGAGGAAGATCGGCAGGCCGAGCTCGGCACAGGTCGCGTAGACGGGGTAGTAGGCCGCCGCGTCGATCGGGGTCGAACAACCGGAGGGGAACGACGACACCGCCACGATGCCGTACTCGTCGTGGAACGAGCGGATCTTGCGCACCGCGTCCATGCCCTCCCGCGGGTCCACGTCCACCAGGCCCAGGAAGCGGTCGGGATGTTCGCGGATCGCGCGCCGTGGCTCGTCGCGGACGGTGCTGCCGACGTTGATCAGCCCCTGTGCCACGCCGAAGCGGTCCATGTTGTCGAGCGTCACCGCGACGGCGTCGACGCCCTCGTCGATCTCGCCGGGGATGTCCTTGAACATGTACTGCGCCGGCATCTTGAAGTCGTCGCGGCTCTCGGCGTCGCGCAGGCTCGGTGCCAGGAACTTGTAGATCTCGCGTCGGTCGGTGCTCGGGAAGCCGATCATCGTGTCGATGATCGGCACGTCGGTCGGCATGCCCATGCGCGAACTCTAGGTCCTCGGAACTGGAACACGTTCTACTTCGCGGTCGTCGGGTCGGTCGGGTCGGTCGGGTCGGTCGGGTCAGTCGGGTCAGTCGGGTCGGTCGGGTCGGTCGGGTCGGTCGGGTCGGTCGGGTCGGTCGGGTCGGTCGGGTCATCGGGTCAGTCGATCCGGTCGGTGGACGAGCCAGCTCGCTCCGGCTTGTGGGCAGGGTCGCGGGGCTGCAGGCTCGTGGCATGCAGGCACGTCGCAGGTCCGGACCGACCCCGCCGGCGCCAGGGTGAGCTCGACCTGGTGGGACCGGCTGCGCGACGCGGTCGCCCCCGCCGCTCGCGGCCCGCGCACCACGGGACGGCCGCCGTCAGCGAACGGGGCGTCGTCGTTCCACCTCGGCTGGGTCCTCCCGGGCGAGTTCGCGGAGGTGTCGGTCACCTTCGAGGTGCTGGAGCCGCCGACGGTGCCGCAGTTGTACTTCTGGGCGTTGCAGGCCGACGTCGGGCACTGCCGTGGGCCGGGTCGGCGGCGCCCACCTGGGGCTGCAGTGGCACCCGCGGTGACCCATCGGGTCCACCGCCGTCAACTGGGGCGGCTATCGCACGGGCGGCGGCGAGCTCGACGGGTCGACCTCGGCGTTGCCCTCGGCGCTCGGCAACGCCAACACCCGCGACCTGGGCTGGTCGCCGCGGACCGCGTACCGGCTGCGGGTCGAGCGGAGGACCGAGCCTGCGCCCGGGGGGTCGACGGCATTGCGTGGCTCGGTCACCGACACGTCGACCGGAGCGGTCACCGTCGTCCGGGACCTGTACCTCGACGGCGACCGGATCGTCGGGGTCACGATGTGGTCCGAGGTGTTCGCGGACTGCGACGCGCCGAGCGTCGCGGTGCGCTGGTCGGACCCGCTGGCGATCGCCGTCGACGGGACACGCGTGGAGCCGGCCGGGCTGTCGGTCAACTACCAACGCCACGAGGACGGCGGGTGCGCCAACACCGACTCGGCCCCGGACGGCGTGGGTGTCGTGCAACGCACCAGCGTCGACCGTTCGACCCCGCAGGGCACCCGACTCACCTTGCGCTGACCTGAGCTCGGGTCGACCGAGCTCAGGCCAGCCGCAGGACTCGGTCGCACCACACCTCATGGGGGAGCGGCGTCGATGCCTCGGTGCTGTCCCGTCGTCGGTGGGCGGGTGACGCACCGCGACGTCGACCGCGGAGTCGGATCTGGCGGTGGGTCAGCTCGTCGTCTCCTGCTCACGGCTCCGGGCGACGAGTGCGACGGTTGCGCCGACGAGGAGCAGGACGATGCCGATCACGACCATCGGCAGCGAGCGGCCGCCGGTGAACGCCAGCGCCGAGGTGACGCCGCCGACCGCGGCGGCGTCGTCCGGGGTGATCGACGTGGCGATCGCGACGTTGCCCTGGACCTCGGGGTCGACCGCCGTCGTCGCACCCGGCGCGGTGGTGGTCGACTCCGTGGTGGTCGGTGGTCGACGAGTCCGTCGTGGTGGAGGTCGAGTCCGTCGTGGTGGTGGGTTCGGTCGTGGTCGTGGTGGTGGGGTCGGTCGTGGTCGTGGTGGTCGTTGTGGTGGTGGAGTCCGTCGTGGTGGTGGTCGAGTCCGTGGTGGTGGTGGTCGAGTCCGTGGTGGTGGTCGAGTCCGTGGTGGTGGTGGGTTCGGTGGTCGTGGTGGTGGTCGAGTCCGTCGTGGTGGTGACGGGCGCCGAGGGGCCGCAGAACTGGATGTTGGAGATGTCCGGCGTGTTCCCGTTGCCGACCGGCGGCAGGCCCTCGTTCGAGAACGTGCCCGAGGTCTGCGCAGGATCCAGCGTCGTGAGCTTCGATCCCGGTCCGCCCTTGACGAGCACGCCGGAGATCGGGCGGGTGGAGGACCAGTCGCCGCCGGTGGCGTCGGCGTCGGAGATGGTCACCACCGACTCGTTGCCGGCGGGCTTCTCGAACACGTAGTCGCCGCCGGAGTACTCGAACTTCGCGATCAGCTCGGTCCCCTCGGGGCACGACGGTTGCGGCGACGCGGACGTGGTCTGGACCAGGCCCACGACCAGAACGAGCGCGCCGATGAGCATCACTGCGACGCCCGAGCGGAACGGCGTCACGCGGTGCGCGGTCTCCGTCGCCGGGTCGCCGGTCGGTGTCGTGGCGTCCGAGGCGGAGCCCTCGGGACGATCGGGGGTGCTGGGTCCGGACTCGCTGGTCATGGTGTGCTCCGTCGTGCGCTGGATCGTGGCGGGGCGCGCCCCCGCCCCTCACCGATCGGCGGGAACGGCCGGGGAATGAGGAGACCGTGCAGGAGCAAGGAACCGCACGAGGCGTTCGGGCGCGCCGCCGACGCCAGGGCGGGCACCCGCCGCGACTACCGTCTCGGTCGATATGGGGGACCAACTGACCTACAACCTCGCGGACCAGTGGGAGGCGGTCTCGGATCGCGTCGCCGAGCGTGAGGCCGTCGTCTGCGGCGATCGCCGGCTCACCTACGGCCAGCTCGAGGACCGCGCCAACCGCCTCGCCAACCACCTGAGGGGGGTGGGCGTCGGGCCCGGTGACTTCGTCGGCTGCTACCTCACCAACGGCACCGAGTACCTCGAAGCGCTGCTCGCCTGTTTCAAGCTGCGCGCCGTGCCCGTCAACATCAACTACCGCTACGTCACCGACGAGCTGCGTCACCTGCTCGTCGACTCCGGAGCGGTCGTCCTGCTCAGCGACGCGGATCTCCTCGAGCGCGTCGCCGAGGTGGCGCCCGGCGTCCCCGCGTTGCGCCACACCCTGGTGGTGGATCGTGCCGGCGGGGGCCTCGACGGGCTCGCCGATGCGGGTGTCCCCGATCCGGTCGACTACGAGGCGGCACTCGCAGGAGCCGACCCGACACGTCCGACGGTCGAGGGGCGCGGCGACGATGACCTCTACGTGCTCTACACGGGCGGGACCACCGGGCTGCCCAAGGGCGTCGTGTGGCGGATGGGCGATGCGTTCTTCGGCTGCATCGGCGGCGGCGACCCGATGCGGCTCACCGGCGTGGTCAGCTCCCCCGAGGAGAACCTCGAGCGACTCATCGACTTCGACTTCGTCTTCTACGCGCTCGCGCCCCTCATGCACGCCGCTGCGCAGTGGGTGTCGATGATGTGGTTGCTCTCCGGAGCGAAGGTCGTGCTGCACGCCGGACCGTTCGACGCCGAGGAGATCTGGCGGACCGTCGAGCGCGAGAAGGTCTCGGCGGTGACCGTGGTGGGCGACGCGATGGCGCGGCCCTTGATCGACGCCTGGGAGGCCCACGGGCCCTTCGATGTGTCGTCGATGTACTCGCTGTCCAACGGGGGTGCCCCGCTCAGCCCGTCGGTCCGCGACCGCCTGCGCGAGCTGTGCCCCAACACGCTCCTGACCGACGGCTTCGGCTCGTCGGAGACCGGCATCCAGGGCAGTCGTCGGCTGTCGCCCGGTGACGAGGCCGGCGAGTCGACCCGCTTCGACAACATCGAGGCCGGCACGGTGGTGCTCGACGAGATGGGACGCCCGGTCGATCCGGGGTCGGGGACGGTCGGGCGCATCGCCCACACCGGCTACATCCCGCTGCGCTACCACAACGCTCCCGAGAAGACCGCCGAGACCTTCATCGAGGTCGAGGGCACCCGCTACGTGATGCCCGGTGACATGGCCACGATCGAGGCGGACGGGTCGATCCTGCTGCTGGGTCGTGGCTCGGTGAGCATCAACACCGGGGGCGAGAAGGTCTACCCCGAGGAGGTCGAGGGTGTGCTCAAGGCCCACCCCGGGGTCTACGACGTGCTCGTCGTGGGCGCGCCGGACGACCGCTGGGGGGAACGGGTGACCGCGGTCGTGCAGCCGACCGACGGTGCCAGCCCGTCCCTCGAGGAACTCGACGAGCACTGCCGCGGGCGCCTGGCCGGGTTCAAGGTCCCTCGTTCGCTCGTGCTCGTCGACGAGGTGGTGCGCTCGCCGTCGGGCAAGGCCGACTACCGCTGGGCCAAGCGGGCGGCGGTGGCCGACGCCTGAGGTCGTGGGTCGGTGACCCGCTGCGCTCGACGTTGTTTCGCTCGGCGCCGGGTCGCGTGCCCCGGCGTGCCGCTTCACCGGTTGTCACCGGAGGGTGACAACATGCGGCTATGGCCGGCACCCCTGATCTCGAGCCCGTGACCGACGGCGCGCCGGTGAGCGGATCCCAGGGTGCCGGCGTCGACACGCGTGCTCGCGCCGCCGAGGTGCTCGAGCGCCTCGCCGGGCCGGGTGCGGTGCTGCGCGACGACCAGCTCGTGGCGATCGAGGCGCTCGTGGACGACCGCCGACGCGTCCTGCTCGTGCAGGCGACCGGGTGGGGCAAGTCCGCGGTCTACTGGATCGCCACCCGGCTGCTGCGTGACGCCGGTGGTGGTCCGACGCTGGTCGTCTCACCGCTGCTCGCGCTGATGCGCAACCAGGTCGCTGCTGCGGAGCGAGCGGGGATCCGAGCAGCGACGATCAACTCGTCCAACCTCGACGACTGGCGCGGCATCGAATCGGCGGTGGCCGCCGACGAGCTCGACGTGCTCCTCATCTCGCCGGAACGGCTCAACAACCCTCGCTTCCGGACCGAGGTCCTGCCGTCGCTGACCGAGAGCGTCGGACTGTTGGTGATCGACGAGGCGCACTGCATCTCGGACTGGGGTCACGACTTCCGTCCCGACTACCGCCGGATCGAACAGGTCCTCGCAGGGCTCGGCGCGGACGTGCCGGTGCTCGCTGCGACGGCAACCGCCAACGAGCGGGTGGAGGGCGACGTCGCCACCCAGATCGGCGACGACACGCTCACCCTGCGGGGCTCGCTCGACCGACCCTCGCTCTCGCTGTCGGTGGTCCAGCTCGACTCGGCAGAGCAGCGCCTCGCCTGGGTGGCGGCGTGGGTGGCCGAACACCCCGGTCCGGGCATCGTGTACTGCCTCACCGTGTCCGAGGCCGAGCGGGTCGGGGAGTTCCTCGCCGCTGCAGGGTCCTCGGCGGCGTCCTACACCGGCGCGACCCCGGCGGAGGAGCGGGCGAGCATCGAGGCCGCACTCGACCGGGGCGAGCTCGGCTGTGTCGTAGCGACCTCGGCGCTGGGCATGGGCTACGACAACCCGCACCTGTCCTACGTGGTGCACATCGGGTCGCCGTCGTCGCCGATCGCCTACTACCAACAGGTGGGCCGCGCCGGGCGCGGCGAGGTCGACGCGCAGGTCGTGCTGGTCCCCACGTCGGCCGAGCGCGACATCTGGGCGTTCTTCGACTCGACGGCGATGCCGGCCGAGGAGCAGGTCGACGAGGTGCTCACCGCACTCGCGGCTGCCGGCCCCTCGACCCTCGTCGAGCTCGAGGGCTCGGTGAACCTGCGACGGGGCCGTCTCGAGGCGTTGCTCAAGGTGCTCGACGTCGAGGGAGCGGTGGACCGCGACGGGTCACGTTGGTTCCGGACCGATGCCCCGTGGAGCTACGACCACGATCGCCTGGGGCACCTTCGGGCGCAGCGTCTGCGCGAGCAGCAGGCGATGATCACCTACCAGGGCGAGCGACGGTGCCGACTGCGGTTCCTGCGCGAGCAGCTCGACGACCACGGCGCGACCGACTGCGGCCGCTGCGACGTGTGCCGCGGCACGGCCGGTGGCCGTCCCGCCACCGAGGGACCCGCGGAGGAGGACCTCGCTGCGGCCCGCCGGTTCCTGCGCAGCGCGACCGTCGTGCTCGACCCCCGCAAGCAGTGGCCCCGCGGGCTGGACGAGCGCCGCGGCAACATCGCGGCGGACCGCCGGGCGGAGCAGGGCCGTGCGCTCGCCTTCGGAACCGACCCGGGATGGTCCGAGGTCCTCGCTGAACGCTTCAGCGCTCCGGACGCCGAGCCCGACGACGAACTGCTGGGTGGCGTGGCCGCCGTCCTCAAGGCCTGGCCCTGGGGTCGTCGACCGACGTGGATCACCTGGGTGCCGTCGCGCCGGCGCCCGATGCTGGTCGAGGGACTCGCCCGCCGGCTCGCGGAGGTCGGCCACCTCGAGCTGGTCGACGGAGTGCGTCGCGTCCGCCCCGAGCTGCCGCCCCAACGCGAGATGCAGAACTCGGCCACCCAGGCCGCCAACGTGCTCGGCGCATTCGAGTTCGGCCGTGTCGACGGGACCGCCCTCCCCGATGGGCCGGGACTGGTCGTCGACGACGAGTACCGCTCCGGGTGGACGATGGCCGTCGTGGCCGAGGGGCTGCGCGGCGCCGGTGCCGGGCCCGTGCTGCCGTTCGTGCTCTGGCGTCGCCCCTGAGCCCGGCGCGCTCGCCGGTGACGCGGGTGGGTCGCCGGCGGCCCGGCGCGGCGGGGGACTCCGCTGTGACCGATAGGGTCGCCCGCCGTGATCACGGTCTCCGGGCTGACGAAGTCCTTCGGTGGGCGCACCCTCTTCGAGGGCGTGACCTTCAAGCTCATGCCCGGGCGTCGCGTCGCGCTCGTCGGCGGCAACGGCGTCGGCAAGACCACCCTGCTCGAGATCATCGTGGGGCTGCAGCAGCCCGACGCCGGCGACGTCCATCTGGGCCGCGACGACCGCATCGGCTACCTGCCCCAGGAGCTCACCGAGCAGGTCGACGGCTCCGTGATCGAGGAGGTGCTGCGCGGCGCCGCGCACGTCACCGAGCTCGAGGGGCGACTCGCGGGCCTCGCCGCCGAGCTCGCCGCGACCGGCCCGGGCGGGGACCGTTCCGACGCAGCCGAGCAGGAGCGGGTGCTCGCCGAGTACGGCGAGGCCCAGCACCGCTTCGAGACGCTCGGCGGCTACGGGGTCGAGGCGGAGGCGCGGCGCATCCTCGCCGGGCTCGGGTTCTCGGACGCGGACGCCGACCGTCCCGTCGAGGAGCTCTCCGGCGGATGGCGGATGCGCGTGGCGCTCGCCCGGCTGATGCTCTCTGCGCCGGAGCTCCTGGTGCTCGACGAGCCGACGAACCATCTCGACGTGGAGTCGGTCGCCTGGCTCGAGCAGTACCTCGCCGCCTGGCCCGGAGCGATCCTGTTCGTCAGCCACGACCGCGACTTCCTCGATGCGGTCGCGGAGCGCGTCGTCGAGGTCGCCCACGGGCGGGCCGTCGAGTACGTCGGCGGGTTCAGCGAGTTCGTCATCCAGCGCGAGGAGCGCATCGCTGCGGCCGAGGCCGCGGCGGCGGCCCAGCAGCGCCAGCTCGCGTCCACCGAACGCTTCATCGAACGGTTCCGCTACAAGGCCACCAAGGCGCGTCAGGTGCAGAGCCGGATCAAGGCGCTCGAGAAGCTCGATCGGCTCCAGCCGCTGCCGCGGGCGGAGCTCGTCGCCAAGTTCGCCTTCCCCGACCCGCGGCGCTCGGCACGCGTCGTGCTCGAGGCGATCGACGCCTCGGTCGGCTTCGACGGGACCGCGGTGCTCAGTGGGGTGGACCTCGTGGTCGAGCGCGGCCAGAAGGTCGCACTCGTCGGACCCAACGGCGCCGGCAAGACGACCTGCTGCGCATGCTGCTGGCCGAGCTCGAGCCGATGTCGGGCGACGTCACCCTCGGCAACAACGTCGACGTCGCCCAGTTCGCCCAGCACCAGGTCGACGCGTTGCGCTTCGAACGCACCGTGCTCGAGGAGTTCCGCTCCGCGGTGGGCGAGGAGCGAGGTCGGAACCTGCGCAGCGTGCTCGGCAGCTTCGGGTTCCGCGGCGAGACCGTGGACCGGCGCGTCGGGGACCTCTCCGGCGGGGAGCGGACCCGGCTCGCACTGGCGCGGATCATGGTGGACCCGGTGAACCTGCTGGTCCTCGACGAGCCGACCAACCACCTCGACCTGCCCAGCTGCGACGTGCTCGAGGACGCGCTGCGGGCCTATCCGGGCACCGTGCTGTTGGTCACCCACGACCGGTACCTGATCCGCTCGGTCGCGGACGCGCTGCTCGAGGTGCGCGACGGGACCGTCGTGTACCACCCCGATGTCGACGAGAGCGTGCTCGCCCCGTCGGGGGTCACCGCCTCCGCAGGCGCCGCGTCACCCGTGGCGGCGTCACCGGTGTCACCGGCTTCGACGGCGGCGTCCTCGGACGGCGGGTCCGGTGCGCCGCGTCGTCCGAACAAGGCCGACTCGCGTCGGCTCACCGCGGACGAGCGCCAGGCGCGCCAACGCGCCACCAAGGAGCTCAAGTCCCGGGTCCAGGGCCTCGAGCGACGCATCGCCAAGCTCGAGGCGCGGAGCGCCGAGCTGAGCACCCAGCTCGCCGATCCGGAGATCTACGACGACCACCAGAAGGTGCGTGGGCTCGCGGACGAGCACGACGCCGCCCAGCGGGAGGTCGGTGAGCTGTTGGCGCAGTGGGAAGGCGCCCAGATCGAGCTCGAATCAGTGCGGCCGAGCTGACGCCGGGCGCGGTGCCGGGTATCTGGCGGTGGAACGGTCCGATGTCGACCAGCACCACGCCAGATGCTGGCCGTGCCGGGTATCCGGCGGTGCAGGGGTCGAAGCACGACCAGAGTCCCGCCAGATCGGCCGGTGGCGGTGAGGGACGGCCGGGGTGGGCTCAGTCGATGCGGGACTCGCCGGACTCCGCCAGCGTCTTCGCCCAGCGGTAGTCGGGCTTGCCCGACGGTGAGCGCACGATCGCGTCCACGACGTGCAGCTCGCGGGGCACCTTGTAGCCGGCGATGTGCTCGCGGGCGTGGGTCCCGAGCTCGTCGAGCGTCGCGGTCGAGCTGACGCTGAACTGCACGACCGCGGCGACCTTCTGGCCCCAACGTTCGTCGGCCACGCCGACGACCGTGCAGTCGAAGACCGCCGGGTGCGCCTTGAGCGCCTGCTCGACCTCCTCGGGGAAGACCTTCTCGCCGCCGGTGTTGATGCTGACCGACCCGCGCCCCAGCATCGTCATCATGCCGTTCCCGGCCCACTGCGCCGAGTCGCCCGACACGGCGTAGCGACGCCCGTCCTTCGCGACGACGAACGTCTCGGCGGTCTTCACCGGGTCGTTGTAGTAGCCGAGGGGGATGTTGCCGCCGCGGCCGAGCTTGCCGATCCGGTCGTCGCCGTCGGGGATCAGCTCGAGCTCGTCGTCGAGGATGACGACGTCGCGCCCGGCTGCCACGGTCGGGCCGCCGGCTGCGGCCTTCGCGCCCTTGCTCGCGTAGGTGAGCCCGTTGAAGCCGGATTCGGTCGAGCCGATGGAGTCGGTGATGATCAGGTTCGGGAAGTGATCGAGGAACCGGTCCTTGAGCGACTGGGAGAACAGCGCGGCGCTCGACGAGAGCGACACCAGGCACGAGAGGTCCCACCGGCCCGGCGACCCCTCGAGCGCGTCCATGAGCGGGCGGGCCATCGCGTCGCCGGTGATGAGCATCGAGTTGATGCCCTCCCGCTCGACCAGGTCCCACACGTTCTCGGCGTCGAAGTGGCGGACGAGCACGATCGTTGACCCGGTGAACCACTGGCTCATCGTGGCGATCTGCGCGGCGCCGTGCATGAGTGGGGGGATGACGCAGAACACGAGCCCGGTCTCCGACGCCGCCGCCTGCTCGGCTCGGGAGTACTCGTTCGCGACGCGCTCGCCGGTGAGCGCGTCGATGCCCTGGCCGAGCGCGAAGAAGATGTCCTCGTGGCGCCACATCACGCCCTTGGGCATGCCGGTCGTGCCGCCGGTGTAGATCACGTAGATGTCGTCGTCGGAGCGGGTGCCGCCCGGTCGGTCCGACGCCCCGGCGTCGACGAGGTCCTCGAAGGCGATCGACCCGAGTGCAGCGGTGTCAGCGCCCGAGTCGTCCTCGATGTGCACGAACGTCGCCAGGCGCGGCGACTGCTGCGCGACCGCGGCCAGACGGGACGCGTACTCCTGGTCGTACACGCAGGCGACCAGCTCGGCGTTGCCGATGAGGTAGGCGAGCTCGTCGGTCACGTAGCGGTAGTTGACGTTGATCGGCACCGCCCGGATCTTCAGACATCCGAGCATCGCCTCGAGCCACTGGTGGGAGTTCTGCGCGTAGATGCCGACGTGGTCGCCGGGTGCCACGCCCCGGTCGGCGAGCGCATGGCCGACCCGGTTCGCACGCTCGTCGAGCTCGGCGAAGCTCAGCCGGGCGTCCCGGTCGACGAGGGCGAGGCGGTCGGGCACCGCGTCGACGGTGTGTTCGAACAGGTCCGCGATGTTGTAGGCCACGGCAGAAAACTAGAACACGTTCGCGTGCCCGTGACGACGGTCACCGTTCCCCGCCGGGTCACGCTCCCGGCGGGTCATCGCGCCGTGGCGACCACCTCGGTCGAGAAGCCGACGGAGCCGACGTTGTCGGGCAATGCACAGCCTGCGGCGCGTCCGCGTCGTTCAACGACGTCGTCGTCGTCACCTCGCCCTCGAGCTGCGTCGCGACGAACCGGCCGTCGACGAAGTCGACCTCGGTGACCTGGTAGGTGGACCGGCGCTCGACGGTGAGTCCTTCGGGGGCGAGCACGGTCCCGTCGCGCTCGCACGGTTCGTTCCACTGCGCACTGAAGCGATAGCGGCCGTCGCCGTCCGGTGCGATGTCGTCGACGACCGGCTGGCCCGCTCCGTCGCGCAGTGCCGGCGCGCCGTTCGCGTCCACGACCCGGCGCTGCGAGGTGCAGTCGCCGTCGTCGCAGTCCGTGGTGATCTGCCAGAACCCGTCGCCGGTCGACCCGACCGCATAGCGGGGGTCGGTCGAGCTCACCACGTCGACCTCGACCTCCCAGTCGCGGTCCAGGGTGGCGGCACCGATGGCGCTCTGGCTCTCTTCGTCGCCGATGAGCTCGTCCGCATCGGGCTTCTCGGCGTCCACCCCGAGGTTCTTCTGAACCCACGGGGACTCGTACAGCTCGTCAGGGATCAGGTCGTCCGGACCGATCGGGTCGCGGTCGTCGTCGGGCACGACGAGTCGCTGCGCGGCCTCCAGCTCGATCTCGGTGCCGTCGGGCAGCGTCACGACGACGACGCCCTCGATGACGATGAACTCACAGGCCAGCTCGGGGTCGTCGCCCGTGGCGCCCTCGTAGTCGGACCACCCGACGGTGCAGTCGATCGAGAACCTGGTGCCCCGAACCGATGCCGTGGCGACGGGCGTGTCCACCTCGAAGCGGTCCTCGGAGCCGGTCAGCTTCTCGGCGCGGGTCCAGAGCCGTCCGCCGTCGATCGAGGTCTCGACGACCGAGGCGTCCTCCACGTCGGACAGCTCCTCGATCGTGAGGGTCGCCCGGGCCTCGATGCGCATCCACGAGCCGTCGAAGTAGCCGAGCTCTCCGAACCCGGTGTCGTTGGACCGGATGCTGTCACCCTCGTCGAGCCCCATCCCGGTGCTGCCGGGTTCGAAGTCCTCGGTGTCGGCGGTGCGCACGTCGATGCGCTCGTCGATCACGTCGAGGGTCGCGAGCGCGTCGCCGCTGTCCGAGCCGCCGTCGTCGCCGTCCCCCTCGTCGTCCCCGCTGGTGCAGGCGGCGCCGACGAGACCGATCACGACCACGAGCACGACCACGGCGGTCCTGGTCACGGATCGAGCTCCCATGTCGTACCTCTCCGTCGACCGAACACGGCAGCACCGTCGGTCCGGTGGACGCCTGCCGGGCGCTGCTCGTCACCCCGCCTTCCTCGACAGGGCCCCTACACGTTAGGCACACCGGTCCCGTCGGTTCTCGTGGATCCCGGAACGCCGGAGTGGCGGGTTCCCTCCGGGTCGCCGCGACCACCGTGTAGGTTGCGCGTCCGCGTACGGCAGCGGGGAGGAGCATGGGCGCGACCAGCGGGCGCAGTCACGGCGGTCGCCCGGCGGCTCGGGCGGGGCGGACCCGTCCCGTCGGCGCGGCGACTCGACTGGGCGCGTGCGTGCTGATCGCCGTGCTGGCCGCGCTCATCAGCTGGGCGGGCCTGGCCGCCGGTGTGTTCACCGGCCTGCAGCAGCGCGCCTCGGACGCCGTGCAGCCCAGGGGCGAGGCACCGGAGGACATCGTCGTCGTCGGGATCGACGAGCGTTCGCTGATCGACGTCGGCGAACCGTGGCCGTGGCCACGCCAGTTGCACGCCGAGCTGATCGACCGGATCGCGCAGGGCGGCGCCGAGGTGATCGCGGTCGACGTGCTCTTCGCCCCCGAGGCCGACGGCGACGCGGAGCTCGCCGGCGCGATCGAGCGAGCCGGCAACGTCGTGCTCACCGAGACGGTCAAGGTCGGTGGCCGGTCGCCCCGTGGGCTCATCAGCTCGGAGTTGACCACCCGGCCGCCGGACGCATTGGCCGACCCCGCACTGGGCGTCGCCCAGGTCGCGGTGCTCCCCGACCGCGACGACGGGGTGGTCCGCCGGGTGCCGCTCGTGATCGACAGCGGCCGGGAGCTGTCGCCGGCGTTGTCGTTGGCGACGGTCGCCGCGGTCGGCGGCGGGGGGACGGGCCCACCGGTGGTCCGCCCGGACGGGGTGCAGCTCGGGGATCGGGCGATCCCCACCGGCGAGGACGCAGCGATGACGGTCAGCTTCACCCCGGAGCTGGCGTCGCAGGACTCGGACCGGGTCGTGTCGGCGTCCGCCGTGCTGGACGGCGAGGTCGGCCCGACCACCTTCCAGGACGCGGTGGTCTTCGTCGGTGCGACCGACCCGACCCTGGGTGACCACCACCTTGCGCCGGTCGCCAAGCAGGGGGGCATGGCCGGGGTTCTCATCCACGCGAACGCCCACGCCACGATGGTCGCCCAGACCTATCTCGCCCCCGCGCCGGTCTGGGCGACGGTGCTGTCGGTGTTCCTGCTCGCGCTGCTCGCGGCGACGGCGATCCAGTTCCTCCCGCTGCGCTACGCCCCGTTCATCGTGCTCGCCCTGCTGGCGCTGTTCGTCGTGCAGGCGTTCGTGCAGGCCGATCGCGGCACGATCCCGAACTTCGTGTACCCCGCGATCGCGCTCGCCGCGGTCGTCCCGGCGTCGATCGGGTTGCGCTACCTGCTCGAGGTCCGCCAGCGGCGCGCGGTCGCCGGGCTGTTCTCGCTCTACATCCCCGAGCCGGTCGCGGACGAGCTGCTGCGTTCCGGCCTCGTCGACGAGGTGGTCGCCGGCCAGCGTCTCGAGATCGCGACCCTGTTCGCGGACCTGCGCGGCTTCACGGCGCTGTCGGCGGAGAACGACCCGGGCGCCGTGCGCGAGATGCTCGACCACTACTACGAGTTCATGTCCGAGATCGTGCTGCGCCACCACGGGACGCTGATGGCCTACGTCGGCGACGAGGTGTTCGCCGTGTTCGGCGCACCGGTCCCGGACCCGGACCTGGCCCAGCACGCGACCGACTGCGCAGCGGAGATGCAGGCCGAGCGGCACCGCCTCACCGCGACCCTCGACGAGCGCGGGCTGCCGGAGCTGACCTTCGGGATCGGCGTCAACGTGGGGCCGGCCATCGCGGCGCACACCGGCAGCAGCTTCCGTCGCCAGTACACCGTCATCGGCGACACGGTGAACACCGGGTCACGGCTGTGCTCCCAGGCGGGGCGCAACGCCGTCGTGATCTCCGACGCGGTCGCCGAGCGACTGACCGACGCGCCCGAGCTGGAGCACATGGGGCCACTCGAGATGAAGGGCGTGCGGGACGACTTCGTGGCGTGGCGTCTGGTCCTGCCCGGCGTGGTCGCCGAGGACCGCTGACGGTTCGTCGGCGGTGGCGTCGGTGTCGACCCGCGCGCCGGCTGGCGCCGCGATACGGTCCGTGGAGCTGTCGCTCGGAGGGAGGGACGATGCTCATCGCAGCGCTGCGCGACCTGCAGTTCAGATCGCGCCGGTTCGCCGTCACGGTCATCGGGACGTCGTTGGTCTTCAGCCTCACGCTGGTGCTCGCCGGGCTGTCGGGCGCGTTCGGCGTGGAGGTCGACGACACCGTCGGGTCGTTCCCGCTCGACGGCTGGGTCGTGGATGCGTCCTCGTCCGGTCCGCTGCTCGCAGCGGCGCCGCTGCCGGGCTCCACGATCGACGAGGTGCGGAGCTTCTCCGGGGTCACCGACGCCGGCGGCATGGCGATGGGCCGCCAGACCATCGACCTCGGCGGCCTCGAGGACGTCATCCTGCTCGCCGCCGAGCCGGGTCGGCCGGGGATGCCGACCCCGGACACGGGTCGCGCGCCGTCGGCGACCGGCGAGCTGATGGCGTCGAGCCGGCTCGGGCTCGACATCGGTGAGGAGCTGCAACTGGGTGAGCGCAGCTACGAGGTCGTCGGCATCGTCGACGACGCATCGGTGCTGGCGGGGGTCAGCACCGTCGTGCTCACGCTCGCCGACGGCCAGGAGCTCATCTTCGCCGGGCTCGACGCCGCGACCTCCGTCGCGTACACGGGAGCGCCGACCGACGTGCCGGACGGCCTGGCGTTGGCGACCCCCGACGACGCCGTCGCCGAGCTCACCCGACCGATCGAGTCCGCCGTTGCGGCGGTCACGCTGGTATCTGTGCTGCTGTGGATCATCGCCGGGCTGATCATCGGTTCCGTGGTCTACCTCTCGGTCCTGGAGCGCGAGTCGGACTTCGCCGTGTTCAAGGCCACCGGGTGGTCGTCGGGATCGTTGCTCGGCGGCGTCGCGGTGCAG
This sequence comes from uncultured Microthrixaceae bacterium, assembly GCA_942490665.1. GTDB lineage: Bacteria > Actinomycetota > Acidimicrobiia > Acidimicrobiales > Microtrichaceae > SKRR01. The sequence continues at coordinate 58,666 of CALNXV010000048.1, forward strand.
GCACTGCTGCTCGCGCTCCTCGCCGCGGGGATCGGGATGGTGATCGGAACGCTGCTCGCGCCCGTGTTCCCGATGCGGGTCGAGATCTCGCCCACCGCCTACGTGGCCCTGCCCGTGCTGGCGATCGTGGTCGGGCTGGTCGCCTCGATCGCCGGGCTGCGTCGCATCACCGCCGTCGACCCCGCCGCCGCCTTCGGCTGACCCGGCACCTGAGGATCGGAGATCGTCATGACCTCGCTCGACATCACGGACCTGACGGTCGAGTACCGCAGCGGCGAGTACGTGCTCCGCCCCATCGACGGCCTGACCGAGCACCTGGAGGGTGGGACGTTGGCGCTGCTGCTGGGCCCGAGCGGGTGCGGCAAGACGACGCTGCTGTCCGCGCTCGGGGGCATCCTCACGCCGACCTCCGGCTCCATCCGGATCGGGAACACCGAGGTGACCAGCCTGCGGGGAGCTGCGCAGACGGAGTACCGCCGTCACGGGGTGGGGATGATCTTCCAGGCGTTCAACCTGGTCCCATCGCTGAGCGCGGCCGAGAACGTCGCCACCCCGCTCTGGGCGATCGGGACCTCGCGCTCTGAGGCGCGGGACCGAGCGGTCGAGCTGCTCGAGCTGGTCGGCATGGGGGAGCGGCTGCACCACCGACCCGCGGACCTGTCCGGCGGCCAGCAGCAGCGGGTGGCGATCGCCCGCGCGCTCGCGCTCGATCCGCCGCTGATCCTCGCGGACGAGCCCACCGCACACCTCGACTACATCCAGGTCGAGGAGATCGTCCGACTCCTCCGATCGCTGGCCACCGGAGAACGGATCGTGGTGGTGTCGACCCACGACAGCCGGCTCAACCCGGTCGCGGATCGGGTGATCGAGATGGCTCCCGAGTTCGCCGCGGTCTCCGGGGAGCCCCGGTCCGTCGAGCTCGACGCGGGCGCCACGCTCTTCCGCCAGGGCGACCCGAGCGACCTCATCTACGTGATCGACAGAGGTCGGGTGGACATCCTGCGCGAGCACCCGGATGGAACGACCGAGCTGCGAGCGACCCTGGGTGCGGGGGAGTACTTCGGCGAGTTCGGCCCGATGCTGGGTCTGCCGCGCTCCGCGACCGTCGTCGCCCGCGACGCGACCCGGCTCACCGGCTACTCACTCGTCGACTTCCGCAAGCGCCTCGGGCACGTGGGCGCCGCGGCGGTGCTCGATCACTCCGTCGGCGCGCAGGACGGGGGCGCCGGCTGAAGGTCCGGTGACGTCAGCGCGACACCAGCGGGAGCGACGACAGGTCGGCTCGTTCGAGCTCGTCGCACGCGAACCGGTAGCCCAGCTCGGCCAGCTCGGAGATCTTGTCGAACGCCGCGAACCCCTCGTCCTTCACCGGCGGCGCGAGGAACAGATCCGCGTGGCGATCGGAGTGCGCCTTGGTCTGCAGGCTCGCCAGCAGGTTGGAGCGGTTGAGCACGTCGACGATGGTCGGCACCCAGCGGCGCCGCCGCTCGACGAGGAGTGCCACCCCGGTCGGGAGCGACGGTGCTCCCTGCACGGTCATCGGGCTCTGGCGCTTGCTCACGTCGACCCCGACCACCGAGCCGACGTTGCTCCCACGCATGATGTCGGTGGGGACGTTGTTCAGCACCCCGCCGTCGATGTGCAGGTGGCCCTCTGCGTCGACCAGCGGCGGCCAGAGACCCGGTACCGACGCCGAGGACCGCGCCCACTCCGCGACCGGCCCGGACTTCGCGATGTGCAGCCGGAACGCCGAGAGGTCGACGGTCGTGCAGAAGTAGTCGATCCACAGGTCTTCGATGCGGCGGTCGCCGAACAGCTTGTCGAACACGTTGACGGCGCGTTGACCGCGCAGCAGCGACAGCGTGGGGACACCCACCTCGGCCAGTCCCCGCTTGGACCAGGTCGAGCGGTTGCGTTCGACCATCTCGTCGAACGTCCACCCGAGCGCCACCTGGGCCGACATCACGGCGCCCATGCTCGACCCGCCGATGCGGTCGATCGGGATCCCGGCCTCGCGCAGCGCGCGGACGACGCCGATGTGCGCGAACCCCCGTGACCCGCCGCCGCCCAAGACCAGACCCACGCTGCGGCCGCTCAGGATCCGGGCGAACCGGTCGAGGTCCGAGGGGTTCCCGTCGCGCAGGTGGACGTGGTCGCGCACCTCCAGGGCGGCCCCGAGTCGGGCCAGGTGCCCGGCCGTGCCCGAAGGTCGGGTGCCCGTTCGGTGCAGCACGGCCACCGAGATCGGACGCGAGGCAGCGGCGAGATGGGCGACCGTCCCGGCGTCGACCCGAGCGCCGGGGCGGGTGACCGCGACGACGAGATCCATCTGTCGCAGCACGGTCGCGATCAGGTCCGCCTCACCGTCGGCGCCGCGTGCGGCGCCGACGGTGACGACCATCGTCTCGGAGCGGTCCTCCTGGTCGGCGAGGCGATCGGCGACCATCTCGTTCCCCCCGGTTGAGAACCACTCGGCCACGGACGCACCATCGACGCGGGACACGACCTGGTCGCTGCGGAGCCGATCGGCGACCGCGTCGGCGAGCCCCACGGCGTCCTCGCTCGGGTCGAGGGAGACGACGGCGACCGATCGCGCCGTCGGTCGCTCGGTGCCCGATGGGCCGGACACGGCGCGCGAGGCGACCACGCGAGCCAGCTCGAGCGCGATTCCCGGACCGGTGGCGATCAGCGCGGGCAGGTCGTCGGCCTGCAGACGAGCGAGGAGGCAGTCCCGGACCGCGCGGACGGACGCGGATCGTCGGCCATCGACGAGCAGGGCCAGTTCGCCGATGATCCCGCCGCGCGGCACCTCGCGCAGCAGCCGGCCGTCCGCGAGGCACTCGAGCCGGCCGCGGACGACGAAGTACATCCCGTCGGCCGCGTCCCCCTGGGCGAAGAGCTCCTCGCCCGCAGCGAGTCGAAGCCAGTCGACCCGCTCCGCCACCGCCCGGACGTCGTCGGGAGCCGCTGCTCGCAGCAGGTCCATGTCGGCCAGCGCCGCCGCTGCGTCGTCGGGCGCGGCGGCGTACTCCGTTCCCCCGTCCTCCATGGCCGCGGATGCTACCCCTGCGCTCGCAACGGGGACCGGGATCGCGGGCGACGTGGCGATCCGAAGCCGCTACCGTTGTCGAGCGGGAGTCACCGGATCCGAGGAGAGCGTTCCGGTGTGCAGGCGAAGGCTGGTGTCGTGATGTTGCAGTTCTCCGGACGTCGAGACGGCCGCGGCAACGCAGCGTGGTCGCGGCGTGCTGCGCTGCTGTCCGCCTGGTGCCTGCTCATCGGGCTCGTCGTCGTCTCCGGCCCCACGTCTGCCGGCGCCGCGGACGAGTTCTTCGGGTACGCGTTGGGTGACGTGGTGTCCGATGGGGTGCCGGCGGCGGGTGCGGGGAACTTCGAGACGGCGGGGTCGACGGACACGTATTCGTTCACGGGGACTGCGGGGCAGTCGGTGTACTTCGATGCGTTGGCGGGGTCGGCGACGTTGGCGGACTGGTCGGTGACGGCGCCGTCGAGTGCGGTGGTGTTCGACTCGTCGGGGTTCTTCGATCGGGGTCCGTTCGTGTTGCCGGAGTCCGGCGTCCTACACGTTGGTCGTCTCGGGTCGCGGCACCGATGACGTCGGCACGTACAGCTTCTCGACGAACTTCACGGTGGATGAGTCGTTCGGGTTCGTGGTGGGTGATGTGGTGTCTGATGGGGTGCCGTCTGCGGGTGCGGGGAACATCTGGAGACGCGGGGGTCGACGGATACGTATTCGTTCACGGGGACTGCGGGGCAGTCGGTGTACTTCGATGCGTTGGCGGGGTCGGCGACGTTGGTGGACTGGTCGGTGACGGCGCCGTCGAGTGCGGTGGTGTTCGACTCGTCGGGGTTCTTCGATCGGGGTCCGTTCGTGTTGCCGGAGTCCGGCGTCTACACGTTGGTGGTGGATGGCCGCGGGGATGAGGTCGGCACGTACAGCTTCTCGACGAACTTCACGGTGGATGAGTCGTTCGGGTACGCGTTGGGTGACGTGGTGTCCGATGGGGTGCCGTCTGCGGGTGCGGGGAACATCGAGACGCAGGGGTCGACGGACACGTATTCGTTCACGGGGACTGCGGGGCAGTCGGTGTACTTCGATGCGTTGGCGGGGTCGGCGACGTTGGTGGACTGGTCGGTGACGGCGCCGTCGAGTGCGGTGGTGTTCGACTCGTCGGGGTTCTTCGATCGGGGTCCGTTCGTG
>CALNXV010000049.1:0-27764 GCA_942490665.1 uncultured Microthrixaceae bacterium
GCCACCGAGCTGCTCGCGCTCGCCGAGCACCTCGTGCCGCGCTCGGTCTGGCTCGTCGGTGGCGACGGCTGGGCCTACGACATCGGCTTCGGTGGCCTCGACCACGTGCTCGCGTCGAATCGCAAGGTCAACGTCCTGGTGCTCGACACCGAGGTGTACTCGAACACCGGCGGTCAGGCGTCGAAGTCGACGCCGCTCGGAGCGATCGCGAAGTTCGCGTCGGCCGGCAAGGAGACCGCCAAGAAGGACCTCGGGCTGCTGGCGATGACCTACGGGCACGTCTACGTGGCGAGCGTCGCCATGCAGGCCCGCTCGAAGCAGACCGCCACGGCCTTCGCCGAGGCCGAGGCGCACCCCGGGCCGTCGCTGATCCTGGCGCACAGCCCCTGCATCGCCCACGGCTACGACCTGTCCCAGGCGCCCGCACAGCAGAAGCGGGCCATCTCGGCAGGAGCGTGGCCGCTGTTCCGCTTCGACCCGAAGCGCGTCGCTGCGGGTGAGCCCCCGCTGCACATCGATGCGGATCCGGTGTCGGTCCCGATGCGGACCTACATGCGCGAAGAGGCGCGGTTCCGGATGGTCGAGCTGCGCGACCCCGAGCGCTTCGACCGCCTCGTGGACGCAGCGGAGCGAGCGGTCGCCGACCGCCATGCGCTCTACGAGCAGCTCGCGCAGATCCGGCTCCCGCACACCGAGGATGCCCGAGCGGAGGAGGACGGCGATGGTCGACCTGGCGTGTGACTGGCTGGGGCTGACGCTGCGCAGCCCGCTCGTGGTCGGCGCGTCGCCGCTGGCCGACCGCGGCGACACCGCACGTCGGCTCGTCGACGCGGGCGCCGGTGCCGTCGTCGTGCACTCGCTGTTCGAGGAGCAGCTCGTCGCGGACCAGATGGCAGCGCACACCTACTTCGACTCGAACGTCGACATCGACGCCGAGGCCCGGTCCTTCCTGCCCGAGACCGAGGTGTTCGCGGTCGACGCCTCGCCGACGCTGGACCGCATCGAGGCCCTCGCCGGCGAGCTCGACGTGCCGGTGCTCGGGTCGCTCAACGGGGTCAGCCCCGGAGGGTGGACCCGCTACGCCCGCCAGCTCGCCGACGCGGGAGCGGCAGCGATCGAGCTGAACCTCTACGACGTCGCCACCGACATCGACGAGACCGGCGAGCAGATCGAACGACGCCAGCTCGAGGTCGTCGCCGCGGTGATCGCCGAGGTCGACGTGCCGGTCTCGGTGAAGCTGTCGCCGTTCTACGCGTCGGTGCCGTCGTTCGTCGCCGAGCTGGCCCGCGTCGGAACCGCCGGCGTGGTCCTGTTCAACCGCTTCTACCAGCCCGACATCGACCTCGAGACGCTCGATGTCGACCGTCACCTGGTGCTCTCGACGCCCGCCGAGCTGCCGCTGCGGCTGCACGCGCTCGCGATCCTGCATGACCGCACCGCAGTGTCGCTCGCTGCGAGCGGTGGGGTGCACGCCGGGACCGACGCGGCCAAGGCGATCCTCTGCGGAGCCCACGCCGTGCAGGTCGTCTCCGCCCTGCTGCACGGCGGGGTCCCTGCGATGGAGCGCATCCTGGCGGATCTCGTCGAGTGGCTCGACGAGATCGGCTATCGGAACCTCGCAGAAGCCCGCGGCGCCACCTCGATGGCGAACGTCGCGAACCCCCACGAGCTGGAGCGGCTCAACTACGCACACCTGCTGCACAGCTGGCAGCCCCGCGGCTCGGTCTGAGCCGTGGTCTGAGCGGCGTGGTCTGAGCGACACGTGGCGGCGATCGGACTGTTCGTCCAGCTGTTCCCGCTCGCCCTCGGCGCAGCACTCAGCCCGAGCCTGCTGGTGCTCCAACTCGCACTGCTCACCGGACCAGGTCATGCGCTCGACCGGGCCTGGGCGCTCGCGGCGGGTCGCATGCTCTCGCTGGCGGTGATCACCGTCGGGGGCACGTCGCTGCTCGCGCAGCTGCCGGACTTCGGGCGCGGCTGGCGGGCGTCGCGTGCCGCCGGCGTGATCCTGCTGATCGCCGGTCTCGTGCTCGTGGCGCTGGCCTGGCGTGAGCACCGGCGTGGCCCACGCGCCACGCCGACGGGGCGCCTCGACCGGTTCCTCGACGCGCCCCCCGCCACGCTGTTCCTGTTCGGGGCGGCGTGGATGTTCGTCAACGCCTCGACGCTCGCGCTGTACGTCCCGGCGATGCACCTGGTGTCGCGCGCCGAGGTCGACTGGCTGGTCCGTGCTGCGGCGCTCACCTTCTTGTTCCTCGCCGCGTCGGCCGCGGCGCTGGTCCCGCCGCTGATGGTGTCGCTCGAAGGGGACGCAGTTCGCCCCCGCCTCGCCCAGCTGCAGACGTGGATGACCGCCAACGGGCACCGCATCACGATCGGCGTGACGTTGGCCTTCGGTGTCGTGCTCGCTGCACTCGGGGCGGGGAACCTCGTCGGAGCCACCTGGGCCACGGGCTCCTGAGCCGCGTCGGCCGACCGCCGGGCCTGCTGCATCCGTCGGTTCGAGCGAGCCGCTCGATACCGTTGTCCCGATGAGGACGGGTCGTGTGCGCGCCGAGCGCACGCGTCGGCGACGTCGCCGTGCAGTCGCCGCGGTGGCATGCGCGGCTGGTGCTGGTCTGACGCTGGTCGGTTGGGTGGCCATCGGCGGTCTCGATGGCGGAACGGATGCCCGGGAGGTGGCCGCACCGCGTGCCAGCCTCGAGTCGTCGGACCGCACGGCGGCCGGCCCGGAGGCCGAGCCTGCGGTCGCGACCGCACCGGCGGCATCCGCTCCGAGCACCACGTCGCCCCCGGCACCGCCCACGACGCCGGTGCCGCCTCCGGAGCGGCGGGCGACGTTGCTGTTCGGCGGCGACGTCCTCACCCACCTGCCCGTCGTCCGCGCTGCGCAGCTGCCCGGCGGCGGCAGCGACTTCACGCCGATGCTCGCCGGCGTCGCGCCGATCGTCAGCGCAGCGGACGTCGCGGTGTGTCACCTCGAGGTGCCGGTCTCGCCGGACTCCTCGGTCGTCAGCGGCTACCCGATGTTCTCGGCCCCCGCCGAGGTGACCCCCGGGCTGGCCGCATCCGGGTTCGACGGCTGCAGCACCGCATCGAACCACAGCCTGGACCGCGGCCTCGGCGGCGTGGCCGGAACCCTCGAGTCGCTCGACACCTGGGGCCTCGCGCACACGGGCACCGGCCGGTCGCCCGAGGAGTCCGACGCGCCCGCGTGGTACGACGCTGCGGGCATCCGGGTGGCGCAGCTCTCCTACACGTTCGGCACGAACGGCATCCCCGTACCTGCGGATGCCCCCTGGTCGGTGCGGCTGATCGATCCCGCCCGGATCGTGGCCGACGCCCAGCGCGTCCGGGACGAGGGCGCCGAGGTCGTCGTGGTCAGCCTGCACTGGGGGACCGAGTACGTCGCCGAGCCGAACGCCCAGCAGCGCGAGGTGGCCGATGCCGTCACTGCCGCCGGCGTCGTCGACCTGGTGGTCGGCCACCACGCACATGTCCCCCAGCCCGTCGAACGGGTGAACGGCACCTGGGTGCTGTTCGGGTTGGGGAACTTCGTGTCGAACCAGAGCGCCGGGTGCTGTGCCGAGGCGGCCCAGGACGGGGCGATCGCCACCGTGGAGGTCGCGGTCGGTGGCCCGGCCGGTCCCGGTGCCCGCGTCGAGCGGGTGACGGTCACGCCGATCCGGACCGACCGGTCATCGGGCTATCTGGTCGTCCCCGTGGCGGAGGCGCTCGCCGGGTCCGCGCCGCGGGGCGCGTTCGCCGACGACGAGCTGCGTGCGAGCTGGCAGCGGACCGCCGAGGTCGTGGCGCGCACCCCGGACCCCGCGCTGGTCGTCACCCCTGCGCCGTAGCCCGACCCGCGACCGGCTCCCAGCGCAGCGCCCCCTCGTAGTGGTGCGAGATCGTGCCCGAGTCGTCCATCGCGAACAGGTGCAGCCAGCCGTTGTCGAGCAGGTCGGCCACGCCGGCGTGCCGCGAGATCACGTCGTTCATGGCCTCGATCGGCGCTTCGATCACGACGTTCAGTCGCAGTGGCTCGTGCTGGTAGTGCTCGCCGTCGTGGACCGACTGCCACGGCAGCCCGACGCGGAGGTCGCCGCCGTTGCCCTCGACCACGCCGGTGCGTCCCGTCACGTTGTGCAGCACCTTGTTGCCGGAGCCGAACCGATCGTTGTCGACCGTCGAGGCGTAGTACTGCAGGCTGATCCAGCTCGCGACGACCATCGGCGCGGTCATCACCAGCTCGAGGACGCCGAAGCCCGCATCCGCGCGCCAGTCGTAGGAGTGCAGGAACGACCGGCCGGCCAGGTCGAGGTGGCGGGTGCGTTCCCGGGGGGCGACCACGAACGTGCGGCACCCGGCGAGGCCCCACTCGGGGCGGACCTGCGCCCAGTCGGCGCTTCGGGCGATCACGGCCTCGTCCAGCTCGGCACCCTCGAGGGTTGGGTCCTCGTGCCGCCCCAGCCGGGCGGCCCGCTCCACGCGGGTGCGGTGCCCGGCGCCAGCGAGGCTGTGCTCGATCTCGGCCAGTGACCCGGCGTGCTCGGCGGGCACCAGCGAACGGTCGAACACGGTCACGACGTCGGTGGTGGTGTCGTGCTGGGCGGCGACGAACCAGGTGTCGTCGGGCACCGTGATGCCTCGCTCGACCAGCCCGGTGCGCACGCCCGGGTCGTTGAGGATGGCCGCAGCCACACGTGCGTTCGCCTCGCCGGTGTGACCGCCGCAGGCGCCGCAGTCCAAGCCGGTGTCGTAGGGGTTGTTCACGGTGGTGGCGCCGTGGCCGGTGATCAGCACCAGCGGCGCGAGTCCGTCGGTCAGGGACATCGCGCGCAGGGCGCCCTCCGCGAGCGCGATGCGGTCCTCGAGGGGGATCCCCGCCGCGGCGCCCGTGACGGGGTCGAGCGTCGGACGCTTGGTGCCGACCGCCGCCCGGTCGAGGCCCTCGTGCTCCGGACGCTGCACCGGACGGGTCCGCCCGTATCCGTCGGTGAACAGCTTCGGCAGGTAGATCAGCCCGACGGGGCCGACGAAGCTGAAGCAGGAGATGGCGCCCAGCTTGAAGGACTTCCAGGCGCGACGGACCTGGTGGGCGAGTCGGCGTGACTCGACCGCGGCCTCGCGTCCCGCGGCGCCGTCGACGGTCTCGGCGACGGTGTGGCTGGGGGTGAGCAGCACCGGGCACTGCGCCTCGCCCTCCTCGTGCGCGAGGGGCACGAGCTCGACCGGGAAGCCGAAGAACCCGGCGAACCCGACGGTCTCCACGGTGGGGTCCGCCGCCTCGAGATGGCGGCGGAACACCTCCGAGCGCACGTCGATGCAGAACACGGCCTGCGCGGCGGGGCGCGTCGCCGACGTCTCGCCGGCCGCCGCCCCACCCGTCGCGTCGAGGTGCTCGCGCCCGGTGGCGTACTGCTCGACGAGTCGGCGCCGCTCGGCGCGGTCGAACGCGTCCTGGAGCACCAGCCGTCGTCGCAGCGCAACGCGACCCGACGACGTCGCGTCCGCGGTGGTCGCCGAGCGCCAGGCGGCTGCGACGTCGGCGTCGGCGTCGGCGAGGGCGCGGAGCAGCGCGAGCTCCCAACCGACCACGACGGCGAGGAACTGCACGAGCGTGTCGTCCTCGCGGTCGTAGAGCTGGCTGTCCCAGACGATGCGAGCGGCGTGTGCGGCCCAGCCCCCGACGCCGAGCAGCAGCGCGTGCAGGTACGCCTCGGCGGACTCCTCGGCGATGCCGAGCTCGTCGAGCCCGTGCCCGACGGCCTCGACGGGATCCTCGGGCAGCGAGCGGACGGTGTCGCGGAACCCGCGGAGCCCCATGATCTCGGGGGTCCGGTCGATGCGCGCCTCGTCGCGCCACGAGGCGAACGGCGGGCGGTCCGGCGAGGCGGAACGCCACATCGACTGGCCCTCGTCGAAGTAGGCGGCCGCCCAGGCGGACACCCGGTCGACCAGCAGGTGGGACCAGTCGGTCCCGGTCGTGGCGGTCGCGACCGAGGCGACCGTGGGAACGGTCGCGGACCACAGGTCGCGCTCGTCCTCGTCGCCGGCGGTCTCGGCGCGCAGCCCGCGGAGCAGGTCGCCCGCGTCGGTGGCCGGGGCGTCGTGCAGCGCAGCGATCGCTGCGTCGAGGTCGGCCGCGGTGATGCGGCCCTCGTCGAGGAGGTCCAGGTAGTAGGCGGCGGGGAGCGTCGCTCGGACCCCGGCGACCTCGGCGAGGCGCACCGCGGCGTCGTCGAAGCGGTGGTCTGCGAGCCCCAGGTACGGGTTGACGGCCACGAAGCTCTCGAGTCGCCAGACCGGGGCGATCCGGGCGCAGGCGGCGACGATCGCCGCCTCGTGTCGCTCCGGCACCACGGTCGGTTCGTCGGCGCGCTCCGTGGCGAGCTGACCGGCGGTGGTCTCGGTGCTGTCGGTGTTGGTGGTGGTGCTCATGTCGTCGTTCCTCGGTGGTGGTTCGTTCGTGGTGCTCGAGATCGGGTGCGGACGGGTCGGGACCTGGACGGCGTCGTCCGCTGCCCCGAGTCGTCAGCTGCGTTGGGCGAGGCGCAGCCCGCCGACCGCCCGGTCGAAGAGCGCGTTCGCGTACAGGCCGTTGCGGAAGTGGATCGCGAGGCGGCGACGGAACGCCGTCTGGGGTCGCGTCGGCTCGAGGATCTGCAGCGTCACGACCGCCGCGAACGACACGAGCACCAGCCCGATGAGTGTCAGGTGCACGCCGGTTCGGGTGACGTCGACCGGGACGGTCGAGTAGAGCAGCGCGTGAGTCCCGCCCTCGAGGGCGAAGAACGCGACGGTGACGGCGAGTGCCAGGCCGGCGGCGCGCAGCGATCCGGCGGCCGTGCCCGCCGAGTCGAGTGCCGGCGCGAGGAGCTGGGTGACGCCGATGACGAGGATCGCCCCGATCGCGACGAGCAGCGGGTCGCCTCCCAGGTCGATGCTCCACACGAGTGCGAGCGGCAGGTACATCGCGAGCGCGAGCGCGGCGCTGGCGATGATGCGGCCGGGGCTGCCGAGTCGTCGGGGGAGCGCCACCTTCGCGGCGCGGGCCTCGTCGATGGCGCTGCCCGAGGAGAGGAACGCGTGCGCCTTGTAGAAGGAGTGGGCGACGAGGTGCAACAGCGCGGCCGGGTAGATCCCCATCCCGCAGACCATCAGCATGAACCCCATGTGTGCGGCGCTCGAGTAGCCGAGGGCGACCTTGACCGAGGGCTGGGTGAGCAGCACGACCGAGGCGAACACCGCCGTCAGGCCACCGACGACGATCAGCAGCGTCGTGGCCACGTTCGCCCCGTCGATCACGAACGCCATGCGCATCGCGATGAACGGTCCGGCGTTGAGGATGCCGGCGTGCAACAGCGCCGAGACCGGCGTCGGGGTCTCCATCACCTCGACGAGCCAGCCGTGGGTGGGGAACTGCGCCGACTTGAGGATCGCTGCGACGGCGATGCAGAGCGCCGCGAGCTCGATCTGCCCGGGCGCCCACCCGCTGGAGCTCGCGGCGCCGGCGGTGTCGAAGATGACCTGGAGGTCGCCGGTTCCGAGGCGGGCGTAGAGCAGCACGGCCGCGCCGATCAGGAAGACGTCGCCGATGCGGGCGGCGACGAACTTCTTGCGGGCCGCGACCACCGCACCGCGACGCTCGGAGTAGAAGAGCAGCAGGCGGTGCAGCGCCAGGCTGGTGGCGATCCAGGCGGCGACGAGCAGCGCGAGGTTGCCGGCCAGCACCAGGACCTCGACCGCGGCGATCGTCGCGGCGAGTCGTCCGAGGAAGGCGCCGTGGCGGTCGTCGCCGTCGAGGTAGGTGCAGCTGTAGCGGAAGATGACGACCGCCAGCAGGGCGATCATCACGAGCATGATCGTCGAGAGCGCATCGATGCGGATCGAGATGCCGAGGCCCTCCCAGCCGAGCAGCGTGCTGGCGGTCATGCCCTCCAACGCCACCCAGAGACCTGCGGCCACCGCGACGACGACGCCGTACCACGACGCGATCGCGCCGAGGCGTTCGACCGGCCGTGGCCGGATGCCGGGGTGGGCGACCGCCAGCGTGGCGACGGCCGCGAAGGCGAGTGGTGCGGTGAGCACCAGGAACGTGGGCGCAGCGGTCATCGGTCGGCCTTTCGGGTGGAGCGTGCCGGGTCCGCGTGGCGAACAGGCGCGGCGACATACGAACGTCTACTCCCGAAGCACAATACATGCAATGAACGTCGTAGTGACGTGTGTCACGTAGTCAGATGATCTGCGGCTCGTGCTCGGGGCCAGCGCCCGTCGCCGGTCCTCCCGGCGCCGGGGCCTGCGATCGGACAGGCTGTAGCGATGAGCGATCGAGCCGAGGTCGGCGACCTCTACCGAGCAGTCCGCCTGCGCACCACCGAGCTGTTGAGCGGACTCGACGCCGAGCAGTGGAACCGACCGGTCCCGGCGTGTCCCGGGTGGCGGGTGCGCGACGTGCTGGGGCACCTGGTCGGGGTCATGGAGGACGCCGCCGCCGGGCGGATCGCCGGGCCGCCCGACGACGGGGCAACTGCGGCGGAGGTGGCACGCCACGCGGAGGACGATCCGGTCGACCTGCTGGCGACCTGGGGTGAGCTGGCCCCGGAGTTCGAGGCGGCGGTCAGCGCGGGCAGGATCTGGCCGGCGTTCTTCGACGTGCTGTCCCACGAGCACGACATCCGCCACGCGCTGGACCTGCCCGATGGACGCGACTCCGACGAGGTGCAGCTCGCCGCGAAGTTGCTCGTTCGCTCGGCGTCGGTCGGCCGCCCCCTGTGGGTCGAGACGGGTGACGCGGTGCTGTCTTCGGCGCCGGTCGAGGGGGCGGAGCCGATCACGTTGCGGGCCAGTGCGTTCGAGGTGTTCCGGTTCCGCCTCGGCCGCCGAAGTGGCGACCAGGTCCTCGCGCTCGACTGGTCCGAGGACCCCTCCGGCCTGCTCGACGCGCTGTTCGTCTTCGGCCCGGCCGAGCGGCCGATCGTCGAGGCCTGAGGGCCCCGCCGGGCCGGGACGCGCTCAGAAGAACTGGTCGATGAGCACCGGGTTGCCGTCGGGGTCGACCAGGGTGATCGACGCGGCGCCCGTCGTTCCCTCCTCGACCCGGGTCGTGAGCTCCAGTCCCGCGGCCTCGAGCCGCTGCTGGATCTCGCGGACGTCGGTGAACCCGTCACGGCGCTCCATGCGCGGCGTGAGCCCCGGGTTGAAGGTCAACAGGTTGCGGTCGAACATCCCGTGGAACAGACCCAGGGTGGTCTCGCCGTTCTTCAGGATGAGCCACCCGCCGTCGGCGTCGCCGCCGGCGACCTCGAAGCCGAGGGCCTCGTAGAACGCCCGGGACGCCGCCAGATCGGCGACGGTCAGCGACAGCGAGAACACCCCCAGATCCAGGGTGCCCGGGAGTGACGGGTCGGGCGGCGCAGCGAGTGGCAGCGACTCGGGATCGAACCCGCCGTCGTCCCCAGACCCGTCGGTGGTGTCGTCGCTCACGAGACCTCCTCGGGAGTCATCACCGCGAACATCGCGCCCTGGGGGTCCGCCAGCGTGGCGAGCGTGCCGACCGTCGGCATCGGGGTGGCGGGCATCACGACCGAGGCCCCGAGACGCTCGGCCGCGGCGACGGTCGCAGCGGCGTCGTCGACGTGGAAGTACACCGACCAGAAGCTCGGCATGCCCGGCATCGGCGGGGCCATCGCGCCGGCGATGCCGTTCTCGTTGCCCCCGTCGACGAAGAAGACGGTGTAGTCCCCGCCGCTCGGCATGGCCATGGTCTGCGCGCGCCAGCCCAGCACGTCGGCGTAGAAGCCGGCCACCGCCTCGGGGTCGGGGGTGATGAGCTCGGCCCACGTGTACGCGCCGTGTTCGTTCACGACCTCGCAGCCGATGTGCCCCGTCGCCTGCCACAGGGACACCACGGCGCCGGCCGGGTCGGAGAGCACCGCCATGCGGCCGGAGTCCATGACGTCGAAGGGGGGCTGCAGCACCGTGCCGCCGGCCGGGGCGACCTTCGCGGCGGTGGCGTCGAGGTCGTCGACGGTGATGTAGGTGGTCCAGACCGGCGGCATGCCGCTGGCGGCCATCTCGTCGGAGAGCAGCATCATGCCCGCTGCGGCGTGGTCGCCCTTGCGGGCCATCGTGTAGCTGACCCCCGGTCGATCCGTCGGCTCCTCGGTCGTGGTCCAGCCGAACAGTTGTCCGTAGAACGAGCGGGCGGCCGCGGGGTCGGGGGTGGCGAGGTCCACCCAGCTCGGCACGCCGTGGGCGTAGCTGGTCATCACGGTCATCGGTCATCCCCCTGGTGCGGGACCGACCGGTCGCCGGCCCACGTCCGAACGTAGTATGTGAAAATCAACTGATCAATGGTGAAATCACGACTGTGAGGCGGAACTGTGGACGACGCGACGGTGGTCGAAGGGACCGTCCCGGACGGGACCGGGGCGACGCGCCGCAGCTACGACCAGGCATGTCCGGTTGCGCACGCGCTCGACGTCGTGGGTGAGCGCTGGACGTTGCTGATCGTCCGCGACCTGCTGTTCGGCCCGCTGCGGTTCACCGACCTGCGCGACGGTCTGCCCGGTCTCGCCCCCAACCTGCTGTCGGACCGGTTGCGCTGGCTGGTGGGCAGCGGGCTGGTCGAGCAGCGCGAGCTCCCGCCCCCGGCGGCGCGCACCGTCTACGCACTCACCCCGCGTGGGCGTGACCTGGGGCCGGTGGTGCACGAGCTGTCGCGCTTCGGCGTGGCGGACTGGGCGGACCCGGACGAGGCGCCGCCGCCGGCGCGGCTGGTGCGCGGCGCGTTGCTGTCGCTCATGTCGCCCGGCGCCTTGGGTGCGGGGAGATGGATGGCGACGTTGGACCTGGTGAGCACCGAGGTGGGCATCGAGATCCGACCGCCAGCGGCGGCGACCTCCTCGCTCGATCGCCTGCGACTGCGTCAGCCGCCGACGACCCGGGACCCCGACGTGGTGCTGACCGCCTCGCTCGGCACGCTCGTCGCGCTGCACCGCGGCGAGCTGACCGTGGACGCAGCGGTCAGCGACGAACGCCTGCTCGTCGTCGGGTCCCCCGAGCCGCTCGCCGAGGTGGCGGCGCTGTTCGGCCTCGACCCGACGGCGCTCGGCGCGGGAGCCGTCCCGGTCGACGACACCCCCGCTGACGACGCCCCCCGCTGACGACGGCCCCGTTGACGGCGCCCCCCGCTGACGACGACCCCCGCTGACGGCCGGGGCCGAGCCGGCGCCAACTCCGTGGCGTCGTCGGGCGTGGACTCGTACGGTGCGGTCGATGGGAGCGCTCGACGTCGACACCGCCGTGAGCGGTTCGGGTGGCCACTACGAGGTCACCCCGAACGAGGACTGGCGGATCTGGGGGCCGATGGGCGGGTACGCCGCATCGCTCGCGCTGCGAGCCGCCGCCGCCGAGGTCGACCCGAACCTCCGGCCGGTGTCGATGTCGTGTCAGTTCTTCTCGCCCGCTGCGTTCGAGCCGGTCGAGCTCACCGTCGAGGTCCGGCGCAGCTCTCGGCGCACCGCTGCCACGGCGGTGTCCATGGTCCAGGGCGGGTCACCGGTGCTCGACGCCCAGATCTGGTTCGCTGCCGGGTCGGAAGCGGTGCGCCACGACCACGCGGGGGGCCGCACCCGCACGGCGACCCGTTCGACCACCCGCCGGTCGCCGAGCTCACCGATGAGGAACCGCCGTTCCCGTTCTGGACCAACCTCGACCACCGCGTCGTCAGCTGGGTCGAGGACTGGGCGAGCTACCCGGGCGGCGAGCCGCACTGGGCGGAGTGGCTGCGCTTCGTGCCCACCGAGACGTTCGCCGATCCGGTGGTGGAGGCGTGCCGGCTGCTGATCATGGCGGATCTCCCGTCCTACCCGGCCGCGACGCGGGCGCACCCCGGCAGCGCCCGACCGACCTGGATCGCGCCGAACCTCGACCTCGCGGTCCAGTTCCACCGACTCGACGACCTCGGACCGTGGCTCCTGTCGAGCGGCACTGCGCCGGTCGCCGAGGGCGGCCTCATCGGCTTCCGGTCCGAGGTCTGGACGCGCGACGGCCGCCTGGTCGCGAGCGGATCGGGTCAGCTGCTCACCCGGACGGTTCCCGCCGTCGACGGCTGATCGAGCCGGTCACGGAGCGTCGGCGAAACGGAGGTAGGGCTTGATCTCCTCGACGTTGTCGAACTTGGCCTTCGCGTCCTCGGTCGAGACGGTCGGCGCGACGACGACACGCTCACCGGGCTTCCAGTCCGCCGGCGTGGCGATCGGATTCGCGTCGGTGGCCTGGAGCGCGTCGATCACCCGGACGATCTCATCGAAGTTGCGCCCGACCGACTTCGGGTAGGTGAGCGACAGGCGCAGCTTGTTCGCGGGGTCGACGATGAACACCGAGCGCACCGTCGAGGTGTCGCCCTCGCCGGGGTGGATCATCTCGTAGAGCTCGGCGACGGTCTTGTCCGGGTCGGCCACGATGGGGAAGTTCAGGTCGGTGCCGCCGACCTCGCCGATGTCGGGGGCCCAGCCCTGATGGTCCTCGATCGGGTCGACCGACAGCGCGATCGGCTTGGTGTTGCGCTTCGCGAACTCGCCCGAGAGCGCAGCGGTGCGGCCGAGCTCCGTGGTGCACACCGGGGTGTAGTCGGCGGGGTGGCTGAAGAAGACCGCCCACGAGTCGGACTTCCAGTCGTGGAACGAGATCTCGCCGTCGGTGGTCATGGCGGTGAAGTCGGGAGCGGTGTCGCCGAGGTGGAGGGCCATGGTGGGTCCTTTCGTCCGTGCGGGATGCGGAGCGGTTCCGCCCGGGTCGACACTAGCCACCACCCTCCGGCGGCGTTCCACGTTCCGCGGGGTGGTGATCGGCCAGGTCACCGATTCGGGCGCCCGGACCGAGGTGCAGGTGCTCGAGAGGCGCCGGCGACGCAGCAGCGGTCAGTCGGTGCCGCGACCGACGCGGCTGCGGAGCCACTGCCACCCGCCGGTGGACCACAGCGCCCAGAGCACCAGGACGGGCTGGAACCAGAGCCGGGCGAACCGTGTGGCGTCGGAGTCGAGCCCGAACGCATCGGTCTGCTCGACGAACTGGGCGATGTTGCCGGGGAAGATCGCGATGAAGAACCCGGCGGTCACCACCCCGACCACCGCCGATCGTCGGCCGCTGAGCACGAGTGCCGCGCCGAGCAGCAGCTCGACGACCCCGGAGGCGATCACCACGGTGTCATCGTCCAGGGGGATCCACGAGGGCACCTGGGCCTGGAACTCCTCCCGCTGCACCGTGAGGTGGCCCGTGCCGGCGACGATCAGGAAGGTGCCGAGCACCCACCGGGCGATGGTGCGAACGGTCCTGTTGTCGGAGCGCATGAGCAGCTCCCTCTCGTCGTCGGCACCGGCGCGTCGTCGCCGATGTGACGACCGTAGACCGCCGGGGCGGCACGGCGATCCGGCCCGGCCGACCCGGAGATCAGCGATGATGGTGCGCGACCCGACGATGGAGCGGGGACGAGCACCGACGACCGATGGACGTGACCAACGATGACCGTGCAGAACCCGGCCGGCAAGTTCCTCGAGATGCGGGACCACCCGCCCGAGGAGGCGAAGTTCTTCTGGAACGGCGGCCCGGTGGAGGTCGCCGAGCGGACGTGGTTCGCGTCGTTGCTGTCGGGCTCGACCGGCTTCGAGACCGACGACGGACTGGTGCTGGTCGACACCGGAACCGTCCAGTTCGGCCCGACCCTGGCCGCTGCGCTGCGCGAGCGCACCCAGGCGCCGGTGCACACCGCCATCTACACCCACGGCCACGTCGACCACGCCTTCGGCCTCGCATCGTTCCTGATCGAGGGGCAGGCGCCGCCGGTGGTGATCGGCCACGAGGTGATGCAGGAGCGCTTCGACCGCTACGCGCGCACCTCGCACCACAACGTCGCGGTGAACAACCGCCAGTTCTCGGGCGTCCCTGCGGACGACGAGATGGCGGGGGCGACCGAGATCCGCTGGGAGGCCCCGACGCACCCCCCGACGGTCACCTACCGCGACGACATGACCGTCGAGGTCGGCGGCGTCACCTTCGAGCTGCACCACTGCCGGGGCGAGACCGACGACCACACCTGGGTGTTCTGCCCGGACCGCGGCGTGCTGTGCCCGGGGGACCTGATCATCTGGGGCGTGCCGAACGCCGGCAACCCCCAGAAGGTCCAGCGCTACCCGTGGGACTGGGCCGAGGGGCTGCGGGCCATGGCGGCGTGCGGCGCGAGCTCGCTGGCGCCCGGTCACGGCGGCCCGGTGGTCGACGACGCCGCGCTCGTCTCGCGGATCCTGCTCGAGACGGCCGAGTTCCTCGAGGCGATCGTGGAGCGCACGCTCGCCGCGCTCGAGGCGGGGTCGCCGCCCCACGTCGACATCGTGCGCGGCGTCGAGCTGCCGGTGAGCGACTCGCCGTGGCTGCAGCCCGTCTACGACGAGGCCGAGTTCATCGTCCGCAACGTGCTGCGCTTCTACGGCGGCTGGTGGACGGGCCGACCGAGCGAGCTCAAGCCGGCGCCGCGGGCGGATGTCGCCGCCGAGGTGGCCGCGATGGCGGGTGGCGCAGCGGCGCTGGTCGACCGGGCGCGCGCCGTGGCCGACGCGGGCGACCTCCGCCTGGCGTGCCACCTGGCGGACCACGCGCTCGAGGCCGCCCCGGCCGACGCGTCGGTCGCCGAGGCGGTGGCCGAGCTCTACGAGCGGCGCGCCGAGTCCGAGACGAGCCTGATGGCGATCAACATCTACCGCTCCGCGGCCGCCTATGCGCGTGCCGGCCGGCCCTTCGCCTGAGCTCGGCGCACGTCCCCGCTGGCGACGTCGACGCGTCGGTTGCGCCCGTCAGTGGCTGGGCTGATCAGTACCCGAGCAGCCCTCGCGCGAACGCGGCCTGTCCGGCATGCTGCAGTGAGTCGTCGGCCACGCTGATGAGGCGCACCCCCAGGGTCACCGGCGGATCCCAGTGCTCGTCGACGATGCGATCGAGGTCGTCGGCCTCCAGACCGACGATGAACTGGGTCGTGCGCGCCTGGACGGCGTCGAGGTAGCCGGTCAGCACCTCGGGGCCGTCCGGTCGGATCGCCAGCATCTCGTCCTCGTCGTGGCCGAAGCCGATGTCGTGCGGGTCGGGGTCCACGCCGACGCGTGCGGCCCAGCCGCCCGTGACCCACATCTGGTCGGTGCCGAGAACCCCGGCGACGTGGTCGTCCTGGACGCGGGCCAGGTGCCAGATGAGCCATGCGATCGTGTTCGCGCCCGGCCCGGGTTGACGGGCCAGCTGCTCGCTGTCGAGCCCGGCGACGGCGTGCCGGGCGAGGGGCGGGATCCGGCCGTAGAGCTCGAGCAGCAGCGCAGCGACGTCCATCGGTCCACTTCAGCACACGGCTGCCGGCCTCGGTCGGGAACTCCCGCGTCGTCGACCGGGTGCACGTGGTGCGACCATGTCGGCGTGCTGGACCGGAGGGCACGCCTCGAGCAGGTCATGCGCCGCGACGGTCCGCTGTGCGTCTGGTGCGGACGTCGGATCGACACCGAGCTGGTCCGCGCGACGACCGAGCACGTCGTGCCGCGCTCGAAGGGTGGCCCGTCGTGGATCGAGAACGAGCTCGCCGCCTGTGCGCGCTGCAACCACGATCGAGGGCACCGCGGCCTGGCCGAGTTCGCGGACGAGTGCGAGGGGCTCGGACGCGCACCGGACCGCGGGCCAGTGGTGGAGGCGCTCGAACGGCTCGATGCGGCGATCGCCCATCGTGGCGGGCAGCGGCGGGCGCGGCGCTACCTGGACAGCCAGCTCCGCCGCCTGCGGAACCAGCTCCGCTGATCGCCCGGCCGGAGGTGACGCGCGCTCGGTGTGACCGGCCGCCGGCGCGGCCGGCCGCCGACGTGGTCGGCGGGGCCCGCCGGTAGGGTCCACCCATGTCGATCCCCACCGCTCCCATCGTTGCCGGGTCGCTCATCGGCGGCTATCTGGTCGCACGCGAGACGAAGATCCGCCCGCTCGGTGGCGTGGTCCTGGCCGCGGGAGGAGCGCTGGCGGCGCGCGAGTGGGCGAACCGGGTCGGCCCCGCCGGCACGGCGGCGCTCGTCGCGGTGTACCTCGGAGCGTTCGGGGTGTCGCATCCGCTGGCCAAGAAGATCGGGCCCTGGCCGGCCGTGTTGAGCGCAGCGGGGGTCAGTGCTGCCGCAGCCTGGATCGTGTCGGACCGCCAGTAGGGTCGGCATGGGCGCGTCGAACATCGCCGCGGCGCTGTCGCTGATCGACGTGTCGGTGCTGCGCCGCTACGTCCGGGTGCGCCGGAGCACAGTGGTGCTGTCGGTCATCGCGACCGTGGGCGTCGTCCTGTTCGGCGTGCTCCAGGGGATCCTGGTCGCGGTCATCCTGTCGGTCCTGTTGTTCTTCCGGCGGAGCTGGTGGCCCCACGGCGAGGTGCTCGGGCAGGTGGACGAGCTCGGTGGCTGGCACAGCGCCGAGCGGTACGAGGGCAGCGAGCAGCTCCCCGGCGTCGTGGTGTACCGCTGGGAGGCCCCCGTTGTTCTTCGCGAACTCGAGCATCTTCCTCGACCAGGTCCGGGGCCCGGTGCCCGGTGCGCGAGCGGGAGCCCCGGTGGGTGGTGCTGCAGTGAAGCGGTCACCGATGTCGATCTGACAGCGGCCGACATGCTCCGCCGCCTCGACGCGGAGCTCAACGCGCATGGCGTCCACCTGGCCTTCGTCGAGCTCCGCGACCGCCTGAGCGAGCTCGTGTCGGACTAGGGGCTCCACGAGACCCTCGACCGCGACCACTTCCACCCGAGCATCGACGCAGCGCTGGTCGACATCGCCCGGTTCGATCTGGACGATCCCGGCGTCGCCGAGGGTGGCCCGGGCGGCACCGCGGTGGGGCCCTGATCCGGGCGGCTCCGCTGGTGTTGGCCCCGCCTCGTCGGCGGTCACCCTGCGCGGGTGATGCAGAGAGGCTCGGGGACCTCCGATACTGGTGGCGAGTGCGGTGCGTGTCGAGTGCTCCCGAGGAGTTGCCTGGATGACCCAGAACAGCCGGTCCCCATCGGACCTGGAGGGCGATGCCTTGGTGATCTTCGGCATCACCGGCGATCTCGCCAAGGTGATGACGTTCCGGTCGTTGTACCGGCTCGAGCTCAGGGGCCTGCTCGACTGCCCGGTCATCGGTGTGGCGGTCGAGGACTGGTCGGTGGACCAGCTCGTCGAACGAGCCCGCGCGTCCATCGTGGGGACCGGGGAGCAACTCGACGAGGCCGTCTTCGGCCGCCTGGCAGCACGGCTCGACTACGTGCAGGGCGACCTCACCGAGGACGCGACCTACGAACGCGTGGCCCGGGCGGTCCACGGGGCGACCCGTCCGGTCTTCTACCTCGAGATCCCGCCGTTCCTCTTCGGGACCGTCGTCGCAGGACTGGCGGGCGCGGGACTGACGAGAACCGGTCGGGTCGTGGTCGAGAAGCCGTTCGGTCACGACCTGGCCTCCGCGCAGGCACTCGCCCAGGAGCTGCACGAGCATGTCGACGAGTCACAGCTCTACCGGATCGACCACTACCTCGGGAAGATGGGACTCGAGGAGATCCTCTACCTGCGGTTCGCCAACACGGTGCTGGAGCCGATCTGGAACCGCAACTACGTCGAGTGCGTCCAGATCACGATGGCCGAGGACTTCGGTGTCGAGACCCGGGGGCACTTCTACGACCCCGTCGGAGCCCTCCGCGACGTCGTCGTCAACCACCTGCTGCAGCTCCTTGCCGCCGCCACGATGGAAGCGCCGGTGCGTGGTGACCCCGAGACGCTGCGGGATGCGCAGACGGCGGCGCTGAGGGCGATCCGGGAAGCGGACCCGGGCCAGTACGTCCGCGGCCAGTACGACGGCTACCGATCGATCGACGGGGTCGATGCCGGGTCGGCCACCGAGACCTACTGCGCCCTGCGTCTCGAGATCGAGAACTGGCGGTGGTCGGGAGTTCCGATCATCATCCGCACCGGCAAGCTCCTCCCGGTCACCCAGACCGAGTTGCGGCTGGTGTTCAAGCAGCCGCCGAGGCTGGGGTTCGGACTGCGCCACCCCGACAGCGAACCGGACCAGCTCGTGGTGCGGTTGGATCCGTCGACCGGAGTCCGGCTCGTCCTGCAGGCCCAGCGCGCCGACGCCCCGACCCCCGAAGCGATCGATCTCGACATGGAGTTCGCATCGGCCGGCGGCGAGGGACCGACGCCCTACGAGGTGCTGCTCCACGCAGCGATGATCGGGCGCAGCCCCCGCTTCGCCCGGCAGGACACCGTGGAGGAGGCGTGGCGGGTGATGCAGCCGCTGCTGGATGCCCCGCCGCCGGTCAGGATGTACGCGCCCGGGTCGTGGGGCCCCGAGGCGGCCGACGCGCTCGTCGCGGACGTCGGCGGCTGGCGCGGCCCGTGGACCTGAGCGCGACGACTCCGAACGACGAACGCGGAACAGACGAACGAGGAACAGAGGTGTCCAGATGAAGGTGATCATCGTCGGTGGCGTGGCGGGCGGGGCGTCGTGCGCCGCGCGCCTGCGTCGGTTGGATGAGCACGCCGAGATCCTGATGGTCGAGCGCGGGCCGTACGTCTCGTACGCGAACTGCGGGCTGCCGTACCACGTCGGTGGTGTGATCGAGCACGAGTCGAGCCTGCTGGTCGCCAACGAGCGGGTCTTCCGTGAGCAGTTCGCGGTCGACTGCCGTACTGGGTGTGAGGTCGTCGGCATCGACGCCGCAGCCAGGACCGTGGAGCTGCGTGACGTCGCCACCGGTGCCGTCACCACCGAGGGCTACGACCGCCTGGTGCTCTCCCCGGGAGCGGCGTCGATCCGTCCGCCGCTCCCCGGCATCGACCTGCCGGGCATCTTCCAGGTCAGGACCGTGCCCGACGCTCGGGAGATCCGCGAGTGGATCGAGCGGGGGACCAGCTTCCTCGCCGGCATGGAGCACTACTCGGGGTTCCAGACCGTGCGCCCCAAGCAACGGGCCGTCGTGGTGGGCGGCGGCTTCATCGGGTTGGAGATGGCCGAGAACCTGACCCATCGCGGCTTCGAGGTGACCGTCATCGAGATGGCGCCGCAGGTGTTGGCCCCGCTCGACCCGGAGTACGGGCAGCTCGTCGGGGACTTCCTCGGACTCCACGGGGTGCAGGTCGTCGTGGGTGACGGCGTCGCAGGGTTCGAACAACAAGACGACGAGTCCCTGGTCGTCTCGACACGGTCCGGAGCCGAGCCACGCTGCGGACCTGGTGATCCTCGCGCTCGGCGTGCGGCCCGACACGACGCTGGCGCAGGCCGCTGGGCGTCGAGATCGGAGAGCTGGGCGGGATCCGTGTCGATGAGCAGATGCGCACCAGCGACCCCGACATCTTCGCCGTCGGCGACGCCGTCGAGGTCCGCGACGTCGTGACCGGCGAGTGGAGCCTGATGGCGCTCGCCGGGCCCGCGAACCGCCAGGGTCGGATCGCTGCCGACGTGATCTCCGGCCGGGACTCCCGGTTCCGGGGGACCCAGGGGACCGCCATCGTGAGCCTGTTCGGGTCGGCGGTCGCCTGGACGGGCGTCAACGAGACGACGCTGGATCGGCTCGGGGACGACGACTACGAGAAGATCTACCTGTACCCGAACTCGCACGCCGGCTACTACCCCGGTGCCGAGCCGATCGCCATGAAGGTCCTCTTCCGTCGGTCCGACGGTCGCCTCCTCGGCGCGCAGGCGGTGGGTGAGGATGGCGTCGACAAGCGGATCGGCCACATCGCTCTGGCCATCCAGCTCGGTGCGACGGTCTACGACCTGGAGGAGGCCGAGCTCTGCTACTCGCCGCCGTTCGGGAGCGCCAAGGATCCGGTCAACTTCGCCGGGTTCGTCGGCGCCGGTGTGCTGCGGGGCGACCTGCCGGTGAGCTACTGGGGAGCCGACGACGAGGCGTTCCTCCTCGACGTGCGCGAGACGCCCGAGCTCTCCGTGGAGCAGCCGCACGGCGCGGTCCACATCCCGCTGGGCGAGCTTCGCTCACGGCTGGACGAACTGCCCCGCGACCGCGTGATCCACGTCGTGTGTCGTTCGGGCCAGCGCGCCTACTACGCGACCCGGATCCTGCTGCAGCAGGGGTTCGAGGCGAAGGTCCGCTCCGGCGGGATGCTCTCCCACGCCATCCTCGAGCCGGACCGGGACGCGACATGAGCTTTCCTCCCATCGCCGACTACGCCTTCCTCTCGGACTGCGAGGTGAGCACGCTCATCGCGCCCGACGGGTCGATCGAGTGGCTGTCCCTGCCCCGGCCCGATGCCCCCAGCGTCTTCGGTTCGTTGCTCGATCGCTCAGCGGGCTCGTTCCGGTTCGGTCCGACGAACACGGTGGTGCCCCACCAGCGCCGCTACCTGCCCGGGACCCTGGCGCTCGAGACCACGTGGCACACGCCCACCGGATGGATGACCGTGCAGGATGCGCTGGTCGTCGGGCCGGTGGCCGACGAGCGTCGGGCGGGCTACCGGCGCTCACCCGGCGATGCGATCGCCCAGCGGATGCTGTTGCGCATCGCGACCTGTTTCGACGGCCAGGTGGAGCTCGAGGTGAACTGCCTCCCGCTCTTCGACTACGGCCGGATCCAGGGGAGCTGGGAGTTCGAGGGAGCCGGGTACGACCGGACGAGGGTGACCGGCGGTGACCTGACCCTGACGATGGGTGGCAGCGTCCGGCTGGGGCTCGTCGGCCCGCGCTGCTACGGCCGCACGACCCTGACAGCTGGGGAGTCGGCGTTCGTCGCGCTGAGCTGGGCCGACGACGTCCCCACCGAGCTCGACGAGGCGTTCGAGCACCTGGGTCGGACCGAGTCGTTCTGGCGGGGCTGGATGAGCACGGCGGACTTCCCCGACCATCGGTACCGCCCCTACATCGAGCGCAGTGCCCTGGCCCTCAAGGGCCTGAGCTACGCGCCGACCGGGGCGATCATGGCCGCAGCGACCACGTCGCTGCCCGAGACACCCGGTGGCGAACGGAACTGGGACTACCGCTACACCTGGATCCGCGACACGGCGTTCATGCTGCGGGCGCTGCACGGGCTCGGCTTCAACTGGGAGGCGTTCGAGTACTTCGCCTTCATCCTCGACGCCGTCGGCACGTCGGATCCCGACGTGCCGTGGGACCTCCAGATCATGTACGGCATCGCTGGTGAACGGGACCTCACCGAGCACTCGCTCGACCACCTCTCGGGCTACCGCGGCTCGCGACCCGTCCGGACCGGCAACGGTGCGTTCGACCAGCACCAGCACGACGTCTGGGGCATGCTCCTCGACGCGGTCGAGGAGCACCTGCGCGGGGGAGGGCAGATCGCGCCGGTCGTGTGGGAGCAACTGGCCGGCCTCGTCGACACGGCGCTCGGGCGCAGCTCGGAGCCGGACCAGGGCATCTGGGAGATGCGCGGCGAGCCGAAGCACTTCGTGGCGTCGAAGGTCATGTGCTGGGTCGCGGCCGACCGCGGGGTGCGCCTGGCGCGCATGCGCGGCGACACCGAGCGGGTCGATCGTTGGCAGGCCGCCGCGGAGGAGCTGAAGGCCGAGGTCTGCGAGCGGGGCGTCGACGAACGCGGCGCCTTCACCCAGCACTACGAGACCACCGAGCTGGATGCGTCACTGCTGCTCATTCCGATCATGGGGTTCCTCCCGCCCGAGGACGAGCGGGTGCGGACCACAGTCCTGGCGATCGCCGACGAGCTCACCGAGCAGGGGCTGGTGCTGCGCTACCGCGTCGAGCAGACCGATGACGGACTCAGCGGCGAGGAGGGGACCTTCACGATCTGCTCGTTCTGGCTCGTCTCTGCGCTCGCGATGATCGGTGAGCTCGAGGCCGCCAGTTCGCTGTTCGAGAAGCTGCTGTCCTTCGCCGGCCCGCTGCTCAACTACGCGGAGGAGATCGACGTCGCGACCGGCCAGCACCTCGGGAACTACCCGCAGGCGTTCACCCACCTCGCGCTGATCGACGCGGCGCGGCGCCTCATCGACGCCGAGGCGGCGCGGGCGCTCGCCGACCCCTCGGCCCTTGGCGCGTGAGCCCGGGCGCTCGGTCCGGGGCCGTCGCGGTCCCCTGCACGACCGAGCAGTGCGTGCTCGGCGAGGGGGTCCGTTGGGACACTCGTCGTGACGAGCTGCTGCGGGTCGACATCGTGGCCGGGCGGGTGTTCCGCGACCGCGTCGCCGACGATGGGGCGCTGGTGCGGGTCCGTTCGTACCAGCTGGGCGGCACGGTCGGAGCGATCGCGCCCATCGACGGCGATGACGGCTGGCTGCTCGCTGCTGGTCGCGGATTCGCCCACCTGGCGCCGGACGGGGTCGTGCGAACGATCGTGGACGAGGTGGCGGCGCCGGGGACCCGGATGAACGACGCAGCGTGTGACCCGAGGGGCAGGTTCTGGGCCGGCACCATGGCGCACGACCAGTCGGCGGGCGCGGGCGCGCTCCTCCGGCTCGATCGGACCGGACGGGTCGAGCAGGTGCTTGACGGGCTCACGATCTCCAACGGCCTGGGGTGGAGCTCCGACGCCGCGACCATGTACATCACCGACAGCGCGGACCGTTCCGTCTACGCGTACGACTTCGATGCCGTCGAGGGGACGCTCTCGCGTGGCCGGGTCCTGCTCACCGTGCACGAGCAGATCGGTGCGCCCGACGGGCTGACGGTCGACGCGGCCGGGCACCTCTGGGTGGCGATCTACGGAGGCGGGCGGGTCCACCGCTACGCCCCCGACGGCTGCCTGCTGGACGTGCTGGAGGTGCCGGCGGAGCAGACGACGTGTTGCGCGTTCGCCGGCGCCGACCTCGACCGGCTCTTCGTCACCACCGCGACCGAGGGCTGGACCGACGAGCGGCGGCGGGCCGAGCCCGGCGCGGGTGTGGTCTACCGGTTCGACACCGATGCGACCGGCAACCCCGCGGCGCCGTTCCGGCCGGACCCCGGGTGGTGGGCGACGGTCACCCGTTGAGGGCTCCGACGATCCGGGCGGCCAGCGCCTCCGGGGCGACGCCGGGGACGTCGAGCACCAGGTCGGCCACCTCCCGGTAGAGCGGCTCCCGCCCCTCGAACAGCTGCTCGAGCGCGGCGGCGGGGTCGTCACCCAGCCAGGGCCGCCCGGCGCCCGTACCCACCCGTTCGGCCAGCAGCGCGATCGGGGCGCGCAGGTAGACCACGAACGCGCCGTCGGACATCCGCCGCCGGGCCTCGGCGTCGGTGACGGCGCCGGCCGCCACACCGGCGATCACCGGGGGTTCGGCCGCCAGCGCCTCGTCGAGCACTGCGGCCTCGACCTGTCGCAGGGTCACCTCGTCCGAGGTGGCCAGGACCTCCGGCGTCGGCCGTCCCGTGGCCCGCTGCACCAGTTCGTCGTTGTCCAGGTACACCCAGCCGGTCCGCGCCGACAGCGCGTTCCCGACCGTGGTCTTGCCGGCGCCCATCATCCCGACCAGCAGGACCCGACGTGGGGTGCCCGCCATCCGCGCGTCCACGGTCTGCTCGTCCGTCTCCATGGTCTCACCCTCCGTGCCGCAGCTCGACAGTCTGATCGATCGCCCGGGGGCGTTCCGACGGCGATCGGAGTCTCCCCGAGCACGGGCGAGGTCCGCCAGGGATGCGCCGGTGGCGCACGTACCGCAGACCGGGCAGCATCTGGCCATGCCCTCCTTCGGATTCGACTCGACCACCGATGACGTCCTGACCGGCGCGGACCTGACCGGTACCCAGGTGGTGATCACCGGCGCCTCGACGGGGCTGGGCCTCGAGACCGCCCGGGCGCTGTCGGCGCACGGCGCCACGGTCACCGGCTTCGTCCGCGACGTCGACCGCGCACGGGTCGCGCTCGACGAGGCTGGCGCGACGGCGGTCGCGCTGTACCAGGCCGATCTGGCGTCGCTGGCGTCGGTCCGAGCCGTCACGGACGCATTCGTCGCGGACGGACACGACCGGATCGACGTCCTGATCGCCAACGCCGGGATCATGGGGTGCCCACAGGCGACGACGGCGGACGGGTTCGAGATGCAGTTCGGGACGAACCACCTCGGCCACTTCGTGCTGGTGAACCGCCTGGTGCCGCTGATGCTCGACGGTGACCCCGCCCGCGTCGTCATGTTGTCCTCCGCGGGGCACCGCTTCGGTGACGTGAGCCTCGACGACCCGGGCTTCGAGCAGAGCCCGTACGACGAGTGGGTCGCGTACGGGCGGGCCAAGACCGCGAACGCGCTGTTCGCGGTGGAGCTCGACCGTCGCCTGCGTGATCGTGGGGTGCGGGCCACGTCGGTGCACCCCGGCGGGATCGTCACCGAGCTGGGGCGCCACCTCACCGAGGAGTCGATCGGTGCGTTGCTCGATGCCCGCGGCGCGCGTGAGCTCGTGTGGAAGACGGTGCCGCAGGGTGCGGCCACGACGGTCTGGGCCGGGTTCGTGGCGGACGCTGACGAGGTGGGCGGCCGGTACTGCGAGGACTGCGCGGTCGCGCCGGTGGTCGACGACCCCGAACAGTCGCCGGGGGTCATGCGCTACGCCGTGTCGCCCGAGACGGCGGCCGCGCTGTGGGCCCTGTCCGAGGACATGGTCGGCGAGGCGTTCGACTTCTGAAGGGTGGGGGCCGAGGGCGCGCCTCGTCAGCGCGTCATGCGTTGCGGGTTGCGAGGTCAGTGGTCGCTGGGTCGGGCGCGTCGGACCTGCCGCCGACGTGGTGGTTTCCGACCGTCCATGCCAATGGATCGACGGTGTCGGGTCACGGTGGCCCGATGGCATCGAGGTCCGCGCCGCGCACCTCGTCGAGGACGATGACGATCGGGAGTGGATCCACTGAGATCGACCCGCGATAGGGCGCGCTCACCGCAACGATCAGCGCGAGCGCCAGCGCCGTCACGACGACGATGCCACCCACTGCGATGCCGACCCACTGCTGATGGGGGAGAGCGATGAGCACGGCGTCGAGGCACAGGACCACGCCACTGACGAAGGCGAGCAGCAGTAGCGCCGGTGGCATCGTGCGACCTGCAGCGGACAGGCGATCCCGCCGCAGTGCCACCATCGTGTCGACCGAGCTGAGGATGTCGGCGCCGGTCACGGGGCTGACCTGCGGCGTGGTGACGACCTCGCGGGTCCTGCGGAACAGCTGTGCCAATGCGTCTCGCGCGTGCTGGCTCCCGCGGCCGCTCGGGAGCAGCGGCCACTCGTCGGTCACGACGTGGTGCAGGTACGTCTGCAGCAGGCCGCGGAGCTCGGTCGCATCGAGGCCCGGCGACTCCGAGATGAGGGCGAAGCAGGCCGCAGCGTCGGCCTCGAGCTCGGCCGCGTGCTGTGCATCCCGGAGCTGACCCCATTCGGTGTTGATGGCGAACGCGGCGAGGAACGCGAACATCGCGCCGAGCGCCGGGATGAGCGGTCCGGCCACGAGCGCCAGGTTGGTCTCGCCCTCCAGGGGCACGATCAGGTCGAACACCGCCGTCGCCACCACCGACCAGGCCACGAACCAGGCGAGGAACCCCGCGAACACGACCGGCCCCGACCGCCCCGTCAGGCCGTTCATCACGCGAACGCCGACGGTGCTCGAACGGGGTCGCGGGTACCGAAGGGCCATCGGTGCACGCTACGCCGACGGCTGTCGTCCGTCGGACCGATGACGTGTGCGGCGTCCGGCCTTCGAACAGAGCCCGAGAGAGAGGAGGAATCGAACTCCTGATCTGCTGTTTACAAGTCGTGGGTCGAGTGTCCACCGAGTGCCGTTCAGACCCGCCAAGTCGCGGAATCTGCGTCGACGTCTCACGTGATTCAACCGCTGATGTCCGTGCTCGTCCAGAGACTTCGTGAGACGAACCGTGAGGACGCGGTCGCATTCGGCGGACAGGTGAGGGGGACTTGGGTGTGTTCAGCCTCTCGCTCTCCACGCTGAACGATCACCCAGGGTCACGGCGTTCGCAGCCGGATTCGGCACGAACTGTGCGGCCGCCAACGGCCGGTGGGCGCTGCAACATCGCTGTCGTCAGGCGTGACCACGAGTTCGGCCTTGCGCGACCAGCTGCGCCACGAACGGCGGCCAGCAGGCGCGGCGGGGTGGACGACGGCGATCGCGACCGGCGCGGTGGTGATCTGGACCGAGGCCGATGGAGAGCATCAGGATGGCGTAATAGCCGATGGGGGCCTTGATGGCTCCACCGGGAACGGCGGCCAGCATGGCTCCCACGGCAATCGCATAGGCTGGATGTCGGGGATAGGCGAGATCACCAGCGCCAGCGGTTCCACCCATGAACAGCATCGTAGAGCACGTTGCCGCCGATGAACCGGACGCCAAGCTGAGCGCCATGGCCACCATCTTCCCAAAGAGCACCGCGGTGAGCATCCAGAGGCCGATCGCCTCGGAGTTGTCGATCACTGCGGTCAGCTGGCTGTTGCCTGCTCCCACTGTGAGCGGGAAGCAAGGACAGCGAAGGCACCGACCAGCGCGCCGGTCCGACGATACCGCGCACGAAGTGGCGCGGAACCTTGTCGGCGCAGTGAATCGACAATCTTGACGACGATCACGAACACGTGATCATGACGCACGTCGAGACGGATGCCGAGTGCCACACCCGTGAGGAGTTGTGCGACGTAGAAGTCCTCGACGGGGATCGCGAAGCTATTGAGGAACGTTGCCCACAACCGCGAAGAGATACCGAACGCATTGCCGGGTCGCGGCGATCAGCTGGGGCAGAGCGCCTTCCATGTGGTTCTTGCGTGGCGTAGGGGCAGCCTCACTGACGATCATGGTGCCGAGACCGGGCGAGCTGAACGCGCCGCCGAAGCCGCCGGCGATACCTGCTAGTGTCGCGCCTCCAGACGTGCCCCCTCGTTACCCGGCCACCGACCGGACGCTGTCCAGGAGCCGAGACCCCCTCCCATGATGTCCAGCGCGAACGATGGGCCGAGGCTGCGCCCCAGCCACCGCTGAGACGACCGCAAGCCCCACCCACGAGGGCGCCACACGATGATGGGCGAACACCTCGCCGGACTCGATGCCGGCCACGCCGCCGGGGATGTGCTCTGGGGCGTGCCACCACCGTCGCAGGGCAGCGATGTGAAATGCCGGGCTGCGGCTACGACGGCGATCCACCACCACTCACCGGACCACGCGCCGATCCATGAGGTCGCCGAAGACCAGGTCAATCACCGAGCTCGTGGCGCCGAGATAGGCAAGCCCGAGCAGCCCGACGACGAGGCCCATGACGCCGGAGGCCACCAGCAGCTGTCGGTACCACGGCTTGTCGATCGGAAGGTTGGTCGCCATCGCGGGTCCCTTCGGTGTCCCGGGGCTCACTCGTTCGGCCGACGCGGGTGCAATCGCGCGTGTACCTCGACCGCCGCCTCGATGTTGTCATGGATGTGGTCGCGGCCGACGAGCTCGAAGAAGCTGCTCGGTGCTCCAGCACGCTGATGACCTGCGATTTCACCCGAGCGAGGTACAGGTCGATGTCGTGGTCGATGCCGGTCGGCGGCATCGAAGTAGACCGGGTACGTCGGCGCCCTCGCTGTCGATGTAGTTGACGCCCTCCATGCTGTGGATCACCCCGTCGAGCCCGGTCGGTGTCTCCGGGTCGACTGATCTGGCGCAGACGGTCAAGCAGCGCATTCGGCGTTGACGAAGATCAGTCCGCCGTCGGAAACGGGAGGGATCTTCAGTCCGGGGATCGTCTCGCAGTCGTCGTGCCGTTCGAGGTCGTAGAACGCGTCGGTCCCCGGCTTGCGGCCCAGTTCGGGG
>CALNXV010000050.1:0-21393 GCA_942490665.1 uncultured Microthrixaceae bacterium
GTCCTTGGCGAACGCCACCACCGATGGCGTCGTGCGGGCGCCCTCGGCGTTGGGGATGACGACGGCGTCACCGGCTTCGAGCACGCTGACGACGGAGTTGGTGGTTCCGAGATCGATTCCGACGGCCTTGGGCATCTGGTCACTCTCCTGCTCGCGGGGTCCGATCCGCGTGTGATGGGTACGTGGGTCGTGCCTCGGGGGGCCCGAGCACGGCGATGTGGTGGAGACTACGGCATCCCGGTCGGGATCCCACAGTCGCTGACGGCGGCCATCATAACAAAGTTGAGCGTCACGTTGTCAATCTAGTGGAGAACGCTGAGATTCCTCTCGTCCTCCCGGCTGGACGAGCCGATCAGCCGCCCGATCGGCCGGGGTCACGTTCCGACCGCAGGGAGGGATGACGAAGCCGGTTGACCCCGCGCCGCGCCACGTGGAACGAGGCCCGCACGGCGGCAAGCCCCCGTGGGCCGAGCACACGTCGTGACGTGAGAGCAGCTCTCGCCCGGAGATACTCGGGGTCGCGCCGGATCGCAGGGCGATGCCGACGCGCAGCGCGCAGGTAGGCCGTGGCGGCCACTGGGTCGTCATCGAGGTTGAGGCAGTGCCAGGCGAGGATGAGCGGCCCGCGAGGACAGCTCGGGCACGGAGTCGGCGGAGCGTTGCCGGGTGCGCTGCGGAACGTTCTCCTCGTCGAAGACGCGGTCGAACAGCGCCCGGTAGGCGGCGTCGAGGCTCGCCGTCGCACCGGCGCCGGTGGAGTTCGTGCTGTGACGGCGGACGTGCAGCACGAGCTGCGGGGCGACCGCCACGCGGTACGACGCGGCGATCCGGATCCAGAGCTCCCAGTCCTCGACGTCCACCGTGAAGCGCTCCCGGTTGACCACGAAACCACCCACGTCCGCGAACACGGCGGTAGGGACCACCGCAGAGCCGATCGCCACGACGCTCCCGCAGACGAAGTCGTCCCACACGTCACCGGCGAGCCGCGCCGTGCGACCACCCGGCCGTTCCGCGCACCATCGGCATCGATGACGTCGTGCCACCCGTAGACCATCCCGACGCTGCGATGACCCCGCGGGGTCGCGGCGACCGCGGAGTCGTAGGCCGAGACCAGTGCCCCGAGGGCGGTCGACTCCCACAGGTCGTCCGAGTCGAGCAGCGCGATCAGTTCGCCATCAGCGACCTCGATGCCGAGGTTCCTCGCGCTCGCCACGCCGGCGTTGTCCTGTCGCACGACCCGCACGCGGTCATCCCCGACGGCAGCTGCCCAGCCAGCGAGCTCGTCGTCGCCACCGTCGTCGACCAGCACGATCTCGAAGTCGGTGAAGTCCTGCCCGAGCACGGAGTCGACCGTTGCGGGGAGCCAACGAAGCGAGTTGTGACAGGGGATGACCACCGAGACCCGCACCGTGTCGAGTGTAGGACCCGCACTCGCTGCCGGATCCCCGGGGTCCGGTGCGGACGGTGGCCGGCTCCACCGGTACGCTCGATCGCCCACACCCCAGGGAGGAACCGTGTCCCGTCTCGTGCTGCTCCGCCACGGCGAGAGCGAGTGGAACAAGCAGAACCTGTTCACCGGGTGGTACGACTGCGACCTCACCGACACCGGCCGGGCCGAGGCGGTCGCCGCCGGAGCGATGCTCGCCGAGGCCGACGCGCAGCCCGAAGTGCTGCACACCTCGTTGCAGGTGCGGGCCATCCGCACCGCGATCAGTGCGCTCGACGAGCTCGGACGCATGTGGATCCCGGTGCGACGGAGCTGGCGGCTCAACGAGCGCCACTACGGCGACCTGACCGGCCGCAACAAGGCCGAGACCCGCGAGAAGTACGGCGAGGAGCAGCTGCACGTCTGGCGACGCAGCTACGACGTTCCGCCACCGCCGATCAGCGCGGACAACCCCTTCAACCCCAACGACGACGTGCGCTACGCAGATCTGCCGCCGGAGCTGTTGCCGGCGTCGGAGTGCCTCGCCGACGTGGTCGAGCGGATGCTGCCCTACTGGTACGACGCAATCGTGCCGGACCTGCGCACCCACGGAACCGTGCTCGTCGTCGCGCACGGCAACTCACTGCGTGCGCTGGTCAAACACCTCGACGGCATCTCCGACGAGGAGATCCCGGCGCTGAACATCCCCACCGGGGTGCCGCTCGTCTACGACCTGGACGACGCCGTCCGCCCGAGCGAGACGCTCCCGGTGGCCGAGCGCTACCTGATGGATCCAGCAGAGGTGGCGGCACGGGCCGAGGCGGTCGCCCGACAGGCCTCCGGGGGCTGAGCGAACGCCGCCTCCACCGGCCCGCCCTCAGCCGACTTCGGCGCCACGGTCACCGATCGCCATGAGGTCGACGACCGAACCCCCGCCGCTGCGCGCGACGGGGGGTGGGTCGGCCGACAGGTCGACGCTGGGCGAGAGGTCGAGGCGTTCCTCGACCTCGGCCCAGAGCCTGCGGTAGCCGATCGATCCCAGGTTGTTCGGCGAGGCGAGCACGGCGGGGACCTGCTCGAGTCCCATCCGTTCGATCGAGGACGAGACCGGCACCGCCGCCAACGCGAACCGGCGGTCCTCGCGCACCTGGGCGACGACCTGTCGGTGCAGCACCTTGCGCTCGTCGAGCATCGACAGGAAGGCGAGCAGCGGGAGGCCACGGCGGTGCTCATCGATGAACGCTGCGAGCTGGTCGAGGCTGCGGACCGCCAGCGGCGCCGGGACGATCGGCGCGAGTGCCAGGTCCGCGGCTGCGAGCACCGACTCGGTCACCACCCCGAGGCCGGGCGCGCAGTCGAGCACCACGACGTCGTAGGTGCCCTCCAGAGGACGGAGCAGCTTGCGCAACACACGCTCGGGCCATCGACGGGTGGACAGCACCGAGTCGACGACCCGGAACGACGGGTCCGCCGGGAGCAGGTCGAGTCGCTGGTGGTCGGTGTGGCGGATCGAGGGGGCGAGCTCCCGCTTGGTGCTCAGCAGCCGTGACGCGCCGCCCTTGACCTTCGCCCGGGCGCGCAGGCAGTGCGTGGCCGCACCCTGGGGATCCAGGTCCCACAGCAGGGTCCGGTGACCGTTGCGTGCGGACAGCGTCGCGAGGTTCACCGCGGCCGCGGTCTTGCCGACGCCGCCCTTGGCACCGACCACGGCGACCACCGTCACCGTCGGCCCCCCAGCCCCACCTGCATCGCGCCTCCCTGCGGTCGTCGCTCGCCATTCAACAGCACGACGCTGCGGCGCGCACGAACGACCGACGGCGGTTCCCGGCCGGCGCCGGGCGACACCGGTCGCCGCGGACACCGTACGATCTCCCCATGGGATCGATCGTGGATCAGCTCGCCGGGCTTCCGCTGTTCTCCGCGTGCAGCCGCCGGGACCTGCAGCGCATCGCGCGGGCCGTCGACGAGGTGACCATCGCGGCAGGGAACGACCTGACCGTCGAGGGCACCGTCGGGCGCGAGGCGTTCGTGATCCTCTCGGGCAGCGCCGAGGTCCGTCGTGGCGGCGAGCTGCTCGCGACCCTCGGCCCGGGTGCCCCGTTCGGGGAGCTGGCCCTGCTCGACGGCGGGCCGCGCACGGCGACGGTCACCACGACCGAGGAGACGACGCTGCTGGTGCTGTCGAAGCCGGCGTTCAACGCGGTGCTCGACGAGGTCCCGACGCTGGCGCACAAGCTGTTGGTCTCGCTGGCCCGGCGGCTGCGCGAGTCCGAGCGTTCTCTGACCCACTGAGGGACCGGGGTGCAATCGCCCTGCGGAAGGGTGCCGCGGTAGGTTCGCGCTCGCTATGAGCGCCACCGACACCACGACGCACGCTGACGCCGAGGACGAGGCGGTCCCCGGTCCGAAACGGCTCCGCCCGAACCAGATCGCCATCATCGTCGGCGTCGCGATCGCCGTCGTCGTGGCCGTCTCCGGCGTGGCCTCCGCGGTGTTCCAGTTCCACGACGACAGCGAGATCCAGCGCGAGGTGTTCGGCAACATCCCCGGACCGCTCAAGCTGGCCTTCTACACGGTCATCCCGGTGATGTTCGTCGCCGGGGCGATCATGTTCTCGTACCGGGTGCGCAACTGGCAGCGGGGCGCTCCGGACAAGCGCGACATCACCCCGAAGAACGCGAAGAAGCGCCTGGAGCGGCTGCGCGCCGGTCTCTACATGCAGACCCTGCTGCGAGATCCGGCGGCCGGGATCATGCACTCGATGATCTACTTCGGGTTCCTGATCCTGCTCGCGGTCACCTCGGTGCTCGAGATCAACCACCAGCTGCCCGAGTCGCTCAAGTTCCTCCACGGCGGCGTCTACGAGGCCTACGCGTTCATCGGCGACGCCGGCGGGCTGATCTTCACCGTCGGCGTCGTGTGGGCGATCGTGCGCCGGTACGTGCAGCGGCCCTACCGGATCCGCATCAAGTCCAAGCCGGAGCACGCCATCATCCTGGGGACCCTGCTGGCGCTCGGCATCACCGGCTACCTCGCCGAGATGTTCCGCATCGCGGTCGACGGCCGACCGGACTTCGAGCGCTGGTCGTTCATCGGTTACCCGCTGTCGGGGCTCGTCGAGAACATGAGCGGCATCGCCGGGTGGCACCAGGCGATGTGGATCCTGCACGTGGTGACGTTCATCGCCTTCCTGGTGATCCTCCCCACCACGATGCTGCGCCACATCTTCACGTCGCCGCTCAACATGTACCTCTCGGAGCGCGACCGCCCGAAGGGCGCGATGAAGCCGATGCCGAACCTGATGGAGACCGAGCTCGAGAGCTTCGGCGCCGCGGCGGTCGAGGACTTCACCTGGAAGCAGCTGCTCGACACCGACGCCTGCACGATGTGCGGCCGCTGCACGTCGGTCTGCCCGGCGCACGCCACGGGCAAGCCGCTCGACCCGCGCGAGATCGTGCTCAAGACCGGCGAGGTCATGGCCGCGACCGGCAACCCGGAGGTGTCGCCCCCGATCGGGCTGGACGCTGAGATCACCATCTCGGCGCCGTCGCTGTTCGAGCGCATCACCCCCGACGAGATCTGGGCCTGCACGTCGTGCAAGGCCTGCGACGAGAACTGCCCGGTCAACATCGAGATCCTCGACAAGATCCTCGACATGCGCCGCTACCTGACCCTGATGGAGTCCGACTTCCCCACCGAGCTCGGCAACGCGTTCCGTGGCATGGAGAACTCCGGCAACCCGTGGGGCATGTCCCAGACGGACCGCGCCGGCTGGGCCAAGAACCTCGACGGCATCGAGGTGATCGACGGCGGCGACCCGTTCACCGCCGAGTACCTCTACTGGGTCGGCTGCGCCGGGTCCTTCGACGACAAGAACCAGAAGGTCACCCAGTCGATGGCCAAGCTGCTCCAGCGCGCCGGGGTGAGCTTCGCGATCCTCGGCCCGGCCGAGAACTGCACCGGCGACCCCGCCCGCCGCTCGGGCAACGAGTACATCTTCCAGATGCTCGCCATGCAGAACATCGAGACCCTCGACGGCATGGGCGTGCGCAAGATCATCACGCAGTGCCCCCACTGCTTCAACACCCTCGACAACGAGTACCCCCAGCTCGGCGGCAACTACGAGGTGCTCCACCACAGCCAGTTCCTCGAGGAGCTGATCGACACCGGCAAGCTCGACATGTCGGGCGCCAAGCTCGAGGAGCGGATGGTGTACCACGACTCCTGCTACCTGGGTCGCCACAACGACGTCTACATGGCGCCACGCAACGTCATCGGCAACCTCAAGGGCATCGAGATCGTCGAGGCGGACCGCAACGGCACCAAGGGCATGTGCTGCGGCGCCGGCGGCGCCCGCATGTGGATGGAGGAGAGCATCGGCAAGCAGGTCAACGTCGAGCGCTCCCAGGAGCTGCTCGCGACCGGCGCGTCACGCATCGCGACCGCGTGCCCGTTCTGCTACATCATGATCGACGACGGGGTGAAGTCCCAGGGGGTCGAGGAGGAGGACGTCAAGGTCGGCGACCTCGCGATGCACGTCCTCGAGGCGCTCGAGAACGCCGAGCCCCTGGTCACCAACCCCGTCGAGCTGGAGCGCTGAGCGAACCAACGGGGCAGCTCGCGTGGCGGCGGGCAGCGGAGAGGGAGCGGGCCATGGCGGGGGCGAGGGTGCTGGTGGTCGACGACGACGCCGACGGGTCCCGCGTCCTGACCACGGTGCTCGCGGCAGCCGGGTTCGAGGCCGCGGCGGTCCGCGACGAGCGCGCGGCTGCGCGTGTCGTGCTGGACGAGGGGGAGGCCGTCGTGGTGAGCAGCTTCGCCCGCCGCGGCATCGCGTCGACCACGACGTTGGTGGGTGACTTCCGGCGACGCCCCGAGCCGCAGCTCGCCGACGCCGGGGTGGTCGCGCTGGTGGACGACGAGCGCGACTCCGCGCTCGGACTCGGCGCTGCGGCCGACGAGGTGCTGGTCCGACCCGTGGTGGCGCAGCTGCTCGTCGACGCGGTCACCGAGGTCGCTGCGACTGCGGCGCCGGCGCGCGAGCTCGACGGGGGCCGTCGCCCGGACCGCAGAGCGGTAGGCGGCCGGCGACACCAGTGGGCCGCGGACGAGGGACCCACGGCGAGTCGAACAGCGAGCCGACACACAAGGGTCGGTGAAGATTCGTCCAGGGAGCGGCGTCCACCGACTCGACGGGTGCATGCTCGGGCCATGGACGACGACGAACCACCGACCGACCGCCGCGGCCCGGGCCACCATGCGCTGTACGCCGTGCGATCGCACCCCGTGCTCACCGCAGTGCTGGTCGCCGGTGCGCTCGCTGCCACGGGCCTGTCGCTCTACATCGGTCTGGACCTGTTCTTCGCGATCCCCATCCTCGCGATCGTCGCGGGCATCGCAACGGCGCTGTACCGGCTGTGGCGCTCGCGGCAGCCCGTGGGCAGCGAGGTGTCGGCCACGACGGGTGGGCGCATCGGATTCGCAGCGGTGCTGCTCGCCGGCGTGCTCACCTTCGTGCTCATCCAGTTCGTGCCCTACGGACGGGCCCACTCCAACCCACCCGGTTCCGGCGAGCCGGCCTGGGCCACACCACGGACGCGTGAGCTCGTGGTGGACGCCTGCTACAGCTGTCACTCCAACGAGGTGGAGTACCCCGCGTACGCATCGGTCGCGCCGATCTCGTGGGCGGTCGAGCGCCACGTCGAGGAGGGCCGCGCGAAGGTCAACTACTCGGATTTCGCGACCGACCCCGGTGAGGCGGACGAGTCCGTCGAGGTCCTCGAGGATGGCGAGATGCCCCCGGGCTACTTCACCCGGTTCGGGCGACACCCGGAGGCCGATCTGTCGCAGGCCGAGATGGAGGAGCTGATCGCCGGGCTCCGCGCGACGCCCGGCCTGGGCGACGGAGACTGAGCGACCTCGGCGAACCGGGTCAGTCCGGGTCGTTGAGCGCGTAGCGCGACGCCGTCGCCCCGCGTTGGCCCTGGTACTTCGAGTTCAGGTCCGGATGGCCGTAGGGACGCTCGGCGGGCCGGTCGAGGCGCTGGAAGACCATCTGCGCGACCTTCATCCCCGGGCGCAGCAGGATCGGCAGCGTCGCGACGTTGGACAGCTCCAGGACGATCACGCCGGTGAACCCGGGGTCGACGAACCCGGCCGTCGCGTGGACCTGCAGGCCGAGTCGACCGAGACTGCTCTTGCCGTTCACGATGCCCACCAGGTCGTCGGGGAGCTCGAAGGACTCGGCCGTGTGGCCGAGCGCGAACTCGCCCGGGTGGAGCACGAACGGTTCGCCGTCGGGCACCTCGACGGTCTCCATGAGCGCGTCGTTGGCCACCGCTGGATCGATGTGAGTCAGGCGGCTGTTGCGCATGACCCGGAACTGGGTGCCGAGCCGGACGTCGACCGAGGCCGGTTGCACCAGCTCAGCGGCATAGGGCTCGATGCCGAGACGACCGGAGTCGACCTGGTCGCGGATCGAGGCGTCGGCGAGGATCATGGACGCACCGTAGACGCCGTCGCGGGGGCGGACCACGGGGCAGCGCCGCGCTACAGTCGGCGCCCTCGCGGGTGTAGTTCAATGGTAGAACCTCAGCTTCCCAAGCTGATGACGCGAGTTCGATTCTCGTCACCCGCTCTGCTGCGAAACCCCTGCCACGGCGGGGGTTTCGTCGTCCCGCCGGCGGAACGACCGATGGCCGACGATGGTCGCTGACGTCGGTCCGACCGGGTTCGCCCGCGGCGCCGCGACAGCGGGCCGCCAGAGGCCGGGTCCCCCACCGACGACCGCGATCTGACCTGGAGCAGCGATGACTGACCACGCACCGGAAGTAGACCGAGCGACGGGCGCGCCCTTCGAGTGGTGGATGCTCTCGAACTTCGCGGTCGGCGCCGGGTTCTCCGCGTTCATCGCGCTGCTCATCCCGCCGTACGTGACGAGCGCGACCAGCGACGTGTCGGCGTCCGGAGTGGTGATGGCCATCATCAGCCTCGGCGCGATCCTCGGGCCGGTGCTCGGCAGCTTTGCCGACAAGTACCGGGCCCATCGGATCGTCATGTGCGCCGGACTGGCCGGCATGGCGCTCGGGTTCGGGCTCTTCGCCGGCGCTGCGGAGTCGGCCGCGCTCTACGCGCTCGACGCCATCATCCTCGGCATCTCGATCGCCGCCATCTCGGCTGTCGCCCCCGTCTTCGTGGTCGGCGCCGGGCTGCGGCAGGAGCTCGAGGCCAAGAGGATGACCTGGTACTCGTTGATGATGCCGGCGGGGCAGGTTGCAGGTGGCGTGCTCGCGACCGCCGCTGCGAGGGCCGAGTGGTCCTTCACCGCACGCTTCTGGCTCGCCGCCGCGGTCAGCGCCCTGCTGTTCGTGGCGGTGCTGCTCACCTCCAAAGGTCCCGAGGAACGGATCCATCGCGCGATGGACGAGGAGCTCGCCCGACGGGCGACCGACGCGGAGGGCGAGGACGAAGCCCCAGCGAGCATCGGACTCAAGGCAGTGCTCGGGTCGGCGTTCGGGCTGTTCCTGCTGGTGGCAACGCTGTCGTCGGTCGCGAACAACGGCATCAACAACCAGATCTCCAACATCCTCCCCAACCTCTACGGAATCAGTGAGGGAGGCACCTCGACCCTCATCGCCGTGGCGGGCCTGCTGAACATCGTCCTCTTCTTCCCCGCCGGCAAGTGGATGGCCCGTTCGGGGCCGATGACCGTGTACAACGCCGGTCTCATCATGCGCCTCGTCGGAGCGCTCGGAATGGCACTGGTGGGCTGGCTCGCCGGCTCAGCGATCATCCTCGCCATCGCCAGCATGCAGCTGCTGTACCAGGGCAGTCCCTTCGCACGCCTCGCTCAACCGAGCACAGCGGTGGGATTCGCGTCCTTCCCGGCTGGTGCAGCCAACGGCTGGCTCATCGGGTGCTCCGCGCTGGGCAGCTTCATCGGCAGCGTGCTCGGCGGGTTCTTCGCCGAGCGCTTCGGTTTCAACTCGGTGAACTGGATGGCCGCCTCCGCGGCGGCTGGCTCCGTCGCGATCGCCCTGCTGGTCCTCGTTCCCATCAAGAAGCACCGCTCAGATGCTGCGGACGCGAGCCCAGTGCCCGGAGCAGCGGCCAAGGCCAGCACCGCCTGAGGCAACGGCGACCAGCGTTCGACCCGAGCGCTCACCACGGCGTCGAGGGGACCGCCGTCGGAGGACGAGGTGCCACGGCGGAGGGTTCGTCGTCCCAGGGTGGCCAGTCGTTGCGGCATCTGGCGGGGTTCCGGTCGAGACTCGACCGTTCCGTCGCCAGATCGGGGGTGGAACCGCCGTGGCCAGCGGGGTGTGCGAGTTGACCAGTAGCGTGAGGCCATGTTCCAGGGACTGGTCGTGTTCGGCATCGGCGGGATCGTGCTGGTGGCCGCCTACCTGGGGATCCTCCGCCGACGCCAGCGCTACGAAGAAACCGTCGCGCCCGAGGACCGCCTGAGCGACGAGGACTTCCGGCGCATCGAGTTCGGCGACGACGGCCCCTGACCGACCAACGCGACTGACCGACCAACGCAACTGACCGACCAACGCCACTGACCGACCGCGACCACGCTGCGTGGCCGCCGGGGCGGTGGGGATCCTCCCCCTCCGCAGCTGCCGCAGACCGGCCATCGGCCGCACCGGGGCCTCGATCCGGGGGGTTCCGGCGACATCGTGACGGCACGTGGGGCCGACCACCCGAACGGCTGAGCCGGCACATCACGGTCCGTGGCAGTCGTGCGCAGTGCTGCTGAACGCGCTAGCAACGTCTGTCACGTGCCGATGAACGACCTCGCCCCCGAGAGTTCCCGGCCGGAGTCTGCGCTCCGGTGTCGTCGCCCCTCCCCGAGTGACGGAGCGGCGCTGTGGTCCTTGGCCCGCACGGTGGGCCTGGACGAGAACTCTCCCTATGCGTACGTGATGTGGGGCGACTACTTCAGCGGCTCGAGCGTCCTCGCCGAGTCCGACGACGGACGTCTCGCCGGGTTCGTGCTCGGCTTCCACCCTCCCGAGGACAGCACGACGCTGTTCGTCTGGCAGGTGGGGGTCGCCGAGCACGCACGCGGGTCCGGGCTCGCCGCCGCGATGATCGACGGGCTGGTGGCCGACACATGCCCCCGGTTCGTCGAGGCGACGGTCACCCCGACCAACGAGGCGTCGATCTCCCTCTTCCGGGGTATCGGTCGACGGTACGGAGCCGACGTGCACGACGAGATCGCCTACCCGGAGGAGTTGTTCCCGGGTGGGCACGCGGCGGAGGTCCGGTTCCGTATCGGTCCGCTCGCGGCCCTGCGACCGAACGCCGGCTCGCAGCCACACCGACCACCACGAGGTGATTCCCAGTGATGTTGTTCGAGGAGCTCGAGTCCGAGGTCCGCGGCTACTGCCGTTCCTGGCCCGCAGTGTTCGAACGCGCCCAAGGTGCCACCCTGATCGACGAGTCGGGTCGCGAGTACCTGGACTTCTTCGCCGGTGCCGGCGCGCTCAACTACGGCCACAACCACCCGGAACTGATCGACCCGCTCATCGACTACCTGCGCGACCGAGGGGTCCTGCACGGCCTCGACATGGCCACCACCGCCAAGGCCCGGTTCATGACGACGTTCCGCGACCTGATCCTCGAGCCACGCGGGCTCGACTACAAGCTGCAGTTCCCCGGCCCGACCGGCACCAACGCCGTCGAGGCCGCGCTGAAGCTGGCGCGCAAGGTCACCGGCCGGCACCGCGTCGTGTCGTTCACCAACGCGTTCCACGGCATGACGCTCGGCTCGCTCGCCGTCACCGGCAACTCGATGAAGCGCCGTGGCGCCGGGGTGCCGCTCACCATGGCCGACACGATGCCCTTCCAGGGATTCGGTGACCACGACGTCGACACCCTCGCGTACTTCACCGCCATGCTCGAGGACGACGGATCCGGCATCGACGTCCCCGCCGCGGTCATCCTCGAGACCGTGCAGGCCGAGGGCGGCATCAACGTCGCCAGCGAGGCCTGGCTGCGCGGGCTCGCCACGCTGGCCAAGGATCAGGGCGCGCTGCTGATCGTCGACGACATCCAGGTCGGCTGTGGGCGGACCGGCAAGTTCTTCTCGTGGGAGGACGCCGACATCGACCCGGACATCGTCTGTCTGTCGAAATCGCTGTCGGGCTCGGGCCTGCCCTTCGCGCTCGTGCTCATGAAGCCCGCGCACGACGTCTGGGAGCCGGGCGAGCACAACGGCACCTTCCGCGGCAACAACGCAGCGTTCGTCACCGCCACCGAGGCCCTCGAGCGCTTCTGGTCCGATGACCGCCTCACCTGCGAGACCGACCGCAAGTCGGCGAAGCTCTACGCTGCGCTCGAGGGGCTCGCTGACGAGCACGAGGGCATCTTCACCGAGGTGCGGGGCCGGGGACTGATCCTGGGCCTGCAGACCACCGACGCCGAGGTCGCCGACGCCATCACCACCGAGGCGTTCGAGCGCGGCTTGATCATCGAGACCGCTGGGGCGAACGACGACGTCGTGAAGCTGCTGCCGCCGCTCATCGTGGGCGACGAGCAGATCGAGCGGGCGATCGACATCATCTCGGACTCCGTCGACGCGGTCATCGACCAGCTCGGCGAGGAGCTGCGCGCCGGCGTACGGGAGGTCCGCTCGTGATCGTGCGTTCCCTCGACTCCATCGTG
The DNA here is from genome assembly GCA_942490665.1 of uncultured Microthrixaceae bacterium. Taxonomy (GTDB): domain Bacteria; phylum Actinomycetota; class Acidimicrobiia; order Acidimicrobiales; family Microtrichaceae; genus SKRR01. Next base: position 12,098 of record CALNXV010000050.1, read on the forward strand.
GGCACCGACGCGGACGTCGGCGGCGAGACCTGGACCTCACGTCGGCTGCTGCTGGCCCGCGACGGCATGGGCTTCTCGATGCACGACACCGTGATCGAGGCCGGCACCGAGACCCGGATGTGGTACCGGAACCACCTCGAGGCCGTGTACTGCATCGAGGGCCATGGCACCGTCGAGCTGCCCGACACCGGCGAGGAGTTCGAGATCGGGCCCGACACGGTGTATGCGCTGGACCAGAACGACCGCCACGTGCTCCGGGCCACGACGCGGATGCGGATGGTGTGCGTGTTCTCCCCGCCCTGCACGGGGCGCGAGACCCACGACGAGAACGGCGCCTACCCGCTGCTCACCGAGTCCGGGGAGGCGACGGAGGTGGCGCCGTGAGGCGCGACCATCACACGCGAGGACCGCTACCCGTCGCGGGTCACCAGCCCGGGTGCCATCCAGCCCCGCCAGGATCCGGTCGTGTGGGGGTCCGAGCGCGGACCGCTCGACCCGGAGCTGGTCTCGAGCTACGCGGAGCACGGCTACCTGGTGCTACCCGGGTGGCTGTCGCCGAGCACGATGGCGGGCCTCGAGGCAGAGGTCGCCCGCCTCTCGGCCGATGACGAGGTCCGGGCGCGCGAGCAGGCGGTGATCGAGCCGGAGAGCGACGAGCTGCGGTCGCTGTTCGAGGTGCACCGCGGCGACGACCCCATCGGCCGGCTCTCCCGGGACCCGCGACTCGTCGACGTCGCCCACCAGCTGCTCGGGGACGACGTCTACCTCCACCAGAGCCGGGTGAACCTGAAGCCGGGGTTCCGGGGCAAGGAGTTCTCCTGGCACTCCGACTTCGAGACCTGGCACACCGAGGACGGGATGCCCGCCATGCGGGCGTTGAGCTGTTCGGTGCTGCTCACCCCGAACCACACCGTCAACGGGCCGTTGCTCACGATCGACGGCTCACACGAGTGGTTCGTGCCCTGTGTCGGTGCGACCCCGGAGGACAACTACCGCACGTCGCTGCGCCGCCAGGACCTCGGAGTCCCCGACGACGACAGCCTGCGCACCCTCGTGCAGCGGGGGCGGATCAACGAGTGCGTCGGCCAGCCCGGAACGGTGGTGTTCTTCGAGTGCAACGTCATGCACGGATCGAACGGCAACCTGACCCCGTTCCCGCGCCACAACGTGTTCCTCGTCTACAACGCCGTGTCGAACGCCTTGGTCGAACCGTTCGCCGCGCCGGCGCCACGGCCTGAGTTCATCGCCAGCCGCGCGTGGACCGCGATCTGAGCGTGCGGCGTCAGTTCTTGACCTCGACGACCTCGCCCGGTTCGGCCTGTTCCAGGAACGCCACGTAGCCCTCCTCGCCGGCGACGTAGGCCGACAGGAAGGACACGAGCGCCGAATTGGCCGATGCGTGTGCCTGCTCGATCGGCATGAGGTCCTCGGTGCAACCCTCCTCGGCGAACCCGTCGACGACCTCGATGAAGACGTCGGGCACGTCGGGCAGGGTCGGCAGCAGCTCCTGGTAGGCGCAGACGTCGGTGAACGACTGGTGCCCGGCGTCGACGAGATCGACGCGCCACAGTGGCCGACCGGCGATGAGCTCCCACGGGCGCTCGGTGTTCTCCTCGATCGACGTCGTCTCGTCCGCGGTGCCAGAGAGCAGCAGCGTCGGGACGTCGACGGACTCGAGCTCCTCGTCGGAGAAGAAGCGGGTCGCCGGGGCGATCGCAGCGACCGCGTCGATGCGGTCGTCGGCGGCGACCGACGCGAGGTCGTTCTCGAACCCGCTGACGGCGCCGATCGCGGTGAAGCCGCCGAAGGAGTGGCCGGTCACACCGATGCGGTCCGCGTCGATCGAGCCGCTCAGCGTCGCCGCGAGCGGGTCGTCCCCCGGCGGCTGGTCGGAGACGGTGAGCAGCTCGGTGATGAGCGCCGTGGTGTCGCCGAGGCGGTCGACGGCGATCTGCTCGTTCGAGGGCTCGCCACCGGCGATCGCCTCGATCGCGGTGTTGCCCACGTGGTCCACGGCAGCGACGACGAACCCGTGGCTGGCGAGCAGCTCGGTGAAGTACGACGCGATGTAGCGCAGCCCACCGCTGCCGTGGGAGTACACCACGAGCGGGAACGGCGCATCGGCAGCGACGGGCACGCCGGCGAGGGCCAGCTCCGACGGGTACGAGATGCCGGGGATGAACTCGTAGACCGACGGTTCACCGGTGGTGCCGGAATCGGCCGGGTACCAGACGTCGGTGACGAGGGGCCGCTCGGTCAGCGGGTCGACGAGGTCGAGGGTCACCCGGCCGACGGCGTAGGGGCCCGGTTCGTCGGGCGGCGCGAGCTCGGGGTCCGCCTCGTTGGCGGCGGTCGTGGTGGTGGCGTCGTCCTCGGCGGCTGCGCCGTCGTCGCTGCTGTCGTCGCTGCACGCGCCGGCGAGCAGGGCCATCGCGGCGACGAGCACGCCGACGGTGAACAGGAGCGGGCGACCCGGACGAGCGCTCGCGGGCACCCGACTCACGCCTTCCGGGCGTCGGCCGCCCGCCAGATGAGCAGCACGATGATCGCTCCGACGAAGGATCCGATCAGCCCGCTCGGCTGGATCGAGAGGCCGTCCCCCGCGATGAGGCTGGCCAGCAGGCCACCCACGAAGGAGCCACCGATGCCGGCGATGAGTGACTGGGCGTTCGGTCGGGTCCCCATGCCCAGCAGCAGCTGGGCGAGCCAGCCGACGATCATGCCGAAGGCGAGGATGGCGAGGATCAGCACGGGCGCTCCCGGTGTGCGACGAGGTGATGTGCGACGAGATGATCGGCCTGGCGTCCGGCGGACGCCGGCGTTCCCGACGGCGCTGCACGGTAGTACCGGCGGGCCGACGGTGCCGAGACGGTGCTCACCGCAGCTCCTCGGCGGCGATCGCGCCGAGGGCGGCGGCGGTCGCTGCGGGTCCGCGCGACAGCGGTTCGGGGAGCAGCGACGTGTCGACCACCGCCAAGCCGGCGACGCCGAGCACCCCGAAGCGCCCGTCCAGCACCGCGCTCTGCGACCCGCTCGGCCCGATGGGAGCGGTCCCCGACAGGTGGTAGGCGAGCGTCACCCGATCAGCGACCCACGACTCGAGCGCTGCGGGAGTCGCGCAGGTCGCCGCGTCGGGCCCGTGCCAGGTCTCGACCCATGCGGCGATCGGCCCGTGGGCGGCCCAGGTCGCGGCGCGCCGTGTCGCGGTGGCCAGGGCAGCCACATCATCGGGGTGCAGCGCGTGGGCGAGCAGCGGCGACCGGGCGGGGTCCGCCGGGTCGAGGCGCAGCGAACCCCGACCGACCGCCGACATGAGGGTGAGCCGCAGGCTCAGCAGATCGTCGGTCGGGTCGCTACCGATGACGACGCCGTAGGGCCGACGCGTGAGCAGGACCTCGACCACGTCCCCGGATCCTCGGGCGTCGAGGTGCGCCGCGAGCTGCAGGAAGCTCGCGGTCGTCGAGGCCACCGCCCCCGGGCGCGGCCGGAACAGGAGCTCGACCACCGGGTGCTGCCAGGTGCGCATGCCCACCGGCAGGTCGACGCGCACCGGGATGCCGGCATCGGACAGGTCCTCGGCGGGGCCGACGCCCGAACGCAGCAACAGCTCGGCGGAACCGACCGCGCCGGCGGCGAGCACGACGAGCGGCGCGTCGATCTGCTGGAGCGCATCCGCACCGCTCCCCGATCGGCTGTCCGCGGCTCCGACCTCGGCGACGTCGACGCCGATCGACACGCCCTCGGGCGATGCGGACCTGATCGACACGTGGATCGCCAGTGCGGAGTTCGACCGCGCCGGCCGGGTCCAGGCAGCGCCGGTGCGCGGTGTCGACACGCGTCGGGCGCCGTCGGCGTTGGTGACCACGACCCCGACCGACCCGGCCGGCGGCTCGTCCGGGGAGTTCAGGTCGTCGGACCAGCGCAGACCATCCGAACGCCACGCCTCGGCGGCCGCGACCGAGACCGGCTCGAGCGTGTCGTCGCGCCCCACGACGATCGGGCCGCGGTCACCGTGGCCGGCCGTGCCAGCGCGCTCGGCGTCCCGCTCGAGTGCGGCGTGCGCGGCGGTCAGGCGGTCGTGGGTGAGGGTCGCGCCGCTCGCGACCGCGAGACGCTCGTGGTCGGTGCGGGTCGCTCGCAGGAAGTACGTCCCGTTGACCGCCGACGAGCCACCAACGGTCTGACCGCGGCGCGACACCTCGACCGATCGCGGCGTCGGGTCCGGGCCGATTCGCAGCTGCACCGCGTCCTCCGCGGCTGCAGCGCCGGGTCCCATGCGCCGGCGAGCGACGGCGCCGGCACCGGGGCACCCCGACGGGGCCGGCCTCGAGCACCAGGACCCGCGCGCCGCGACGGGCGAGGCCGGCCGCGAGCACCACGCCCGCGGTGCCGGCGCCGACGACCACCACGTCGTCGGGGGTCGACGACGCCGGGTCACGCATCGCGTTCGCAGCGCAGCCGGGGGGCGACGGCTCAGCCGTCGCCGTGCAGCGCGGCCTGGAGGTCGGCCTCGTCCTCCTTGGACAGGGAGGTCTTGACGACCGTGCCACCGAACTGGGACAGACCCTCGGTCGCCTTGTCGGTGGTCATCTGCTCGACGATCAGGAACAACGCCGAGGTTCCCGGCTGCAGGGCGTCGCGGATCTGGTCCTGGAAGCCCTTGTCGATCGAGGACTTCGTGATCTTGCCCATCACGGCCCCGAGCCCGGCGCCGAAGGCCATGCCGAGCACCGGGATGAAGAACAGGATCCCGAACAGGAAGCCCCAGAACAGTCCCCACGTCGCGCCGGCGCCGACCTCGTGCTGGTTGGTGACCGTGCGGTACTTGCCGTCGTCCGAGCGGATGATCGCGGCGACGGCGTCGGGCTGGATGACGAGGTCCTGGGCGAGGTGCTGCACCTCGTCCATGGCGGACAGCGCCGTGGTGGTGTCGTCGTAGGCGATCGCGATCAGGTCGGGCATGGAGGTCTCGTTCCGGTGGAGGGTGGATCCGACCTCGCTCGCGCGGATGGCCGGGCGGGGTCCGGTGGACCCCGGTCGCACGATATCGCCGCGCCGCGCCACGCGATGGGTCGGTCAGATCTCGACCTGCGAGCCCACCTCGACCACCCGATCGGACGGGAGTCGGAAGAACCGCGCGGCGCTCGCCGCGCTGCGCACCTGGAGCGCGAAGAGGTGCTCACGCCAGTCGGCCATGCCGTGGACCGGCGACGCGACGATCGTCTCACGCCCGAGGAAGAACGTCAGCTCCTGCTCGACGATCGGACCGAGCCGTTCGTCGTCGATCGCGAGCAGCGCCGCCTCGACGTCGGGTTCCTCCATGAACCCGAAGCAGAGCTCGACCTGGACGACGCCCTCGCGGTACGGCTGCACGGTGGCCCGCTCTGACTGCTCGACCTCGGGCTGGTCGAGGGTCTGCACCGAAACGAGGATGACCCGTTCGTGCAGGACGTGGTTGTGTGTGGTGTTCGTCAGCAGCGCCGGCGGCGCCGCGCCGGTGCCCTTGAAGAGGAACACCGAGGTGCCCGGCGCACGGACGATCCGCTCCAGATCGAGGTCGTCGAGGAACTGCTCGAGCGGCACCTGCCCGCGGTGGATCCGCTCGGCGACCAGCTGGCGACCGGTTCGCCATGTGGTGAGGATCGTGATGATGACCACGGCGACCAGGATCGGGAACCAGCCGCCGTCGGGGATCTTCGCGACGTTCGCGCCGAAGAACGCGAGATCGATGAACAGCAGCGGCACCGTGACCGCGACGATCCGAACCGTGCTCCACCCCCAGCGCTCCCGGACGAACGCCGCCATCAGCAGCGTGGTGATGCCCATGGTCCCCGTCACGGCGATGCCGTACGCCGCTGCCAGGTTGGACGAGCTCCCGAATGCGAACACCAGCGACACGCTGCCGATCATCAACAGCCAGTTCACCATCGGGACGTAGACCTGGCCGATGTGGCTCGCCGAGGTGTGCAGGATGGTCAGGCGAGGCAGGTAGTCGAGCTGCACCGCCTGCTTGGTGAGCGAGAACGCACCGGAGATGAGCGCCTGGGACGCGATGATCGTCGCTGCGGTGGCGAGCACCACCAGCATCGGACGCGCCCAGTCGGGACCCATCAGGAAGAAGGGGTTCTCGATCGCCGCCGGGTCGTCGATCAGCAGTGCTGCTTGGCCGAAGTAGTTCAACAACAGCCCCGGCAGCGCGACGCTGAACCAGCCGAGGCGGATCGGGCCGATACCGAAGTGGCCCATGTCGGCGTAGAGCGCCTCGCCACCGGTCACCACGAGGAAGATGCTGCCCAGCGACAGGAACCCGGCGAGCCCGTTGCTCGTCAGGTAGTCGACCGCCTGCAGCGGGTTCAACGCCTCCAGCACCGCCAGGTTGGCGAGCAGGCGCGACAGCCCGAGCAGGCCGAGCACGCTGAACCAGACGAGCATGACCGGTCCGAACACCGAGCCCACGGCGCCGGTGCCCCGACGTTGGATCGAGAACAGGGCGACGAGGATGCCGGCGGCGATGGGCACGACGAAGCTCCCGAGGCTGGGTTGGATGACCTCGAGCCCCTCGACCGCGCTGAGCACCGAGATCGCCGGGGTGATCACTCCGTCGCCGTAGAGCAGCGCGGTGCCGAACAGTCCGATGAGCACCAGCAGCTTGACCCTCGAGGTCGCCGCCGTCCCCCGGGGAGCCACGAGCGAGGTGAGCGCGAGGATGCCCCCCTCACCGTTGTTGTCGGCGCGCAGCACATAGGTGAGGTACTTGATGGTGACGATCAGGATGAGCGCCCAGAACACCAAGGAGCAGGCGCCGATCACGTTGGGTTCGGTGACACCGAGGTCGTGGCCTTCGAACGTCTCGCGGAAGGCGTACAACGGGCTGGTCCCGATGTCGCCGTAGACGACGCCGAGCGCCCCCAGGGTGAGCACCCCCGCTCCCGTCGTGGATCTCGTTCGACCGCTCACGGCCCTCGTGCTCTTCCTCGGGGCCGACGCCCAGACGATGCCGGCCGACACGCCCGAACGGGCCAGCGGACTGTATTCCGGCGGGGGCCGTTCCACCACCCCCTCACCCGCCCGGCCGGGGACCCTGCTCACCGTGCGCCCGACGCGACGACCGCCCTCGGCCCCCCTGAGAACCCTTCAGGTCGCCGGCGCCGCGCCGAGGGGTTCGGCGGACCCCTGGCTAGCCTCCGACGTCGTGACCCGACCCAGGATCTCGACCCTGCGCTCCCCCGCCGCCGTGCTCGTCTCGGTGGTCGCGGTCGCGACCCTCGCAGCCGGTTGCACCGGTATCGACCAGACGGGGGACGTCAGCGCCGGAGCGCAGTCCCCGCCCCGTGAGAGCACCGAGACCCCGCCCGACAGCGGCGACGGGCTCGACTGGTCGGGGTGCGACCTCGAGCTCGCCCAGATGGTACGGCTCGAGTGCGCCACCCTGCAGGTCCCACTCGACCCGGCCGAGCCCGCCGGCACCACCCTCGACCTGGCCGTCGCACGCACCTCATCGACCGGTTCGCCCGCCGAGCGCATCGGCTCGCTGGTCATCAACCCCGGTGGGCCCGGAGGTTCCGGGATCGAGGCCCTGGCCTCGGCCGCGCAGGCCTACCCCGAGTCGTTGACCGACCGGTTCGACCTGGTCTCCTTCGACCCGCGGGGGGTCGGAGCGAGCACCCCGGTGCGGTGCGTCGACGACACGACGAAGGACGAGCAGCTGTCGGGCGACCTGTCACCCGACACCCCCGACGAGATCCAGCGCTCCCTCGAGGAGCAGGCCGAGCTCCGCGACGGCTGCGTCGAGGACGCCACGGGTCTGGTCGAGCACATGAGCACCGCGGACGTCGCCGCGGACCTCGACGAGCTGCGCGAGGCACTCGGCGACGAGCAGCTCACCTATCTCGGCTTCTCCTACGGCACCGCCATCGGTGCGGTGTACGCCACCCTCTTCCCCGAGCGGTCACGAGCGCTGGTGCTCGACGGCGCGACCGACCCCGACGCGACGGTCGAGGAGTCCACGCTCACCCAGGCGCAGGGCTTCGAACGGACCCTGGCCAGCTTCGTCGAGGCGTGCGACGCCGACTCTGGCTGCGTGCTCGGCCCGGACGCCGCGGCATCGCTCGAGTCGACCCGTGCGTCGCTCGCGGAGCGTCCCGTCGAGGTCGACGGTGACGGCGGCGTCCGGGTGATGGGCCCGGATCTGTTCGACCTCGCGCTCGTGACCGCGCTCTACGACACCACGCTGTGGGGGACGACCGCCGAAGCGATCGCCTCGATCCGCGACGGCGGGGCCGCGGTGCTGTTCACGCTCGTCGACCGACAGGTCGGCCGGGAGCCCGACGGCAGCTTCGACAACTCCTCGGATGCACAGATCATGGTGAACTGCGCTGACGCCCCGGATCGACCCGACGTGGCGGAGGCGACCGACGCCGCAGGGCGCATCGCCGCTGCCGCGCCTCGGTTCGGCCCGCTGCTCGGCTGGGGCACGCTCAGCTGCGTCGGTTGGCCCGAGCCGTCGAACCCGCTCCCGTCGATCGACGGCGCGGGAGCACCCCCGGTGCTCGTCGTCGGCACGGTCGGCGACCCGGCGACGCCGTACGAGTGGTCCGAGCAGCTCGCGGACGCGCTGGAGTCGGGGTGCTGCTGACCTATGAGGGCGACGGGCACACGGCGTTCCTCCGGGGCGGGAGCTGCATCGAGGAGGAAGTGGTCGCCTACCTCGTCGACCTCGAGGTCCCCGCGGCAGGCACGAGCTGCCCCGCCGAGTCCGAGAGCCTGGACTTCACGACGCTGGGCGACGAGGTCGTCGACCAGTTGGTGGACGCCGGGGCGCCACGTCAGGTCGCCGAGTGCGTCGTCGATGGGATCCGCGACGAGATCGGCGATGCCGCGTTCAACGAGCTGGTCCTCGGCGACGACATCGACGAGTTCACCCGGCTCGCCACGGCGTCGATGTTGCGCTGCTCCACGCAGGGCGGCTGAGCTCCACCGCCCTGACCGGGCGACCGGCCCGGTGCGCGGTCCGGCGATCACCCCGAGACGAGGCTCGCCAGCCCCCAGATCGCGGCCACCAGACCCACCACGATCATGACCGTGGCACGCGCCACCGGCGGACGCGGCGCCGCACCGTCCTGCGGATCGGGTGGCCGGGTGAGTGCGGCGATGTTGCCGACCACCATGGCCGCCCCGAGGGCGAGCACCATCCACGGCAGGAAATCCTCCCCCAGGAACAGCACCGCGTCGTCCTCCGCCTGGGCCAACAGCGTCAGGGGGGCGAGCGCCGAGATCTGGTTCACGACCGCCCAGTC
>CALNXV010000051.1:0-58511 GCA_942490665.1 uncultured Microthrixaceae bacterium
CGGCCGCTCAGCGTTCTGCGTCGAGCTCGTTCGACCCGCGTGCCCGCACGGACCGGTTGCGACGCCAACTCAGGAGGGCGACGAGCCCCAGCGCTCCGCATCCGGCGAGTGCCACGGCCAGTTGGGGGCGCAGTGCGGATTCGTTGGCGTCCTCGGTCCCGACGGCGAAACGCTCGGGGTCCGATGGGTCGTACTCGACCCTGAGCTCGGCCTGTGGCTCACGGCTCATGATGCGGAGCTCCCACACCCCGTCCTCGCCGAGCGGGGCGTCTGCCACGTAGCGACCGTCGACGTCGGTGGAGGAGAAGTGCACTGGGAGCAGCGACACGCCGGTGCTGCTGCGACCGGCGAGCTGGACCGACCCGCGGTACACCGCATGGTCGTCACCATCGAAGCGGACATCGACGGTGATCCTGGTCGTCGACGCGTCCTCGGTCGCCTCGATCGCAACCACCTCGATGGCTCCGTCGTCGCCGTGCGCCGCGAGGTCGGCAGGGACCAGCACCGCGGCCAGAGCTGCGACGAGTGCCGCCATCGCGACTCGAGGTCGGTCCACCCCCGGCTCCTTCCCGGATCCGATCAGGGTAGTTGCAGGGCCGGGAAGCTGAGCAACGCTCGGGGGCTGCGGGCCCGGATGGGTGACTCGACCCCATTGCTCCGAACCGAGGGCATCGCTACCCTGCGTTGGCTGGGTCAGAGGAAGGCTCAGCGCGGGACTGGAGGCGGAGGTACCGGATGACGCTGGGTGCGCGGAGTCGGTTCCGTCCTGCCGGAATTGTCGTCGCGGCGTTGCGCTCCTCGCTGCTGCGTGCCAGACGCCCACCGACGGTGGTGGTGCGACCACGACGACCACCACCGGTCCCCCGGATCCGGTCGACGAGCCCTTCCTGTCCGTGCCGATCATCGGCGGCCTCACTGCGCCGACGAACGTCGAGTTCACTCCCGATGGCCGTGTGTTCGTCGCCGAGAAGAGCGGCGTGATCACGACCTTCGACAGCACCACCGATCCCACGCCGAGCGTGGCGGCGGACCTCCGGGAAGCGGTTCGCTCCACCGGCGACCACGGCCTGCTCGGCATGGCCGTTGATCCGCAGTGGCCGACACGGCCCTACCTCTACGTGCTCTACACCTGGGACGTCACCGGGCTCTGGGGCGACAGCTGCGCCGCGGGCTACGCGGTCAACGGCTGTCTGAGCGGTGGACGGGTGAGCCGCCTCACCTTGGACGGGTCGGGGCAGCTGGTGGGAGCTCCGGACACCATCGTCGAGGATCGCTGGTGCTACCAGTTCACCAGCCATGGGGTGGGGGATCTCGACTTCCTCGCCGACGGCACGATGATCGCCGCGTCCGGTGAGGGCTCATGGGTCGGCGGTGTCGACTACGGCCAGCGTGGCGGGACCCCCCGTTCCCCCGGTGCCGAACACCACGCCGGTCAACCCTTGTGGCGACCCGCCGAACGGGGTCGGCGGCCCGGTGTCGCCGACCACGTCCGAGGGCGGACGTTCCGCGCCCAGGATCTGCTCACCGAAGGTGACCCGGTCAGCTGGGACGGTGCGCTGGTCCGCTTCGACCCCGACACCGGCGAGGCCCCAGCGGACAACCCGTTGGTCGGTGACGGGTCGCCCGATGACGACCACATCCTCGCTCACGGTCACCGCAACCCCTCCCGTGTCGCAGTCAGGCCAGGGACCAACGAGGTCTACGTGGCCGATGTGGGCCAGAACAAGTACGAGGAGATCCACAAGGTCGACGTCGACGGTGGTTCCGTGCCCAACTTCGGATGGCCGTGCGAAGAGGGTGCAGAGCCGTCCCCGCAGTACTCGGCGCTCAACAACGAGCTCTGCGACCTCGCCCGCTCCCCTGGAGCGAGGACGTCGCTGACCGACCCGTGGTTCAGCTACAGCCACGGTGGCGCCGGTGCGTCGTTGGCCGGGATCAGCTTCATCCCGCCGGGCCGCTACCCGTCCGAGTACGACGGCTCGCTCATCTTCTCCGACTACGTCCGCGGCGAGACCTATGTGCTCGGCATCGCAGCAGACGGCTCTCCTGCACCCCAGGGTCCGAGCGTCGTCGCCACCGGCGGCATCCCGGTGGACCTGGAGGCTGCGCCCGACGGGTACGTCTACTCGGTCGACTACATCGCCGGGACCGTCGAGCGATTCATCCACCGCGACTCCGCCCCGGTCGCTCGCCTGGCCGCGAGTGCCACCAGCGGAGCGCTGCCGCTGACCGTCGACCTCGACGCTTCGGCGTCGACCGGTCCCGCCGGAGCAACGCTGGGCTACGCGTGGGACCTGGACGGTGACGAAGTACTGGACTTCGATGACGCACCGTGACCGACCGCTCAGGCCACCTTCTTCGCTGTGTGCGAACACCACGGTCTCGGTCAAGGTCTCCGACCCGCTGCTGAACGCGTCGACGGCGTCCGAGACGATCTACGCCGGGAACTCGCCTCCGTCGGTGGAGATCGACGTGCGCAGCCCCCGCTGCCCTGGTCCGGCGAACGTGACGACATCTCCTTCCTCATCGACGCCACCGACGAAGAGGACGGCGCCATCGCCGTCGAGGCCGTCTCGTGGGAGGCGCAGATCAACCACTGCTACGCGCCGGCGGACTGCCACGTGCACCCCTACACCGGCGCGAGCGGTTCGGCCGGCTCGGTCATCACCGGGCCGTCACACGGCTATCCGTCGTTCCTCACGCTGATCGCGACGGCGGTCGACTCGAGAGGCCAGACCACGACCGTGAGCCGCGAGCTCCAGCCCGAGGCGGTGACGCTCGAGGTGACCAGCACCCCGCCGGGCGCGACGGTCACGGTCGGCGAGACCACCGCAGTGACGCCCTTCACGATGCAGGTCATCCGGAACGACTCGGTGTCGATCAACGCCAATCGCCGCAGCAGATCGGCAGCGCGCCGCACGTGTTCCCGGGGCTGGGCATGGTGCGCAGGAGCCATGACTACGACGTCGGCCCCACGGACACGACCCTCGAGCTCACGATGGTCCCCCAATAGGCGCACAGCCCTGGCGGGGACGCCGCTGTCGGCGGGCCCTCAGGACGAGACGAGCTCATCCATCGTGCTCAGCGACGCGGTGAGCCCTGCAGCGGACTGCTCCATGAAGGCCTCGGGATCCTCGGGCTCGGGCAGGTCGACCTGCATCGTCATGCGTGTGAACCTGTCGCCGATCGGCTCGAACAGCAGGGTCTGCGCGGTCGGTCGGCCGGTCGGTTCGCCGTCGCCCATCACGAACCACTCGTCGGCGTCGAGGCGGTCCGGTCGGTCGACGCCGGTGTAGGTGCCGTGCCACGACATCGGACCGTGCTCGGGGATCACCATGACGTAGTGGTACCGGCCGCCCTGGACGGGGTCGGACTCGCACACGGTCATCTCCGAGCCCGGCGGAGCGCCCGACGGGAACCAGACGCGGAGGTCGACGGGGTCGGTGAACGCCCGGAAGACGCGATCGGGAGGCGCTCCGAAGACGCGGACGCACCGGTAGGACGAACCGTCGTCGCTGAGGTCGATCTGGGCCGATCCTCGGCGGGCATCGAGGGTCGACAGGTCAGGGGGGAGGGTGTGGTCGGTCACGGGTGATGCTCCTCGATCTGGTCGGGATCCGGGTCGGTCGAGACGAGCTCGTCCACGGCGTCGAAGCGGGCCTGCCAGACGTCCTCGAACGAGCCGAACCAGTCGTGCGCCGCCTGCAGGCCCCGGCCCTCGAGGCGGTAGCGGCGGTGTCGGCCATCGACCCGAGCGGAGACGAGCGCAGCTCCGGCCAGGACCTTGAGGTGCTTCGACACCTGAGGCTGCCTGAGGCCCGAGGCGTCGACGAGCTCGGACACGGTCGACTCCTTCCGGTGATGCAGGAGCTGGAGCAGGTGGCGGCGGTTCGGTTCGCCCACGGCTTCGAGGGCGAGAGCAGCGTCGGTCACGCCGTCAGCATACGTATGCACGGGTAGGAATACAACAAGGAAGCGCCGCGGTGACGCATCCGTCGTCCCGACGACGGACAGGTCCGCGACTCGGCGGCCGAGCCGACCCCGAGAACGGCGGAACCCCTGCCGGAGCAGGGGTTCCATCGGTGGGCGACCCGGCCGGACTTCGAGTGGCGGACGAGTGCCTGACAGGTGCGCACAGGCTGATGGATCCAGGCACGGGACTCGAACACGGACGATGGTTGCGATACCGACCACGACGGGAGATCCGGTTCCACGTCGAGCGCAGACGTGCTGTCTGTGGAATGGGCCTCAGTTCACGGCAGCGACGGCCGAGTTGATGAAGGCGACCACTCGATCGAAGTCAGGCCCATCGGGGCGAACACCGGCCCCGTGCGGGCCGCTGAGCAGCGGCTCGATCACAGTGGATTCATAGCCAGCCTGGGTGAGTGCCTCGTGAAGAGCGACCGAGTCCTCGGGCTTCGCGAATTGTCCGAAGAGGGCCGGGCCCGGTGCGAAATACACTTGGAGTCCAGGGTTCCCGCCGACGAGGTCGATCGGACTGATCTCGTCGAGAGCACTGTCATCGAGGGTCCGCCATTCCTCATCAGGCCCGATCGGCACGATGGGTCGCGGATCCAGACCGGCCTCGACGCCCACCGCCACCGAGGGCATCGCCTCGAAGGAGGCCGCCTCGGCTCGGCAGTCCTCGAAGGGCCGGGTTCGCGTCGGCGAATCGAGTCCGTAGACCATCGCCGGCGCCGCACCGAAGGAGTGACCGACCACCACCAACCGGTCAGGGTCCCCACCGTGTTCGGCAGCCTGCTCCACCGCGACCTGCGCGGAACAGGTGGTCTCATTGATGAGAACACTCGGACTGGTCGCGCCGTACGAGGCATTGAACACCACCGCACCCTGCTCAGCTATTGCCTCGGCCAGCGGAGCGAGCTCCTGGCGGAAGTCCTCCGGAGCGTCGAGGCCCAAGGGCTGACCGTGCCAAAGAACAACGACCGGCCACGGACCGCCCTCGACCGGTTCGTAGATGTCAAGCGTCCGAGTGCTCGTGACCGGCACGTCCTCGGTCACCTCGACCGCCACCGGGAGCGCTACAGACGTGGTCGTCACCGATGTGGTGGCCGTCTCCTGCGCTTCATCACCCGATCCACAGGAACTCACCCCGAGTAGCCCGCCGGCGACAGCCAGCGCGACCAGAAGGACCGGACGGTAGGCGCTCATGGGCAACCCAACCGGGGCTGTCTTCTGACCGATGCGAGGATCGTTCTTCAGCACGCACACCTCCTCGAAGAAACAGCCGTGCACTGTTCCTTGCAGGAGCAAGGGTATACCTGTCGAGCCGTCCACGCCGACAGAGGAAGCCCGAAGGGCTGCTTCGCCGCGTTCCTCGCAACACAGCACCCGGAAGCTGCATCTCACCTGGCACCCACTCCCACCCGGATGCCCAACTAGCAGCGGGAAGCCGGCTCCTCTCGCCGGCTCGGCGCCGATGCTCAGAATCATGCGCGAGATCCGCGCGATGGAGGGCGGCCCGACCTGCTCGCTCCGGAGACCAGAAAACGCAGAATCCCCTGCCGTAGCAGGGGACCTGACTGGTGGGCGTACACGGACTCGAACCGTGGACCTCTTCCGTGTCGAGGAAGCGCTCTAGCCAACTGAGCTATACGCCCGCAGGGCCGCCAAACTAGCAGGGTCGGGCCGACCCGCCGCACCTCGGATCCGGTGATCGACAGGTCGATCACCGGCGGTCGACCTGCCCCGGTCAGGGCGGACCGGGTGGCCAGCCGCCGGCTCGATCAGCCGGCGGGGGTGTTGTCGTAGGGCACGAACGTGCGACACGGCTGGGCCCGCAAGGCGTTGCAGTCGTCGGGCACCGACGCCGGATAGCCGGTGATGCCGGTGACCTCGGGGAGGGCGATGCTCGACGGCGCAGAGGAGTTGTGTCCGACGTCCACGACGGCGTCGTCGGGATGCTCCGCCAGGATGTAGGTCCACCGGGCCCGGTCGCCACCGGGGGTGTGCACCGAGAACCGCAGGCGCGACCCGGCCCGCACCACATGGGCGAACGGGAAGACCTCGATGCGCGCCTCGACGAACTCGTCGGTCGGGAGCGGAGCCGCGTCCGATTCCAGGTTCGAGCGCGTCGGGATCAGCTCGGTGGCCTCAGCGTCGACGGCGCGGTGGCTGCCGCGCAGCACGCCGGACTGGATGTAGGTCTCGTCGCCGTCGGGTCGGACCTCCGACAGCGTCACTCCGAGGTCGGCTTCCTCGAAGCTGGAGCGGATCCACAGGTCCGCGCTCGCCGGGCCCAGGAGGACCAGGTCGTCCTCGAGCGGATCGCTCACGAACACCGTGGCCGAACCGTCGGGCTCCTGCTGCCAGTCGTACACGACGTCGGCGCGGAACAGGTCGTTGCCCTCCACGCTCTCGTCGAACGTGGTGCGTTGGGCGAGGTCGGGGTCGACCTCGAAGGTGCTCGCCCCGCCGTCGGGGCCGGGCTCCTCGCGCACCAGTGCGCCGTCGGGCCCGAGCCACCATCGCTGCGCGGTGATCCCGGCGGGCGGCCAGGAGTCGAAACGCAGCTCGGTGGTCGCCACCGGCGCGCCCGGCTGCTCCGGGTCACCCGCGCCGTTCTCCAACAGGATCCGGAAGTCGGGCTCCGCCTCGTACTCGGCGCGGATCTCATCGATGTCGTCGCTCGCGAACTCGCGCTGTGGGGGCATCGGCACGTCCGCCCCGAATGCCTCCCCGGTGATGAGCGGCGCGAACAGCTCGAACGCGAGCGTCCGCGGTGCCTGCTCCCCGCGCACGTACAGGTCGAGGAACGTCTCGAGCTCGACCAGGTTCTGGGGTGCCAGGCCATCCGCATGGGCCCCGTTCCACATCGAGAACTTGGTCACCGGAGCGTTCGTGAAGTCGTCGAAGAGCATCGGGAATCGGCCACCGGTCTGCTCGTCCTGGAAGGATCCGGTCAGGAACACCGGGACGTCGACGTCACCGACGAGGAGCGACGGGTTGAGCGGGTCGGCGACCGCCGGCTCGTAGTGGTCGAAGCTCTGGGCCTTCGCCACCACGTCGACGTTCTGGCCCCGCAGCGACTGGTTCGCCTCGCACTCGGTGTCGCCCTCGTCGACGCGGTCCTGCTCCCAGCCCTGACCGAACGGCTCGGCGTCGTCGAGGACGTTCTCGGCCCACTGCAGGGCGAAACCCTCGTTGAAGATGCCGCCGGGGCTGAGGACGCCACGGGCGGTGTCGTCGAAGACCGACAGCGGGGTGATCGCAGCCAGGCTCGGTGGGTCCGTCGATGCGACGAAGAGCTGTGCGATGGCCGGGTAGGAGAGCCCCACCATGCCGACCTCGCCGCCGGCGACCCACTCCTGGGCGGCGACGGTCTCGATGGCGTCGTAGCCGTCGAGCAGCTGCAAGGGTTCGAAGTAGTCATAGGCGCCCCCCGAGCAGCCGGTCCCGCGCATGTTGACGCCGACCACGGCGTAGCCGAGCGCATGCGCGATCAAGGAGCCCGGCTGGTCGGGCGCGGCGCAGGCGAAGGGAGCCAGCTCGCAGACCTGCTCCAGGGTGAGGTCGCCGCCGAGGCTGTCCGACAGCTCCTCCCAGCGGTCCCCGATCAGATTGGTCGGCGGCTTGGCGGGGGAGTAGCCCGAGTACTCGACCACGGTCGGGTACGGCCCGTCCTCGGGCGGTCCGGGGAGGAACACCGTCGCAGCCAGCGTCGTGCCGTCGCGGGTCTCGATGTAGTTGAACCCCTCCTCGAGCTCCTGGTCCTCGTAGAAGGCGGCCTCGGGGGTGGAGTCCTCGACCGCCACGACATCGAAGGGCTCCGAGGCGACCTGGTCCGCACGGTCCCAGCCCTGTTCCGTGGCCGTGCCGACCCGGTAGCCGTCACCCGGGGCGACCTCGCGGAAGATGTAGGCCCCGGACGCGTCGGCTCGACCGACTGCGACGGCTGTATCGGTCGCGTCGAACAGCGCGACCTCGGTGCCGGGGTCGGCGCCGGTGAGGCTGACCTGCTCGATGCTCGGCCGCACCTCGAACGCGGCCTCCTCGACGACACCCGACAGCTCGGCGACCTCGCTCAGCTCCATCGACGTGCCATCCGTCGTGCCCTCACCGTCCGCGCCTTCACCCTCCGCGCCCTCGTCACCGCACGCAGCAGCGACGAGTGCGAGCGTCACCAGCGCCACCGCGATGAGGAACGGACGGGTTCGCGCCGGTCGGCGACGGTGCATGGATGGCCCCCTGGAGGTGCGCCGCACAGCCGCGGCGTGAACACGAGTCAGCGAGGAGATTACCCCTCGGCCCGATGGGCGTCCGATTCGGCCAGGCGAGCGCGGAGCGCTGCGTCGCGCGCTCGTTCCGATCGGTCGTGCTGGTCCTCCCAGTCGGGCCTCCCCGGCGCTCCTCGTGTCGAGCCGATCAGGGCGATGACTCCCAGCGCCACGGCCCACGTGACCAGCGGTGCGACGGTGCTGAGTGCCCAGGGGTCATGGACCTGCAGGCCGACGCCGATGCCGAGCGCCACGCCTGCCGGCACGCTGAGCGCCGCGAGGCGACCGGGGTGGTGGGCTGCCCCGCCCAGGTGCTCGGCGGTCCACTCGAGTGCTGCGGGGACCGGTAGCAGCCACATCGCCCACACGAGCGCGGCTGACTCCGAGGTGCTGAGCGCCACCAGGGCTGCGGTCAGCACGGCGACCGGGTAGAGCACGGCGCAGCGGCGACAGACGTGGCGACCGCCCACGACCACGCAGCGGTCGTGGTGCTCCGACGGGTGGTGCGACAGCCACGTCGCTCGCTCCTGCATGTCTCTCTGATCGGCATGCCGGTGCCATCCCTGATGGTTCGCCCCGGTGCAGCGATCTGCGGTCGGCGCCGGCGGACCACGACCCCCCCACGATCGGGCCCGACGGCAGCCGCATGCGAAGATGGGCCGATGGCTGCCACGGTCCCCGGAGACGATCCCGACCACCCCGACTTCCGCTACGACGAGTTCGGGTTCTTCGACCAGAACTGTGCGGAGTACGGACTCCCCCGGTGAGCGAGGGTGTCGAGGTCGAGCGGATCTTCCATCCGCTGTCGGACGGTCGCACGCTCTCGGCGCTGCGCTGGGGCAACGGGACCCCGAGCATCGTGCTGGTCCACGGCGGCGCACAGAACGCCCACACCTGGGACACGGTCGCGCTCGCGTTGCGCCCCGCGCCGATCGTCGCCGTCGATCTGGCGGGTCACGGCCACTCCGATTGGCGAGCCGACCGCGTGTATCACCCGCGGTCCAACGCCGCTGACCTCGCCGCCATGCTCGACGCCGTGGCACCCGACGCCGAGCTGGTGGTCGGCATGTCGCTGGGTGGCCTGACGGTCACGTCGCTCGCCGCCGCCCGCCCCGACCTGGTGCGGCGCCTGGTCGTGGTCGACGTGACGCCGGGCGTGACCCGCGACAAGGCGGCGGACATCCACGCGTTCATCGAGGGCCCCCAGCACTTCGCCACCTTCGAGGAGATCTTCTCGCGCACCGTCGAGTTCAACCCCACCCGGTCACCGGAGTCGCTGAAGCGAGGCATCTTGCACAACGCGCACCGCAACGGTGACGGGTCCTGGTCCTGGAACCACGACCGCGGGCTGGTCGCAGCGGCGGCCGCCAGCGACGACGGGCCGCAGCGCCCGCTGCCCGGTCAGGGTGATCTGTGGGAGGACGTCTCGGCCGTGCAGGTACCCCTCACGCTCGTGCGCGGTTCGACCAGCCCCGTCGTGGACGAGGATGACGTGATCGAGCTCCGGCGGCGCCAACCGGGGGTCGAGGTGCTCGTCGTGGAGGGCGCGGGACACTCCGTGCAGGGAGATCGACCCGTCGAGCTCGCCCGCATCCTGGCCGATCGGCTCGGCTGAACGCGGCCGTCCTCGGTCGCATCCTCCGGGCTGGCGGGCCATCGGCCGTCGGGCCGGTCACCTCAGCGGGGTGGGACCCGGTCGATCCAGTCCTCGACGAGCCCTGCCAGCACCGGGAGTGTGACGGCGCCGGAGCCGAGCACGACGTCGTGGAAGTCCGACGGGGCGAACCGCTCGGCCAGGCGGCGTTCGGCCTCGGCACGCAGGCGTTCGATCTCGAGCTGGCCGACCTTGTACGAGAGCGCCTGGCCCGGCATCGCCAGGTAGCGGTCGACCTCACCGGCGATCTGGTCGGTCGGAACGGGGGTGTGCTGGGAGAAGTACGCGATGGCCCGCTCGCGGGACCATCCGAGCGAGTGGAGCCCGGTGTCGACCACGAGCCGCGCGGATCGCCACGCGTCCGCGGTCAGCATCCCCAGGCGGTCCAGCGGTCCGCTGTAGAGGCCCATCTCGTCCGCGAGCCGTTCGGCGTACAGCCCCCAGCCCTCGATGTAGGAGGTGGCGCCGTCGTGGCGTTGGAACTCGGGGATGCCGTCGAGCTCCTGGCTGATCGCGATCTGCAGGTGGTGCCCCGGGATCGCCTCGTGGAACGCGATGGACTGCGCCTCGGTGCGGGAGGACTCCTCGGGCGCGGCGGTGTTGATGAAGTAGGTGCCGGCGCGGCTCCCATCCGGCGCAGGTGGGAAGTAGTAGGCGTACGGGGCGTCGGCTGCGAGGAAGTCCGGCACGGGCTCGACCCGGCACGGCGAACCCGGACATCGCCCGAACCAGTCGGGCATCGCAGCGGTCGCGCGCCGGACCGCCTCCTCGGCGAGGTCGACGATCTCCTCGGCGTCACGGTGCCGCAACGACGGATCGGTGCGCAGTCGATCGAAGATCGTCGCGAGGTCGTCGGAACCGACGGCCTCGGGTCCGAGCGCGACGAACTCCTCGGGCAGTTCGAACTCGCAGAGACGACGTCCGAGATCGTGCAGCTCGCTCGGTGATCGCCGGAGCGTGGTGTGCTGCGCGATGGTCGCGGCGTAGAGCTCCTCGCCGTCCGGGAGCCAGCACCATCCGGCGCGTTCGTCGTCGCGGGCCACGGGCGCGAGCTCGGCGGCGATCGCGTCCCGGTACCGCTGGAACGCCGGGCGGATCGTCGAGCGCACCAGCTCGCTCGCGTCGTCGCGCCAGCGCTGCGCTGCCGCCCATCCGGCCGGTAGGCCGGCAGCGAGGGCGGGATCGTGGTCGAGGCGGGTCGACAGGTAGCCATCCAGGGTCGACAGCGTGCGGGCGATCACCGCTGCTGCGGGCACCCGCCCGGCCTGCACGCCGGCGCGGAAGCGGTCGAGCGCCTGGTCGAGGTACCGCGGCACCGCTCGGTAGCGGTCGAGCGCCGCCTCGGCATGGCTGGGTTCTGGGTACGTGAGCTGGGCCACGACCATGAGCAGTTGCGCGTGCGGGCCGATCATGTGGTCAGAGGAGAGCTCGGCGAGGCGCAGCCGGAGGCCGGTGAGCGCGACCTCGATCTGGTGGCGCAGGAGGGCGGCGGTGACGAGGTCCGCCGGGTGGTGCACCTCGACGCCGGCCGGACCGTCGAGCTGATCGAGCAGGCGTCGCAGCGCCGCCGCGTGCTCCGCATCCGCGTGCTCGGACAGGTCCGCGAGGCGATCGTCGTGGTCGTGCACGCCGAGCAGCGTCGCCGCGACGGGGTCGTTGGCGAGGCTCAGGCGCCAGTACGAACCGGCGAGCTCCGCCAGCGCCTCGGACCGGCCAGAGCCGGCCTCCCAGGCGTCTGCTCGTTCGTCCTGGTCCACGCAGGTCCCTTCGCTACGCTGCCGATGTGGAGCCCGTCGAGGACCCCGGCACCGCGGGATCGTACCCGTCGTCCTGGGAGGCGGACGTGGTGCTGCGCGATGGGCACACCATCCGGGTCCGTCCGATCGTTCCCGACGACGGCGACCGGTTGCTGCGCTTCCACGAACGCCAGTCGGCAGAGTCGGTGTACTACCGCTACTTCTCGCCGCGGCCCCGGCTGTCGCAGCGCGACGTTCGGCACCTCACGCACGTCGACCACGCGGATCGCGTCGCCTTCGTGGCGCTGAGCGGCGACGAGATGATCGGCGTCGCTCGCTACGAGCGCTACCGAGGCACCGACACAGCGGAGGTCGCCTTCTTCGTCGACGACGCCCACCACGGTCGCGGGCTCGCCACGCTGCTGCTCGAGTACCTCGCCGCTGCGGCGCAGGAGCGCCAGCTGCGGCGGTTCTCCGCGACGACGTTGCCCAGCAACCGGAGGATGCTCGGGGTGTTCGCCGCAGCCGGCTACGACGTCGCGTCACGGCTCGACGAGGGCGTGGTCGAGGTGTCCTTCGACATCGATCCCACCGGGGACTCGCTCGCAGCGATGGACCGACGGGAACGCGCGGCGGAGTCGGCATCGGTGCGCCCGATGCTGGCGCCGGCGTCGGTGGCGGTGGTGGGCGCCGGGCGCCACACGGGCACCCTCGGCGCGGACGTGGTCGCGAACCTGGTCGCGAACGGCTTCGCCGGGTCGCTCGCGGCGGTCAACCGCAACGTGGGCAGCGCTGGCGGTGCGCTGCACGGGGTCGCAACGGTCGGGTCCGTCGAGCAGCTGCCCGAGGGTCTCGATCTGGTGGTGATCGCCACGCCGGCCCACGAGGTCCCCGATGTCGTCGACGCCTGCGGTGTCCGGGGTGCCCGTTCGGTCGTGGTCCTCTCGGCGGGGTTCGCCGAGTCGGGGCCCCGAGGGGCCGAGCTCGAACGCGATGCGCTCGAGGCCGCCCGGCGCCATGGCATGCGGCTGCTCGGGCCGAACTGCCTGGGGCTCATCAACACCGACAGGTCGGTCCGGCTCAACGCCACCCTCGCCCCCGAACTGCCACCACCGGGTCGCATCGGGATGCTGGCCGAAGCCGGGATCCTCTCCGCGTCGATCCTGGAGCACGCGCGACGGACCGGGCTCGGCCTGTCGACGATGGTCGCGGCGGGCAACCGGGCGGACGTCTCCGCGACCGACCTGTTGAGCTACTGGATCGACGACGAGGCGACCGACGCCGTGTTGTTGTACCTGGCGGCGCGGAACCTGCAGCCGCGGTTCGTTCGTGCCGCACGCGCCGCGTCGCTGCGCCTGCCGGTCGCGGCGTTGCACACCTCCATGGCGACGCCCGCCGATGCACGCCGTCGGTCGCCCGACGCGGACCGTCGCGCTGCGGCGATGTTCCGCCAGACCGGGGTGATGAGCGTTGCGAGCCTGGGGCAGCTGTTCGACCTGGGTCGGCTCCTCTCCGATCAGCCGGTGCCCGCCGGTCCGGGGGTCGCCGTCATCGGGAACTCCGACGGCGCCATCGCCCTGGCGGCGGATGCCTGTGTTGGCGCCGGGCTCGACCTCGTCGAGATGGAGGTGTACTCCGAGGCCGGTCGGGTGCTGCGCAACCCGGTCGACCTGACCCACCGGGCCGATGCCGAGGCGTTCGCCGACGCCATCGCAGCGGTGACATCCGACGAGCGGGTGCACTCCGTGGTCGTGGTCGCGACGCCGCCGCGGCTCGACTGGGACGCCGAGCTCGCCGACGTCGTGCTCGACGCCTCCGAGCGCTCGCCGTCGATCACCTTCACCGCCACGCTCCTGGGCGCGGCTGACCGGACCCGAGTCAGTCGCGAGGGCGTGACCGGACGGGGGGACGTCGCCGTTCCGATCTTCCCGTTCCCCGAGGACGCTGCCCGCGCACTGGGTTCGGTCGCCGACTACCGCGGATGGCTCGCGTCGGTCGACCCGGGAGCGGAGATGGCCACCGGGGTCGGGTCCGAGCAGGCAGCGCGTGCAACCGCGGTCGTCGATGCTGCCGGTGACCGCCGACGGGCCGCCGGCGAGGAGTACGGCCTCCTCGAGCTCGGGGAGCAGGACGAGCTGCTCGACGCCTACGGGGTCGAGGTGATCGAACGGCGTGCCGCGCCCGACGTCGACGCCGCGGTCGCTGCGGCGGAGGAGCTGGGGTGGCCGGTGGCGCTCAAGGCGGCGACGAGGGACCGCCTCACGCGGTCCGCGAGCTCCGGAGTCGTCCTCGACATCGCGTCCGAAGCGCAGCTCCGCGATGCCTGGGGACGCGTCGAGTCTGCGCTCGGTGCAGCGATGCACCCGGTCGCGATCCAACGGTTCGCGGACTCCGGGATCGACGTCGCGATCGAGGTGCGTCGCGATCCCGATGGCTCGGGCACCGTCGAGGTCGGCCTCGGCGGTCCGGCCGCCATCCTCGGCGAGTACGAGCTGCGTGTGCTGCCACTGACGCTCGCCGACGCCTCCGCGCTCGTTGCGGGATCGCCCGTGGGGCGGGTCCTCACCGACCCGCTCGACCGGGTGCCGATCGTCGACGTGGTGCACCGGCTCAGCGACCTGGTGCTCGAAGAGGACGCGATTCGACGGCTGGTCGCCGACCCCATCGTCGTGTCGCCGATGTCGGCCGCGGTTGCGGACGTCGAGATCGTGGTGGGGGAGCCGATCGAGGACTTCGCGGTGCGGCGGCTCGAGTGACGGCCCCGCACCGTGGTCAGCCCGATCCGGGGCGGGGCTCGCGGGGGAGCCCGAGCATCCGCTCCCCGATGATGTTGCGCAGGATGTTCGTCGTTCCGCCCATGATCGTGTAGGCGGGCGAGTAGCAGATGTTGCGTGAGACCCGGTTCCAGCTGAGCGCCTCGGGGCCGGCCGCCCGCGCGCAGAAGTCGGCGACGCGCTGCTCGAACTCGGTGCAGACGGTCTTGGTGGCGGCGGAGAACCCCGCCGGGGCCTGGCCCAGCACCTCGCGCAGCACCAGCAGTCGCCCCACCCGGTACCCGGTCTCGATCGCGGCGATCTCGTCGCGCAGCCGCGGGTCGCCGCGCTGCGCGGCGTCGAGCGACTCGAGCGCATCGAGGTACAGCCGGCGGTTCGACACCAGTCGGTCGATCCCACCGCGTTCGTGCTCCATCTGGCGCATGATCTGGCGGAAGCTGCCGTTCGGCTCGCCGACGAGGTGATCGCCGGGGACGGCGACGTCGTCGAAGTACACCTCGCAGAAGTGGGCGTTGCCCGTCGCGTCGAGGATCGGGCGGACCTCGACGCCGGGCGCGGACATGTCCACCACCAGCTCGCTGAGCCCGGCATGCGGCGCTGCGTCGGGGTCGGTGCGCGCCACGACGTAGCACCAGTCGGCCTCGGCTGCCCCCGACGTCCAGATCTTCTGTCCGTCGACGCGCCATCCCGATCCATCGCGGACCGCCGCGGTGCGCAGCGACGCGACGTCGGATCCCGAGTCCGGTTCGCTCATGCCGATGGACCAGGCCGAGGTGCCCGCGATGATGTCCGGCAGCCAACGTCGGCGCTGCTCGGCAGTGCCGTACTGCAGCAGCGTCGGTCCGATCTGGCGATCTGCGAACCAGGAGGTGGCCACCGGCGCCCCCTCGGCGATCAGCGCCTCGAAGACCACGAACCGCTCGAGGACGTCACGTCCGCCACCGCCCTCGGCGACCGGCCAGGTCATCCCGAGCCAACCCAGTTCCGCCAGTCGCTGCGAGAACTCCCTCGAGGTGCCGATCAGCCAGGCGTCCTCGCGGACCGCGAGTCCTGCGGCTGCGCTGCGACCGACCTCCGTCGCCTGCTCGGCGAGGTCGCGCAGCGACGGATCGAGTCGGAAGTCCATCAGCCGCCCAGCCCCGAGTCGGGAACCAGGCTCGGGCGACCGTCCACGAGCCAGCGGTGCAGCGCCTCGAAGGGGTAGATGCCCGTGGCGTGACCGTCGTCCCAGGTGACCCCGAGACCCCAGGCGCCGACGAGCTGCGCGTCGCGCAGCGCGAGCTGTGCGGTGCCGCCACGGCTCGGCCAGGCCGGTTCGCCACGCTGGCGCGCCGCCCGGCAGGTCGCGCACGGGCAGTTCAGCCGGAGCTCCATGAGTCCGATCGTGCCGCTGACGCCGTCGTCGAAGCTCAGGCGCAGCTCCATGGCCGGGCGATCGACGGTGATGTCGGTGACGTCGGGTGCCGGGCCGGAGCTCTCGTCGGACATCCCGGCATGTTGTCAGCTGGATGCCCGAGTGGCGTAGCCGCGGCCACACATCGCGACACCTAGGGTCACCCCATGCGTGCGATCGTCCTCAGCGAACACGGCGGACCCGAGGTCCTCGTGATGACCGACGTGCCCGACCCGGTCCCCGGCCCCGAGGAGGTCCTCGTCGAGGTGACGGCGACCGCGGTGAACCGAGCGGACCTGCTGCAGCGGATGGGGCTGTACCCCGGCCCGCCGATGAGCCACGAGATCCCGGGTCTCGAGTTCGCCGGCCGGGTGATCGAGGTCGGGGAGCGGGTCGTCGGACGCGCGGTCGGCGACGCCGTCATGGGGATCGTCGGCGGGGGCGCCTACGCCGAGCGACTGGTGGTGCACGAACGCCAGACGCTCCGGGTCCCGGTGGGGACCGAGCTGAGTGACGCTGGAGCGATCCCGGAGGTGTTCGTCACCGCCTACGACGCTCTGGTGCTCCAGGGCGGGCTCGGCGCCGGCGGCTGGGCACTCGTGCACGCCGGGGCCTCCGGGGTCGGAACCGCCGCGATCCAGCTGGCGGCCGCCGTCGGTGCGCGCGTCGCCGTGACCTGCTCGGCGCCGAAGGTGAGCGCGTGCGAGCAGCTGGGCGCCGACCTGGTGCTCGACCGGGCCGACGGTGCCTTCGCCGATGCGGTCGTGGCCGCGTCGGGCGGTGACGGCGTCGATGTCGTGCTCGATGTGGTCGCGGGGGACTACGTCGCCCAGAACCTGCGTGCAGCGCGGGTCGGGGGAACGATCGTGCAGGTCGGCGTGATGGGCAGCGCGACCGCCACGGTGCCCGTCGGGCTGCTCCTCAGCCGGCGGGTCCGCTGGGTCGGCACGGTGCTGCGAGGCCGACCGGTCGAGGAGAAGATCGCCGTGTCGCGCCGCTGTGAGCACGACCTGGTGCCGCTGTTCGAGGCCGGCGCCCTCCGACCGGTCATCGACCGCCGGTTCGCTCTCGACGACGTCGCTGCAGCGCACGAGTACGTCGCCTCGAACGCGAACGTCGGCAAGGTCCTGCTGACCCTCTGACAGCCCTCAGGGCGAGTCCGGCCGACGCGCCTGCACGCCAGCTTCACGCCGTCACCGAGATCCGGAGACGACACATCGCCGAATCTGGGTTCAGCGGGTCTCGATGGCGCTGTAGTCGCGCACCGGGTGCCCGGAGTAGACCTGCCGCGGCCGGTAGATGCGCGAGTCCTGCTCCAGCAGCTCGCGATGGTGCGCGAGCCAACCAGCGGTGCGCGGGATGGCGAAGAGCACCGTGAACATCTCCATCGGGAAGCCCATCGCCTGGTAGATGAGCCCCGAGTAGAAGTCGACGTTCGGGTAGAGCTTCCGGCTGACGAAGTAGTCGTCGTTCAGCGCGACGTCCTCGAGCTTGAGCGCGATGTCGAGCAGCGGGCTCTTGCCGGTCACCTCGAACACGTCGTCCGCGGTGCGCTTGATGATCCGGGCCCGCGGGTCGTAGTTCTTGTACACGCGGTGGCCGAAGCCCTGCAGGCGGGTCTCGCCCCGCTTGACCGCCTCGACGTAGGGCTCGACCTGGTCGATCGACCCGATCGTGCGCAGCATCCGGATGACGGCCTCGTTCGCGCCGCCGTGGCGTGGGCCGTACAGCGCTGCGGATGCCGCAGCGGTCGCGACGTAGGGATCCGCGTGTGAGGATCCGACCGTGCGCATGGCGGTGGTCGAGCAGTTCTGCTCGTGGTCGGCGTGGAGGATGAACAGCACGTCGAGTGCTCGGGCCAGCACGGGGTTGGCGTCGTAGCGGGGCTCGGCGGTCTTCCACATCATCGACAGGAAGTTGGCGGCGAAGTCGAGGCTGTTGTCGGGGTAGACGAACGGCATCCCGACGCTGTGGCGGTAGGCTCCGGCAGCGAGGGTCGGCATCTTGGCGATGAGGCGCACGATCTGCTTCATCAGGACGGTCTCGTCCTCGATGTCCTTCGCCTCGGGGTAGAAGGTCGACAGCGCGGCCACGGTCGACACGAGCATCCCCATGGGGTGTGCGTCGTGGTGGAAGCCCTCCATGAACCGCTTGCGGACGTTCTCGTGGATGAACGTGTGATGGGTGATCTCGTAGCGCCAGTCCTCGAACTGGCTCGGCGTGGGGAGATCGCCGTGGATCAGCAGGTACGCCACCTCGAGGTAGCTCGACGACTCGGCGAGCTGTTCGATCGGGTAGCCGCGGTAGCGGAGGATGCCCGCTTCTCCATCCAGCTCGGTGATCGCCGAGGAGGCTCCGGAGGTCGCGCCGAAGGCGGGGTCGTGGAACCAGACGCCCGGAAGGAACGACGACCAAGCCTTCGCCTCGACAGCGCCGTCGCTGATGGGGATCTCGACCTGTTCGCCCGTGCGGTTGTCCGTGATGGTGATGCTGTCGGCCACTGGCTCTCCCGAGTCGTTTCGTCCGCATCCTACGGCCTCGGGGAGGCCCCTCGAACAGTCACCCGCAGCAGCCCCGCTCGCGGCGATCGTCGATCCGCCCGGAGGGGCCGTCGGGGGGACTCAGGAGCCCGGCGACCGGATGCCGTCGGGTCGCGCGTCGGTGTCCATCACGAGCTCGCCGATGGTCTCGGCGACCGCCCGTTGGGCGGCGGAGGGCATGCTGCGGCGCCGTCGTGCCAGGCCGACACGTCGGCCGGGCACGCCCTCCACCGGAACGGTGCGCCAGTCGCCGCCGACGTCGGCCGGCGCGGCGGAGGCCGGCACCACGCCGGCGCCGAACCCGCTGAAGACCATCGACGCGAGCAGACGCATCCCGTCGAACTCCGCCTTCGGGCGGAGCCGCGCACCGGAGCGCTCCGCGACCTGGTCGAGCAGGTCGCGGAAGGCCGTCCCGGGCGCCTCGAGGAGCAGGTCGAAGCCGATCAGCTCCTCGAGCTCGACCACGTCGCGATCGTGCAGCGGGTGGCCTGCGGGCACGATCAGGACCCGGTCCTCGTCGAAGAGCGGCTCGACGACCAGCTCGGTCTCGTCCACCGGGAGGTTGACGACGGCGAGGTCCACGGTGCCCGAGACCAGGTTGAGCACCAGCGAGCTGGTCGTGGCATCGAGCACCACCACGGAGATGCCGGGGTGGCGCTCGCCGAGTGCGGTGAGCAGCGGTGGCACGATCCACCGAGCGGTGGTGCCGATGAGGCCGAGCCGGACCTGGCCCGAGATCTCGTCGTGCAGCGACGCGATGTCGGAGTCGAGCGACTCGAACTCTGTCTCGATGCGCCGCGCTCGTTCGAGCACGATCCTGCCCTCGTGGGTCGGCTCGGTGGTCGAGCGGTCGATCAGCGTGAGCCCGAGCTCGCGCTCGAGTCGTGCCACGTGGGCCGACACGTTCGACTGCACCGTGTCCAGTGCCCGAGCCGCCCCGGAGAACGAGCGGTGATCGGCGACGGCGACGAGCGCCCGGAGTTGCTTCCTGTCCATCGCTGACAAAGATACTGAATATCGCTCTGATTTGCTTGTCAGATTGCTTGCAACTGGCTAACTTCTCTTCCAACACCACACGCCGAGCGTGCGGGCCTCCCCCCAGGTCCCGCTCGAGCAGGCGCCAGCGGATCACCCCCCCCCCGGTCCGTTCGGCGCAAACGCTGAAGGACTGGCCCCCCCGCCAGTCCTTCGGCCGTTTTGGGCGCCTGGCCCCGTCGTGCCGGCGGCTGGCTGCGCCATGGGCACGGGCAGATCGGGCGGCTGAACGGTAGCGTGCCGGCATGGCAGCGAGCGATCCCCCCTCGGACGTGCGACCGGAGGTCTCGGCCGAGGGAGGACGGACCGCAGCGATCTTCGACCTCGACCGAACGCTGCTGTCTGGAGCAAGCGGACCGATCATCTCCGAGGCGCTGCGTCATGTCGGGCTCCTCGGCGTCTCCGCCGGCTCGCTCGAGTCGCTGGCCATCGGCGTGTTCAACCTGATCGGCGAGACCTGGCCGTCGATGCTCATCACACGCCAGGGCGCACGTGCTGCACGGGGCTGGTCGGTCGACCTGGTCCGCGCCGCCGCAGAGCGTGCCGCCGAGCCCTTGCGCGAGGCGGTGCTGCCCTACGCCGAACAGATGATCGAGGAGCACCGCGAGCAGGGCCGGATCCTCGTGCTGGCGACGACGACCCCCGAGGACCTGGTGCGTCCCCTCGCCGAGGCGCTGGGCTTCGACGTGGTGGTCGCCACCCGCTACGGCCGCCGAGCCGGGCACTACGACGGCACCATCGACGGCGAGTTCATCTGGGGTCGCGGCAAGGCGAGGTCGGTTGCCGAGTGGGCGAACCGGGCCGGGGTCGATCTCGACGCGAGCTACGCCTACTCGGACAGCTACTACGACGTTCCGCTGCTCTCGATCGTGGGATACCCGCGTGCGGTCAACCCCGATCCCCGGATGATCGGCATCGCTGCGATCCGACGCTGGCCGGTGGTCCACTTCGACGTGCCCTCGGGCGTGCCGAAGTTCGCCGGGCTCGAGCCGCAACGAGTCCTGTTGATGCTCGCCCAGCCCCAGCTCTTCCCGTGGATGCGCCTCGACTTCGACGGCGACGAACACGTGCCGCGAGCCGGCCCGGCGATCCTCGTCGCGAACCACCGCTCGTACATCGACCCCATCGCGATCGGCCTGCTGATGGCGCGCTGCGGCCGACCGGTTCGCTTCCTCGGCAAGAAGGAGGTGTTCGACGCGCCCGTCGTGGGCGACGTCGTCACTGCGCTGGGTGGGATCCGAGTCGACCGCGGGACCGGTTCGGACGAGCCGTTGCGGGCAGCTCAGGATGCGCTCGCGGCCGGCGAGCTGGTGGCGATCATGCCCCAGGGCACGATCCCTCGGGGGCCCGCGTTCTTCGATCCGGAGCTGACCGGCCGCTGGGGTGCGGTGCGCCTGGCACACGCCGCGAAGGTCCCGGTCATCCCGATCGGACTGTGGGGGACCGAGGCCGTGTGGCCCCGCAGCTCACGGTTCCCCGATGTGACCAACGTGCTGCACCCGCCGACGGTGCAGGTGCGCGTCGGCGAGCCGGTCGGGCTGAAGCGACGCAGCGTCGAGGCCGACACCAAGCGCATGATGCGTGCGATCACCGACCTGCTGCCGGCCGAAGCGCGCACGCAGCGCATCCCCACCCGGGACGAGCTCGCCCGGACCTACCCGGGCGGCATCGTGCCCGACGACGTCGGTGACGCTGCGGATCACGAATCCCAGCGTCGCCCCGGCACCGACTGACCAAAGTCAGGCGGTGCGTTGGCGGATGATGTTCAACGCCGAGCCCGCGTCCTCGCTGGCGACGGGCTCTCCGGTCAGGCGGTGCGTTGGCGGATGATGTTCAACGCCGAGCCCGCGTCCTCGCTGGCGACGGGCTCTCCGGTCAGGCGGTGCGTTGGCGGATGATGTTCAACGCCGAGCCCGCGCGGAACCAGTCGATGTGCTCGGGGCTCTTCGTCTGGTTGGCCACGAAGTCCAGCGTCGAACCGTCCGGTCGCGTCAGTCGGCACTGGACCTGGCCGCCGGGGGAGAGCTCACCGAGCCCCAGGATGCTGATGCGGTCGCGCTCGCCGATCTCGTCGTAGACGGTCGGATCGTCGAAGGTGAGCGCCAGCACGCCCTGCTTCTTCAGGTTGGTCTCGTGGATCCGGGCGAAGCTCCGCACGATGATGGCCCGACAGCCGCGGAAGCGGGGCTCCATGGCTGCGTGCTCGCGGCTGGAGCCCTCCCCCCAGTTCTCGTCGCCGACGGCGACCCACGCCTGACCCGCCTCGTGGTAGTGCTTGGCGATCTCGGGGTAGGGCTTCACGGTGTCGTCGAGCACGTCGAGGCCCTCGCCGACCTCACCGCTGAAGGCGTTGACGGCGCCGAGGAACAGGTTGCCCGAGATGTTCTCGAGGTGGCCCCGGTACTTCAGCCACGGGCCGGCCATCGAGATGTGGTCGGTGGTGCACTTGCCGGACGCCTTGACCAGGATGGGGAGCTCGAGGAAGTCCTCGCCGTCCCACGCCGGGAACGGCTCGAGCAGCTGCAGTCGGTCGGACGTGGGGGAGACCACGACCTCGACGGCACTGCGGTCCTCGGGAGGCGCCACGAAGGTGTTGTCGCCCGGGGTGAACCCTGCGTCCGGCAACTCGATCCCGAGCGGTTCCGGCAGGCGGACCTGCTCGCCGCCGGCCGCCGTCAGGGTGTCGGACAGCGGATCGAAGTCGAGCGTTCCGGCGAGCGCCAACGCAACCACCGTCTCCGGTGACGTGACGAACGCCAGCGTCTTCGCGGAACCGTCGTTGCGCTTGGGGAAGTTCCGGTTGTAGCTCGTGACGATGGTGTTGAGGTGGTCGTTCGCGCCCTCGGGGCGCGACCACTGGCCGATGCACGGCCCGCAGGCGTTGGCGAGGACCGTGGCGCCGGCAGCCTCGAAGGTGCCGAGCAGCCCGTCGCGCTCGATGGTGGCGCGCACCTGCTCCGAGCCCGGGGTGATCATCAGCGGAGCCTGGACCTCGATCCCGTGTTCGGCGGCGAAGCGCAGGATCGAGGCAGCACGGGTGATGTCCTCGTAGGAGGAGTTGGTGCAGGAGCCCACCAGGGCCGAGCTGATCTCCAGGGGCCAGCCCTCGTCGCGTGCCTCGTCGCCGAGCGCGGAGACCTCCCGCGCCCGGTCGGGGGTGTGGGGCCCGTTGATGTGGGGGCGAAGCTCGGACAGGTCGATGTGGATCACCTCGTCGAAGTACGTGTCGGGGTCGGCGAGCACCTCGTCGTCCGCCCGCAGGTGACGCGCCACCCGGTCCGCGGCATCCGCGATCTCCTCGCGTGCGGTGGCCTTCAGATAGCGGCCCATGGCGTCGTCGTAGCCGAACAACGACGTGGTGGCCCCGATCTCGGCGCCCATGTTGCAGATGGTCGCCTTGCCGGTGCACGAGATCGAGTTCGCGCCGGGTCCGAAGTACTCCACGATCGCGCCGGTCCCGCCCTTCACCGTCAGGATCTCGGCGACCTTCAGGATCACGTCCTTGGGTGCGGACCACCCGTTCAGCTCCCCGGTCAGGTGCACGCCGATGAGCTTCGGCCAGCGCACGTTGAACGGGAACCCCGTCATCACGTCCACCGCATCCGCGCCCCCGACGCCGACGGCGACCATGCCGAGTCCTCCGGCGTTGGGCGTGTGGCTGTCGGTCCCGACCATCATCCCGCCCGGGAACGCGTACTGCTCGAGCACGACCTGGTGGATGATCCCCGAGCCGGGGCCCCAGAAGCCGATGTCGTAGCGCGCCGACACGGACTCGAGGAAGTCGTAGACCTCGGCGTTGCCCTCCTCGGCGGCGAGGAGGTCGATCTTGGCGTTCTCCTTGGCCTGGATCAGGTGGTCGCAATGCACCGTGGACGGCACGGCGACGCGGTCCAGCCCGGCGGTCATGAACTGCAGGAGTGCCATCTGGGCGGTGGCGTCCTGCATGGCCACGCGGTCGGGCAGCAGATCGTTGTAGGTCACACCGCGTTCGAACTCAGCGACGGGATCCTGGAGGTGTGCGGTCAGGATCTTCTCGGCCAGTGTCAGCGGTCGGCCCAGCCGGGCTCGGACGTCGTCGGTGCGTTCCTCGAAGCGGGCGTAGACGTCTCGGACGAGCTCGATCGGGGTGGTGGCGACGGCGGCCATGGAGGCTCCCTGTGGGTCGATGCCGGCGATGCGGCGTGGTGAACGGATCTGGGAAGGCCCACCGCTCGGGTCTCGTGCGGACGTGGAGGGCCGGAACCAGAAGAATACAAGTACACTACAAGTTCGTGAGGACCATCCGCTACCGGTCGATCGCGGACGACCTGCGTGCCCGGGTCCGGGTCGGGGAGTTCGCGCGCTCCAGCCTGTTGCCCTCGGAGTCGGAGCTGTCGGAGCACTACGACGCCAGCCGGGTGACCATCAGACGCTCGCTCGAGGTGCTGCGCGACGAGGGGCTCCTCGAGAGCCGTCAGGGGTTCGGCTGGACCGTGGCGGACGGACCGGTCCACCAGGAGCTCGATCATCTCGAGACGCTCGAACGCCAGCTCGCCGCCGCCGGTGTCCGTTCGGGGCGTCAGATCCTGTCGTTCGGATTCGTCGCGCCGCCCCGATGGGTGAGCGACGCGCTCGGGCACCCCCCAGCGCGGGAGTCCGCCGCGGCACCGGACCGGACGCCGGTGATCGACGGGTCGACGGTGCTCGAGGTCCGCCGGCTCAACCTGGCCGACGGCGTGCCGTTCGCTCGGGTGACGGTGTGGTGTCCCGAGGACCTGGGAGCGGGCATGTCCCGCGACGACGTGGAGCGGGTTTCGTTCCTCGAGCAGTTGCCGGTGCAGCTGGGTGGCGCCAAGCAGTCGATCGGCGCCGCGTTGGTGACGGCCGAGGACGCCGCCGCGCTCGACGTGGCGCCCGGCTCACCCGTCCTCGTCGCGGAACGCGTGACCAGCGACGAGGACGGCCGGCCCGTCCTCGTGAGCGAGCACGTCTTCCCCGCGCACCGCACGCGGTTCGTGGCCGACCTCACGGTCGCGGACGGATCGCTGCACCCCGTCGGGCTCCGCCTCGTCGACTGAGCCCCAGATCTCGCGGCGACCGCCAGGTCCAGGCGGAGCGAGCAGCTCAGCCGGTGGCGTCGAGGATGGATGACCCGGAACGGTCGAGCGTTCCGGCGGCGGTCTCGCCGAGCAGGGTCACGGCGCCCACCATGACCACCGCGATGAGGGCGAGGAGCAGCGCGTACTCGACGAGGCTGGCACCCCGTTCTGTGTACGCCAGTCGGAATCGAATGAGCAGCTGGTGCATGGGTCCTCCCCAGGGAGGGTCGGTCACGGGCCGGCGCGGTCCCGTGTGAGTCGTCCGTGAACGACAGGAGGGGCGGGCCCGATGGGCCCGCCCCTCTGCGCACGTTCGTGCAGGACGGTCAGGCGCCGGCGAGGCTGTCCGAGACGCCCGAGAACGTGTCGTCGGCGGTGTTGCCCAGCAGGGTGACAGCGCCGATGACGACGACGGCGATCAGCGCCACGAGGAGTGCGTACTCCACGAGCGAGGCGCCTCGTTCGGTCTTCGCCTGCGATGCCAGCCATGCCTTCAGGAAGTTGAACTGCGTGATCATGAGATCCCCTTGTTGTGAGTGCCCGAGGTGTTGACCCCGGTCCGGACCCCGTCCGCTGGGATCCGTACTCGTAGTATCGGAGTCCGAGGTCCGACCTGATGGGCCGTTCGGACCAATGTGAGCAGGGCGTCCCACCTCGGCTCCGGATGCGCCGCAGCTCTCAGTCCAGGTGGACGATGCCCATCCGGACCGCTTGGAGCACCGCCTGCGTGCGATCCCGGGCGTCGAGCTTCTGGTAGATCGATGCGAGGTGGTTCTTGACCGTCTTCTGCGAGATGTAGAGACGTTCGGCGACCTCGGGCGTCGAGCACCCGTCCGCGATGAGCTGCAGGACCTCCTCCTCGCGCTTGGTGACGACCCGATGCTCCTCGGGGGTGCGGGGCTCGTCCAGCTTGCGGACCTCGGCGAGCATCGAGCGAGCCAGCTGAGGGGACAGCACCGTGTCGCCCTCGGCGGCCATCCGCACGGCCTCTGCGATCTCCCGGGTCGAGCAGTCCTTGGTCAGATAGCCGATGGCCCCCGCCCGGATCGCGTTGGTCAGCACGTCCTGGTCGGCATGCATCGTCAACATGACGATGCGCGAGTCGGTGCCGCCCGATTTGAGCTGACGGCATGCTTCGACGCCGTCGCAGTTCGGCATCGTCACATCCATCAGGATCACGTCGGGCGACAGTCGCCCGGCCAGGGTCACCGCCTCGACACCGTCACCTGCCTCGCCGACCACGTCGAACCCTGCGTCGGTCATCGACCGACGGAGCCCCTCGCGGAGCATTCGGTGGTCGTCCGCGAGCATCAGCCGGATGGACATGGGCTACCTCCCTGTGGCGGGGTCGGTGGAATGCGCGGCCGAGGGAGCTGCTGGCAGCGGACCCGACACCGGCAGCGGCGGTCGCAGCCGCCGCACCGGAGTGATCGAGCTGACCGGCGGCGCTGGTGGTGCGTTCGTCATCGGGCAGCAGCGTGCACCGCACCCGGGTGCCTCGGCCGGGAGCGCTGACGATCTCCAACGCCGCGCCCACACTGGACGCACGTTCGCGCATGCCGAGCACGCCGTAGGAGTCGATCCGCCCCGCACGGGCCTGCTCGAAGCCGACCCCGTTGTCGGTGACATCGATGAGCGCCCGCTGGCCGTCGCAGCGCCACACGACGCGCACGGCACTGGCGCCCGAGTGGCGCTCGACGTTGGCGAGCGCCTCCTGGGTGATCCGCCACATCTCGCGTTCCTGGAGCATCGGGAGTCGCGCGTGTCGGTCGGCCTCGACCTGGATGCGCAGGTCGGTCCGGTCCTCGACACGGCGGACGAACTGCTCGAGCACCTCGCCGAGGCCCTGCTCGTCGGACACGTCGGTGCGCAGGTCGTAGAGGGTGTCGCGAACCTCGCGCACCACACCGCGCACGTCGTCGCGGAGCTGGTGGAGATCGTCGGTCAGGGGTTCGCCGCTCCCGTCCCGGTCGACGAGCCGGTCGAGTTCGAAACCCAGGTACGCCAAGGACTGCCCGATCCGGTCGTGCAGGTCGCGGGCGATGCGCGTGCGCTCCTCGTCCGCTCCGACGGTCCGCAGTCGGGTGAACCATCGGGCGTTGTCCAGTGCGAGCGCGGCCGGCGCCACGAAGCCCTCGAGCAGCTCGCGGTCGCGTGCGGTGAAGTGGTCGGGTTCGACGTGCTCGACGGCGAGGAGGCCGATGATGGCGCCGCGGGCGGCGAGGGGCGTGTACAACCCCGAACCCGAACGCGGCGAGAGGCCGCCGCCGGCGGCGGTGACGTCCTCGAGGGAGACGAGGGCGTTCTCTGCGATCGCCCGTCGCAGCCCGACGGTGAGCTCGGTGGGGCCGAGCCGCGAGGCGACGGCGAGGCCCTGGTGGCGTGCGACGTCCCAATGGGCGTCGGTCTCGTCGAAGAGGAGCACGGCGACGCTGTCGTAGCTCACCAGGGAGCGCAGTCGCTGCAGGGTCGAGTCCAGCACGTCGCCGAGATCCAGCGAGGCCGGCAACGTCTGGGTCACCCGGTGCAGCGAGAACAACAGCGCGTTGGCGTCCGCGAGGCGACCCAGGCGGTCGATGGCGAGCTCGCGTTCGCGGTCGGCCTCACCGGAGATGCGGCGTGTGTAGCCGGCGACGATGGCGACGAGGAGCACGATCGCTCCCCAGGACGCCGAGGTGATGAGCGCTTCGCGCAGGTCGTCGGCCTGTTCGATGAAGGGGAAGCTGATCGCGACGATCGACGCGATGGCGACTCGCAACGAGAAGCCGAAGCCGCGTGCGAGGCCGGCGACGGTGACCGCGCTGAGGAGGGTGACGAGCAGCGGCGAGTCCCAGGCCCCGGTGGCGATGACCGCGAGCACGTGCAGGCCCACCTCGGCCATGACCCTCAGCAGGGATTGGACGTCGTCGGCGTACTCGATGGGGCGGAACGCTCGGAAGACCGCGTAGGCGACCACCAGCGCCGTCCACACCCGCAGCGACACGCCTGCCTCCGAGGAGGTGGCGACCAGCAGCACCGCGATCGTCGTGGTGACGAAGCGCAGGGCGGTGATGAGGCCGTTGAAGCCGGCGACCCGGTCCCCACTGCGTCCGGCCACGCTCTGGACCACGATGTCGAAGTCGCCCGCCGGTTGCTGGGCGGGGTCGACCAGGGCGTTGCGCAGGTCGTTGCGCAGCCGGCTGCGGAACCGGTCGATCGGCCGAGGCTGCGTCGGTTCGGGAGCCGGGGCGATACCGGTGTCGACGTTGTCGTCGAGATCGGGGGGTAGCGACATGGTCGTCCTCGCCGGGAGTGCGTGCGGATCGGTCGACGGGCCCGATGTGAACCCGTTGCGCTCCTATCGGCATGGGGGTCGGACGACCTACACCTTTCTGTTGCGGATCGAGCCGTGGTGGTGCCCGGGCGACGCTGCTCGGTCGGTCCCGCACCGCAGCCGTTCGTGCCGGGCATCCACCCCGTCCCTGGCCGTTGTTCTGGGATCCGCGCCGTTCGGGCGATCCGCTAGCGTCCGCCCACATGCTGCTCATCGGTCTCACCGGCGGGATCGGCGCGGGCAAGTCGACCGTCTCGTCCCGGTTGGCGGAACACGGCGCCGTGGTCGTCGACGCCGACCGCATCGTGCGCGAGCTCCAGCAGCCGGGCACCCTCGTCTTCGAGGAGATGGTCGAGCGTTTCGGCCCGGGCATCGTGGGACCCGATGGCGAGCTCGACCGTCCGGCGATCGCCTCGCTCGTCTTCACCGACGAGACCGCCCTGGCCGACCTGGGGTCCATCGTGCACCCGCGGGTCCACGACGAGATCCAGCGTCGGATCGACGAACAGCGCGAGACCGGACGAGTCGTCGTGCTCGACGTGCCGCTGCTGGTCGAGTCCGGGTGGGAGGAGCTGCGCGGCACGATCGTCGTCGACCTCGATCCGGAGGTTGCTGTCGACCGGCTGGTCCGCCACCGCGGGTTCAGCCATGACGACGCCCGCAACCGCATCGCGCAGCAGGCGAGCCGGTCCGAGCGACTCGCCGCGGCGGACTTCGTGATCGACAACCACGGTGAGCCCCACGAGCTCGAGAAGGAGATCGAGCGCGCGTGGGCCTGGGTCACCTCGCTCGCCGAGGACCCTGCGGCGCCCGACGAGGACGACGCCGGGCCCTGAGTGTCACGGTGCATCGCTACGATCGTCCGGTGAGCGTTCCCACCAGCACCGGAGCCGCCGGCGAGTCCGCGGCAACCGGTCAGCCCTCCCGTCCCGACCTGCCTGCGATCGAGCCGTCGTTCGTTCGGCCCTTCGAGGTCGTGTCGGACTTCCAGCCTGCGGGCGACCAGCCCGCGGCGATCGAACGCCTGGCCGAGGGGGTGAACACCGGCCAGCGGTTCCAGACGCTGTTGGGGATCACCGGGTCGGGCAAGTCCGCGACCATCGCCTGGACCATCGAGCAGGTTCAGCGCCCGACGTTGGTGCTCGCGCCCAACAAGAGCCTCGCAGCACAGCTCGCCAACGAGTTCCGCGAGTTCTTCCCCAACAACCGGGTCGAGTACTTCGTGTCCTACTACGACTACTACCAGCCGGAGGCCTACATCGCCTCGAGCGACACGTTCATCGAGAAGGACTCGTCGGTCAACGACGAGATCGACCGGCTCCGCCACGCAGCGACATCGGCCCTGTTGACGCGTCGCGACACGATCGTGGTGGCCTCGGTGTCCTGCATCTACGGCCTCGGGTCCCCCGTCGAGTACGCGAAGCGGCTGTTCACCGCCCGGGTCGGCGAGACGGTGGACCAGCGCGACCTGCTTCGACGCCTGGTGGACCTCCAGTACGAACGCAACGACATGAACCTCGTCCGGGGGCGCTTCCGCGTCCGCGGCGACGTGATCGAGGTCCACCCGGCCTACGAGGAGGCCGCGGTGCGCATCGAGCTGTTCGGTGACGAGATCGAGTCGATCTCCGTGGTCGACCCGGTGACGGGGGAGCGCGTCGCGCAGCTCGACGACGTCGTCGTCTTCCCCAACACCCACTACGCCGTCTCCGACGATCGACTGCGTCTGGCGGTCGAGCGCATCGAGGCGGAGCTCGCGGAGCGTCTCGCCACCTTCGAGGCCGAGGGGAAGCTGCTCGAGGCGCAGCGGCTGCGGATGCGTACCGAGTACGACCTCGAGATGCTCACCGAGATGGGCTTCTGCAACGGGATCGAGAACTACTCGGCGCCGATGGACGGTCGGGGCCCCGGCGAGGCCCCGAACACCCTGTTGGACTTCTTCCCCGACGACTACCTGACGATCATCGACGAGTCCCACGTGACGATCCCGCAGCTGCACGGCCAGTACGAGGGGGACCGCTCACGCAAGGCGACCCTCGTCGAGCACGGCTTCCGCCTGCCGTCCGCGGCGGACAACCGACCGCTGCGATTCGAGGAGTGGGCCCAGCGCGCCGGGCAGACCATCTTCCTGTCGGCGACGCCCGGCCCGTGGGAGCTCGATCACTCCGGTCAGGTGGTCGAGCAGATCGTGCGCCCGACCGGCCTGATCGACCCCGAGGTCGTGGTCCGTCCCACCACCGGGCAGATCGACGACCTGCTCGGCGAGATCAACCAGCGGGTCGAGGTCGGTGAACGAGTCCTCGTCACCACCCTCACCAAGAAGATGGCCGAGGACCTCACCGACTACCTGCTCGAGATGGGCGTGCGGGTTCGCTACCTGCACTCCGAGGTGGACACCCTGGCGCGGATCGAGCTGGTCCGCGACCTGCGGCTCGGCGAGTTCGACGTCCTCGTCGGCATCAACCTCCTTCGTGAGGGGTTGGACATCCCCGAGGTGTCGCTGATGGCGATCCTGGACGCCGACAAGGAGGGCTTCCTTCGGTCGGAGACGTCCCTCATCCAGATGATCGGGCGAGCGGCGCGCAACGTCAACGGTCAGGTCGTCATGTACGCCGACCGGGTGACCGACTCCATGACCCGTGCCATCTCCGAGACGACCCGCCGACGCGGCCTGCAGGAGGCGTACAACGCCGAGCACGGGATCGACCCGACGACCATCACCAAGGCCGTCACCGACATCCTGGCGGACCTTCGTGGCAGCAGTGGGGAGACGCCGTTGCCCGGTCGGGGTCGGCGCAAGCAGCGCCCCGGCGAGCGCGAACGCGCCGCGCAGTACGCAGATCTGCCGCCGGAGGACCTCGGTCGACTGATCCAGCTGCTCGAGGAGGAGATGAACCAGGCGTCGGCGGACCTCCGGTTCGAGGAGGCGGCACGGCTGCGCGACGAGGTCAAGGAGCTCAAGCGCGAGTTGCGCAGCGCCGGCATCTGATCCGCCGCGGTCTGGGCGGCATGGGGTCCGCTGGCGGTGCTGGTGCCACCAGAGTGTCGGGACCGTGGGCTGCGCGGTCTGGGCGGCGGGAGGGCCGCGGGCGGGCCGGTGCCACCCAGAGGGGGAGGGGGCCGCCGGGGCCGTCAGCTGGACCGGCGGCCGGTCAGGCCTGCACGGCGGCCTGGCGCAGCCAGTGGTCCGCCAGGACCAGGAGCACCGCCGCCTCGACCAGCGGGACCGCCCGCGGCAGCACACACGGGTCGTGGCGCCCCCGTGCGGCGAGCGTGGTGGCTTCGTTGGCGGTCGTGACCGTCTGCTGTTCCGACGAGATCGTGGCCGTCGGTTTGAACGCCACCCGGATGAGGATGTCCTCCCCGTTGGAGATGCCCCCCTGGACCCCGCCCGAGTGGTTCGTGGCGGTCCGTGGGCGGCCGTCCGGACCGGGCACGAACGGGTCGTTGTGCTCGCGACCGGTCATCTCGATCGCGCCGAATCCGGACCCGATCTCGAACCCTTCGATGCGGGGAGCGACAGGGCCGCCTTGGCGAGATCCGCCTCGAGCTTGTCGAACACGGGCTCGCCCCAGCCGGCGGGCACGCGGCGCGCCACACAGGTCACGATCCCCCCGAGCGAGTCGCCGTCACGTCGGGCCTGCTCGATCGCCGCTGTCATCGCAGCAGCCGCCTCCGGATCGGGACACCGGGTGGGGTCGCCCTCGACATGGTCGAGCTGGACCCGGGTCGGGTCGATGCGGCCACGGACGTCGTGGATCTGGCTCACCCAGCCCAGCACCTCGACGCCGAAGCGCTGTGCGAGCAGCTTGCGGGCCACCGCACCTGCCGCAACCCGCCCGATCGTCTCCCGTGCCGACGCCCGCCCGCCGCCGGCCACGGCGCGGATGCCGTACTTGGCCTCGGTCGTGAAGTCGGCGTGGGACGGCCGGTAGAGGTCGCGCATGTGGTCGTAGGCGCCCGGGTTCTGGTCCTTGTTCCGCACCAGCAGCGCGATGGGGGAGCCGAGCGTCAGTCCGTCAGAGACTCCGGAGAGGATCTCGACACGGTCGGACTCGTCGCGTTGGGTCACCAGACGGCTCTGCCCGGGGCGTCGACGGTCCAGGTCGGGTTGGATGTCGTCCACTGCGAGCTCGAGCCGTGGGGGGCACCCGTCGACGACGACTCCCACCCCACCGCCGTGGGACTCGCCGAAGGTCGTGAGGCGGAAGAGGCGCCCGCTGCTGGATCCCATTGCGGTCAGTATGCCAGCAGCGGTCGCGGGGCCCTCCGCTGCGGCGAACAGGTGTTCGTGGGGCTAGCATCGCTGCGTGCCCCGATCGACACCCCGCACCCGTTCCCGCGGACAGCACTCCTCGGATCAGATCGTGATCCGAGGTGCCCGGGAGCACAACCTCCGTGATGTCTCCCTGGAGCTGCCCCGCGACCAGCTGGTGGTGCTTGACGGGGCTGTCCGGCTCGGGCAAGTCCTCGCTCGCGTTCGACACGATCTACGCGGAGGGTCAGCGCCGCTACGTGGAGTCACTGTCGGCCTACGCCCGTCAGTTCCTCGGCCAGATGGACAAGCCCGACGTCGACGTCATCGAGGGGCTGTCGCCGGCGATCTCGATCGACCAGAAGTCCGCGTCTCGCAACCCACGGTCGACCGTCGGCACGGTCACCGAGGTCTACGACTACCTGCGTCTGCTGTTCGCGAGGGTCGGTGAGCCCCACGACCCCGAGACCGGCGAGGCGCTCGTCCGTCAGACGCCCCAACAGATCGTCGACCGGATCCTGGCCCTGCCGGAAGGGACCCGCTTCCAGGTGATCGCACCGGTGGTGCGGGGCCGCAAGGGCACCTACGAGCAGCTCTTCGTCGACCTCGCCGGCCAGGGCCTCGCGCGCGGTCCGTGTGGATGGCGAGGTCGCACCAGCTGCCCGTCGAGCTCGATCTCGCGCGCTACGAACAGCACACCATCGAGGTGATCGTCGACCGCCTCGTCCTGCGCGACGGCCTCGAGCGGCGGCTCACCGAATCGATGGAGACCGCGCTGCGCCTCGCCGAGGGACTCGCGCAGATCGAGATCGTCCCCCCGAAGGACGCGGGCCCGGATGCTGAGGGCGAACTCCTCACCTTCTCCGAGAAGCTGTCGCGTCCCTCCGACGGCAAGAGCTTCGAGGAGCTCGCTCCGAGGAACTTCTCGTTCAACTCGCCCTATGGCGCCTGCCCTGCGTGTGACGGACTCGGGACGCTCTTCGAGGTCGACCCCGAGCTCGTCGTCCCCGATCCCGAGCTCTCGGTGTCCGACGGGGCGCTCGCCCCGTGGGCCTCGGGGCACGCCAAGTACTTCCACCGGCTGCTCGAATCGCTGTGCGCCGAGCACGACATCGACCCCGACGTGGCGTTCGAGTCCCTGCCGAAGAAGCACCGCACGGTCCTGCTCTACGGGATCGGCGACGGCGAGCGGATCGACGTTCGGTTCCGGAACCGCTACGGCCGCACGCGCAACTACTCGGCCCGCTACGAAGGCGTGATCCCCTACCTGCAGCGGCGCCACAGCGAGGCCGCGACCGACTCCGCCCGCGACGCGATCGAGGGCTACATGCGCCTCGTGCCGTGTGGCACGTGCGGTGGCGCCCGACTCAACCCGCTGGCACTCGCCGTGACCATCGACGGGCTGAACATCCACCAGCTGTGCGCGCTCTCGATCGCTGAGTCCACCGAGCGGCTCATCGATCTCCACCTCGACGACCGCCAGGCGATGATCGCCGAGCAGATCCTCAAGGAGATCAACGTCCGGCTGCGGTTCCTCTGCGACGTGGGGCTCGAGTACCTCTCGCTCGAGCGTTCGGCGGCCACGCTGTCCGGCGGCGAAGCGCAGCGGATCCGCTTGGCCTCGCAGATCGGTTCCGGGCTCGTGGGGGTGCTGTACGTGCTCGACGAGCCGTCGATCGGGCTGCACCAGCGTGACAACCACAAGCTGATCGAGACGTTGCAGCGGCTGCGCGACATCGGCAACACCGTGCTCGTGGTCGAGCACGACGAGGACACGATCCGGGTCGCGGACCACGTCGTCGACGTCGGACCGGGCGCCGGCGAGCACGGCGGCCGGGTGGTCCACAGCGGGTCCGTCGCCGGGCTGCTGAAGTCCAAGGAGTCGCTCACGGGCCAGTACCTCTCGGGTCGCCGCAGCATCCCCGTGCCCGAGCAGCGACGTGAGCGCGGCGAGCAGCGGCTTCGCATCCGCGGAGCACGCGAGCACAACCTGCGCAACATCGACGTCGAGATCCCCCTCGAGTGCTTCGTGGCCGTCACCGGCGTGTCCGGGTCGGGCAAGTCGACGCTGGTCAACGACATCCTCCTGCGGTCGATGATGCAGCACGTGTACGGCTCCAAGGTGCCGCCCGGACTGCACAAGCGTGTCGAGGGGCTCGAGCACCTCGACAAGGTCATCGACATCGACCAGTCGCCCATCGGTCGGACGCCGCGCTCGAACCCCGCGACCTACACCGGTGTGTTCGACCACATCCGCAAGCTCTTCGCGAAGACGAACGAGGCCAAGGTTCGCGGCTACCTGCCGGGCCGGTTCAGCTTCAACGTCAAGGGCGGTCGCTGCGAGGCCTGCTCGGGCGACGGCACGATCAAGATCGAGATGCACTTCCTCCCCGACGTGTACGTGCCGTGCGAGGTCTGCAAGGGCGCCCGCTACAACCGCGACACCCTCGAGGTGACCTTCAAGGGGCTCAACATCTCCGAGGTGCTGGACCTGCCGATCGCGGACGCCCTCGAGTTCTTCTCGAACCAGCCGACCATCGCTCGGCACATGCAGACCCTGGTCGATGTCGGGCTCGGCTACGTGCGCCTCGGTCAGCCCGCCACC
The DNA here is from genome assembly GCA_942490665.1 of uncultured Microthrixaceae bacterium. Classification (GTDB taxonomy): domain Bacteria; phylum Actinomycetota; class Acidimicrobiia; order Acidimicrobiales; family Microtrichaceae; genus SKRR01. Next base: position 34,618 of record CALNXV010000051.1, read on the forward strand.
ACCCTGTCCGGTGGAGAGGCGCAGCGCGTGAAGCTCGCCGCGGAGCTGGCGAAGCGTTCGACGGGCCACACCATCTACCTCCTCGACGAGCCCACCACCGGGCTGCACTTCGAGGACATCCGCAAGCTGCTCACCGTGCTCACCCGGTTGGTCGAGCAGGGCAACACGGTGCTGGTGATCGAGCACAACCTCGACGTGATCAAGACCGCCGACTGGGTGGTCGACCTCGGGCCCGAGGGGGCCGAGGCGGCGGTGCGGTCATCGCAGAAGGCACGCCCGAGGAGATCGCCGAATCAGCCGGGAGCTACACCGGCAAGTTCCTCGCGCCACTCCTCGGCGGCTGACCCGCGGCGGCCCGGAACGACGTCGTCCCGGGGATCCGCACCGTCGGACGGCACGGTTCCCCGGGACGACTGCGAGTCGACTCCGGTCGATCAGACGCTCAGCAGGTCCTTCGCGCCGGTGTCGGCGCTCGGGTGGCGGAGCTTCGACATCGCTCGGGCCTCGATCTGGCGGATGCGCTCCCGGGTGAGGTTGAAGTGCTCGCCGACCTCCTCGAGGGTGCGAGGTTCGCCACGGTCCAGGCCGAAGCGGAGCCGCAGGATCTCGCGCTCGCGCTCGTCGAGCGGAGAGAGCAGCCGCCCGATCTCGTCGGGAAGCAGTGACACCGCCGCGGCGTCGAAGGGAGACTCGGCCCCGCGGTCCTCGACCATGTCGCCCAGCTCGGCGTCGCCGTCCTCGCGCAGCGGCGTCGACAGCGACAGCGTGTCGGCCGCGAAGCGCAGCGTCTCGGTGACTTTCGCCTCGGGCATCTCCAGGTCCGCAGCGAGCTCGGAGAGCGTCGGCGGGCGACCCAACGACGTCTCCAGGCGGACACGGGCCTTCTGCAGGCGCGACAGGGTGTCGCCGGCGTGGACCGGGAGACGGATCGTCCGCCCGGTGTTGGCGATGCCACGGGTCAGCGCCTGGCGGATCCACCAAGTGGCGTAGGTGGAGAACTTGAAGCCCTTGCGCCAGTCGAACTTCTCGACGGCGTGCATCAGGCCGAGGTTGCCCTCCTGGATCAGGTCCAGCAGCGGCAGGCCCGAGGCCTGGTACTTCTTCGCGATCGACACGACGAGACGCAGGTTGGACTGCACGAAGGTCCGCTCGGCCTCCTCGCCGGCGCGGACCAGTCGGCGCAGCTCGCGCTTGCGGGCCGGCGAGATGCTCCTGCCGCCTTCCTCCAGCTCGGCGGCTGCCTCGGTGCCGGCCTCGATGGCCTGCGCCAGGCGCGCCTCGTCGTCCTTGGTCAACAGCGGGTACTGCCCGATGTCGCTCAGGTACATCCGAACGAGATCTTCTTCGTCGCGTTCTGCTCGCTGGTTCGCCAACTCGCTCAACCTTCTTCGTCTCGTGTGCGTCCGATGGGAGACCGCTGCAAGGCACAGCGGTTGGGTCGTCACCGGCGGAGCTTCCATGATACGGACCGTGTCAACCCCCGCCGGCTAGCAACATCCGCGTCTGCCGTCAAGTTGCTCAAACCACGCTCGGGAGTCCTGACTTCCCCAGTGTGCAGATCCTGTCGACGATGTCTCGGTGACCTGTGTCACTCAGACGCAAGCCGGGTGCTCAGGTGATGTCGACCTGCGTGGGAGCGCCGCGTGCTCGCTGTCGACGCTGCTTCGGGCAGCTCAGGTGATGTCGAGCATGCGTTGCAGCGCCACGCGGGCCCAGTGTGCGGTGTCTGCGTCCACGCTGATCCGGTTGATCACCCGACCGTCGACGAGGCTGTCGAGGGTCCAGGCGAGGTGTGGTGCGTCGATGCGGAACATCGTCGAGCAGGGGCACACGAGCGGATCGAGCGACACCACCGTCTTGTCGGGCGACTCGTCGTCGAGTCGCTGGACCAGGTGGACCTCGGTGCCGACGCCGATGACGGACCCTGCCGGCGCCTCGTCGACCACGCGGATGATGGCGTCGGTGGAGCCCACGCTGTCGGCGAGCTCGCAGACCTCGAAGGAGCACTCCGGGTGCGCGACCACGATCCCGTCGGGGTGCTCCGCACGGAACGCGGCCACGTGTGCCGGCTGGAACCGCTGGTGCACCGAGCAGTGCCCCTTCCAGAGCAGGAACGTCCGCTCCTTGGCGGTCGCCTCGTCGAGCCCGCCGAGCTCCAGGCGCGGGTTCCACACGGCCATGTCGTCCTCGCCGTAGCCCATCTGGTGACCGGTGTTGCGACCCAGGTGCTGATCCGGGAAGAACAGCACCTGCGCCCCCCGCGGGCCGTCGGGACGGCGCAGCGCCCAGTCCAGGACGGCCCGGGCGTTGGTGGACGTGCACACCGCACCACCGTGCTCGCCGACGAACGCCTTCAGGTTCGCCGCAGAGTTCATGTACGTGATCGGCACGACCCGCTCGATGTCGGTGACCTCGGCGAGGGAGTCCCACGCTTCCTCGACGCTGTCGATGTCGGCCATGTCGGCCATCGAGCAGCCGGCGTTCAGGTCCGGCAGGACGACCTGCTGGTGCTCGGCGGTGAGGATGTCCGCTGCCTCGGCCATGAAGTGCACCCCGCAGAACACGATGTACTCCGCCTCGGGCCGCTGCTGGGCCAGCACCGAGAGGCGGAACGAGTCGCCGCGCGCGTCGGCCCACCGCATCACCTCGTCGCGCTGGTAGTGGTGACCGAGGATGAACAGCCGATCGCCGAGGGTGGCCTTCGCATCGGCGATGCGCTGCGCCAGCTCGTCCGGCGACGCCTCGAGGTAGCGCTCGGGGAGTGGTGACTGGAGTCGGAGCATGCTCGGGTGACCTCCTGACGCCCGGCGGACCGGACGCTGCTGAAGTCTCCGGAGAATCAGCCGGTGGGGACAGCCTGGTCGCCACGCCACGGGGATGTCGGCCTCAGGAGAACGATGGTGCCGGAGACCAGGCCGGCATGACGAGCGTACCCGCACGTCAGCCAGCGAAACAGCAGCGCGACCGGGTTTGTTCCGGGCGGCGTCACCTGCAGCCCGTCCGCTCGCTGTCTCATCGCGCCGCCGGCCGCCGGGACCGCGGGCGGTAGCGTCGCACCGATGGTCGAGCGTCCAGCACCGGGCACGATCCCTGACAGCCCCGGGAGCTACCAGTTCAAGGACGCTGATGGCCGGGTCATCTACGTCGGCAAGGCGAAGTCGCTGCGACAGCGCCTGTCGAACTACTTCCAGAACCCGCGCAACCTGCCGATCCGAACAGCGCAGATGGTGAGCGCGGCCGAGTCGGTCGAGTGGATCCAGGTCGGCAACGAGGTCGAGGCGTTGCTGCTCGAGTACAGCCTCATCAAGGCCCACTCGCCGCGCTTCAACGTGCGCCTCGTCGACGACAAGAGCTACCCGTTCCTCGCGGTCACGCTGTCGGACCACTGGCCCCGCGCACAGGTCATGCGCGGGCGTCGTCGTCCGGGGACCCGCTACTTCGGCCCCTACGCCCACGCCTACGCGATCCGCGACACGCTCGACGAGTTGCTGCGCACGTTCCCGATCCGCACCTGTTCCGACGCCAAGCTGCGCCGCCACGAGCGTCTGGGCACGCCCTGCCTGCTGTTCCACATCGAGAAGTGCTCGGCGCCGTGTGTGGGCAACATCGCCAAGGAGGACTACGACCACCTCGTCGAGGAGCTCATGGACTTCCTCGACGGTGAGCACGAACCGGTCCTGTCGCGCCTGTCCGACGAGATGGCCGCAGCCGCCGCGGACCTCGACTTCGAGACCGCCGCGCGGGTGCGCGACCGTCTTGCGACGGTCCGGCGCGCCGTCGAGCGCCAGCAGATGGTCGGGTCCCGCGACGAGGACGTCGACGTGATCGGCATGGTCGAGGACGAGCTCGAGGCGGCCGCCCAGGTCTTCTTCGTGCGGCGCGGGCGCGTGGTGGGTCGACTGGGCTTCGTCATCGACAAGGTGATGGACCTCTCCCCCGGGGAGACCGTCGGGGCGGTGCTCGAGCTGGTCTACGGCGAGGAACCGGCCGTCGGCTACCCCAGGTCGGTGCTCGTCCCGACGCTGCCCGACGACCTGGAGCTCTACGCGGGCTGGCTCGGCGAGTGCCGCGGCAGTCGCGTCGAGATCCGCGTCCCGCAGCGGGGAGCGAAACGTGAGCTCGCCGAGACCGTGACGCGCAACGCCGAGGAGGCGTTCCGTCGTCACCGGCTCAAGCGGTCCTCGGACCACAACAGCCGCGCCAAGGCGCTCAACGACCTCGAGACGCATCTGGGGCTGCCGGCCGCCCCGCTGCGCATCGAGTGCTACGACATGAGTCACCTCCAGGGCAGCGACTACGTCGGGTCGATGGTGGTCCTCGAGGACGGGCTGCCACGCAACTCCGAGTACCGGCGGTTCAAGGTGCACGTGCCCGGCAACGACGACTTCGGCGCGATGGAGGAGGTCCTCACCCGGCGGCTTCGGGCCTACCTCGTCGATCGCGAGCTGCCCGTCGAGGAGCGGGGCCGCTTCGCGTACCCGCCGCAGCTGCTGCTCGTCGACGGCGGCAAGGGCCAGCTGTCGGTGGCCGTGCGCGTCCTCGACGAGTTGGGCCTGAGCGACGAGATCCCCGTGGCGGCCCTCGCCAAGCAGTTCGAAGAGGTCTTCGTCCCCGGGCGCAGCGAACCCGTGGGGATCCCGCGGGGCTCCGAGGCGCTGTTCCTGCTGCAGCGCATCCGAGACGAGTCGCACCGCTTCGCGATCAGCTACCACCGTCAGCTGCGCGACAAGCGCATGACCCGGTCCGTGCTCGACGACGTCGCCGGCCTGGGAGAGAAGCGCCGCACGAGGCTGCTCAAGGAGCTGGGTGGGATCCGGGCGGTGAAGGCCGCCACGCTCGATGAGCTCCGGGCACTGTCCTGGCTGCCCGACAGCGTCGCGGAGGCCGTCCACCGCCAGCTGCACGACCCGCGCGAGACGCGACAGGACGCCTCGTGAGCAGCGGTGCGGCCGAACCTGCCGACGGGCCCGACCCGTGGGAGGAGCATGCCGAGTGGTGGCAGCGCGAGTTCACCGACGGCGTCGACCCGGAGTACACCGAGCAGATCCTGCCGATCGTCGTGGAGCAGCTGCCGGCGGGCGGCCGCGTGCTCGACGTGGGCTGCGGCGAGGGCCAGGTGGCCCGCGTGCTGGCGGACGGCGGCTGGACCGTCCTGGGGCTCGACCCGGCGCACCGACAGGTGCGCCTCGCGCGTGAGCGTGGTGGCGGGCCGGCCTACGCCCAGGGCTCGATCACAGCGGTCCCCGCCGGCACGGATTCGGTCGACGCGGTGATCGCCTGCTTGGTCATCGAGCACGTCGACGATCTCGACGCAGCGATCGCAGAGATCGCACGGGTGCTGCGCCCCGGGGGGACGTTCCTGTTCCTGCTCAACCACCCCTTGTTGCAGACGCCTGGCAGCGGCTGGATCGACGACCAGGTGCTCGACCCGCCCGAGCAGTACTGGCGTGTGGGGCCGTACCTCGACGAGGCCGAGACGGTCGAACAGGTGGAGCGGGGCGTGTTCATCCGGTTCCTGCACCGACCGCTGTCGCGGTACCTGAACACCGCGGCGGAGCACGGGCTGGTGCTGCGACACATGGCGGAGCCGGCTCCGCCGCCCGGGTTCCTGGCACGGGCGGATGCCTATGCCGACGCGGCGTCCATCCCGCGGTTGCTGGTCCTTCGCTTCGAGCGCGAGCCACAGCGTCGGACTTGAGCTGTTCCGTACCGGCTGACACGAGTCGCTCGGGCTGAGCCGTCCCGGAACCGATGTGAGCCCGGACGCGACGATGGGGCGGCACCCGAAGGTGCCGCCCCATCATCGTGTCGGTCGTTCAGCAGTCCCGGAGGGAGAGGGAGGGGGTGGGACGGCTGTGACCGGGGGGGGATCAGCAGTCGGTGGACGGGGCGGTGACGACGCCGTCGATGACGTGGATGATGCCGTTGGAGCCTTCGATGTCGGTCGAGGTGACCGTGGCGCCGCCGAAGGTCAGGTTCTCGCCGTCCATCTCGACCTTGACCTGGCCACCGAGGGTGTCGACACAGGTGTCGACGGCCTCGAGAGCGGTGGTCGAGTCGACCTCACCGGCGATCACGTGGAGCTGGAGCACCTCGGTGAGTGCGCCCTCGGGATCGGCGGCCAGGGCCTCGAGCGTGGCTTCGTCGACCGCGGCGAACGCATCGTTGGTCGGTGCGAACACGGTGAAGGGTCCCTCACCGGACAGCGTCTCGGCCAGGCCGGCGGACGTGACGAGCTCGACCAGGGTCGAGAAGTCGGGGTTGCCGGCGGCGATGTCGACGATGGTCTCGGTCGCCTCGTCGGTCGTCTCGTCGGTGGCCTCGGAGGTGGTGGTCGCCTCGGTCGTGGTGGTGTCGTCCGAGTCGTCGTCGTCGCTCGAGCAGGCGGCGCCCACCAACGAGAGACCGAGAACGATCGCGGCTGAGGTCCTGAGGAATCGATTGCGCATTGCTGTCTCCTTGTTCATGTGTGCGCCATCTTCGGTCGCAATCACCCACTCGGATGCGGATGGTCGAGAGATTCCTCTGATCGCCCCCACCGATAGCCTGTGTCGATGGTCGAGTTCGTCATCATCACCGGCGTCTCGGGCGCGGGCCGCACCCAGGTCGGCAACACGCTCGAGGACCTCGGATGGTTCGTCATCGACAACCTCCCCTCGGAGCTGCTGCCGAAGGTCGCAGAGCTCGCCCGCTTCCAGTCCACCGGTCCGACACCGGTTGCGCTGGTGGTCGGCTCCGAGACCGATCGAGCGGGGCTGCTCGCGTCGATCGACGAGCTGCGACTCGCCGGATCCCAGGTCACGACGGTGTTCCTCGATGCGTCGACCCCGACGTTGGTGCGCCGCTACGGCGACACCAAGCGGCGTCACCCGCTCCTCGCGGAGGTCGGGTCGGTGGAGCGCGCGATCGAGGAGGAGCGGACCCGCAGCTCGGCGCTGCGCGAGGCGGCGGACGTCGTGATCGACACGAGCGACCTGAACGTCCATGAGCTGCGGCGACGCATCACGGACCTGTTCGGCGGTGGCGCCGGGCGACCCGCCACCCAGGTGACGGTCCTGTCGTTCGGCTACAAGCACGGGCTGCCTCCCGACGCGGACCTCGTGTTCGACTGCCGCTTCCTGCCCAACCCGCACTGGGTCGACGACCTCCGACCGCTCACCGGTCTCGACGCCGCGGTGCGCGACTACGTGGGATCGTTCGAGCTCACCGACGACTTCCTCGAGCGGTTGCACCCGCTGCTCGAGCTGCTCCTGCCGGCGTACGTCGAGGAGGGCAAGTCGGTGCTGACCCTGGCGTTCGGCTGCACCGGTGGGCGGCACCGGTCGGTGTCGATCGCCGAGGGACTGGCCTCCTGGCTGCGCGAGCGTGGTCTCGAACCGACGGTGCGCCACCGGGATGTCGAGAAGTGACGGCTCCCGGAGGACCGAGGGTCGTGGCGATCGGCGGCGGGCACGGCCTCGCCGCCAGCCTCCGTGCCGTGCGTCGGTACGCGGGCGACGTGACCGCCGTGGTGAGCGTCGCCGACGACGGCGGCAGCACCGGACGACTGCGTGCGGCGGGTGAGCGTCCCGCCCCGGGCGACCTGCGCAAGTGCCTGGTGGCGCTCGCCGAGGACGACTCGACGCTCGCCGACACGATGGAGTACCGCTTCGGCGACGGCGAGCTCGAGGGACACGCCTTCGGGAACCTCCTGATCGTCGCGATGGCCGAACGCGGCGGGGACCTGGTGGGCGCCCTCGACGAGATCGGGCGCCTCATCGGCGCGTCCGGTCGGGTGCTGCCCGCCACCGTGCACCCGGTTCGCCTCGCTGCGGCCGTGGCGTCGGGGGCGCGGGTGGCCGGTCAGGTCGCCATCAGTGACCGGGCCGACGTGTGGACCGTCGCGCTCGAGCCGGACGCGCCCGCCTGTCCGGACGCCGTCGCGGCGATCGAGACCGCCGATCAGATCGTCCTGGGCCCCGGGTCGCTGTACACGAGCGTCCTCGCCGCGGTGGCGGTGCCGGGGATCCGCGAGGCGGTCGTCGCGTCCGACGCTCCTGTCGTGTACGTCTGCAACCTGCGCCCGCAGCCCGGCGAGACCACCGGCTACGGCGTCGCCGAGCACGTCGAAGCGCTCGAACGCCACGGCATCAGCCCCGATGTGGTCCTCCACGACCCGGCGACGATGGGCGATGCCGACGTGCCGGCTCGCGCCGTGGGTGCGTCGGTCGCTCGCCCGCCGCACCTGGTGCACGACCCGGAGCTGCTCGCCGCGGCCCTCGCCGCGCTGGCGTGCCGCCTGAACGCTGTCGTCCAGGTGCCCGCGCCGCCGGAGCCGTCATTCGGGTGACCCGTGATATCTGCTCGGATGGAGCCGATGCCTGTGAATCGGGCACGAGGACTACACGCCGTGATACGAGGGGTGCAGGGAAACGACATGACCATTCGCGTTGGGATCAACGGCTTCGGCCGCATCGGACGCAACTTCTTCCGGGCCGCCAAGGCCCAGGGTGCCGACATCGACTTCGTGGCGGTGAACGACCTGGGTTCGCTCGAGACCATGGCCCACCTGCTGAAGCGGGATTCGGTCGCCGGCACCTACCCGGGCGTGGTCACGGCGGTCGACGGCGGCATCGACGTCGATGGTGATGTCCTCAAGGTCGTGTCGCACCGCAACCCCGCCGAGATCCCCTGGGGCGACCTCGGCGTCGACGTCGTCATCGAGTCGACCGGCATCTTCAACCGACCGCGACAAGGCCGCAGCCCACGTCGAGGGCGGCGCACCCCGTGTCATCGTCTCCGCCCCCGCCACCGGGGCCGACGCCACCTTCGTGGTCGGGGTCAACGAGGACACGTTCGATCCGGCCGAGCACATCGTGGTCTCCAACGCCTCGTGCACCACGAACTGCTTCGTCCCACTGATCAAGGTCCTCGACGATGCCTTCGGCGTCGACAAGGGCCTCATGAACACGATCCACGCGTACACCGGTGACCAGATGCTGGTCGACGGTCCCCACGGCGACCTGCGCCGGGCCCGTGCCGCGGCGATCAACATCGTGCCCACCTCGACCGGCGCCGCCCGTGCGACCGCGACTGGTGCTCCAGTCGATGCAGGGTCGCCTCGACGGCACCTCGCTGCGGGTGCCGGTGCCCACCGGTTCGATCACCGACTTCACGTCGGGGTGCTCAACACCGATGTCACCGTCGACGAGGTCAACGCAGCCTTCAAGGCGGCGGCGTCGGAGGGGCGCCTCAAGGGCATCCTCGAGTACAGCGAGGAGCCGCTGGTCAGCTCCGACATCGTCGGCTCGCCGTCGTCGTCCATCTTCGACTCGGGCCTGACCATGGCCATGGGCAACCTGGTCAAGGTGCTGTCCTGGTACGACAACGAGGCTGGCTACTCCAACCGTCTGGTCGACCTCGCCAAGATCGTCGGCGCAGCCAACCACTGACCCCGAGCGATTGCGTGATCCAGTGGTCGACCGGGGGATCCGGGATCCGCTCACAGACACGGTCCGGACTCGTCCCGCCCCCAGAACGAGGAGGAGCGAGATGAAGTTCGGTGTGCCGGAGCTGGAGGACCTTGGTGACGTGGCGGGCAGGTCCGTGCTGGTGCGCGCGGACTTCAACGTTCCGTTGTCCGGCGGCGAGATCACCGACGACCTCCGGATCCGAGCGGCGCTCCCGACGCTGAACTGGCTGACCGAGCACGGCGCCTCGGTCACCGCCTGCTCCCACCTGGGTCGTCCGAAGGGCAGCCCGATCCGAAGTACTCGGTGGATCCGGTTCGTGCACGCCTGTCCGAGCTCGCTCCGGGCGTGCACGCTGCTCGACAACCTCCGTTTCGATGCCGGTGAGACCGCGAACGACCCGGCGTTCGTGGAGAAGCTTGATCGCCGGTCACGACCTGTACGTCAACGACGCGTTCGGTGCTTCGCACCGGGCGCATGCGTCGATCGTCGGGCCCCCGCCCGGCTGCCCTCGGCGGCCGGCCGGCTGCTGGCCTCGAGGTCGAGGTGCTGCTGGGTGTCCGCGAGGACCCGACGTCCGTTCGTGGCCATCACCGGCGGAGCGAAGGTCTCCGACAAGCTCGGCGTCATCGACGCCCTGCTGGAGATCGCCGACTCGATCATCATCGGCGGGGGCATGTGCTTCACGTTCTTCGCAGCGATGGGCAACTCGATCGGCGACTCGCTGTGCGAGCCGGATCAGATCGACGCCTGCGCCCGGCTGCTCGACGAGCACGGCGACCGGCTGCACCTTCCCTCGGACGTGGTCGGCCTCGGCCCCGGCGGGAAGATCGGTGATCCGTCCGCCGGTGGCGAGGTTCGCAACTTCGGGCGCGGGGTGCCCGACGGCTGGATGGGGCTCGACATCGGGCCGGGCTCGGCGGCGGAGTTCGGCGACGTCATCGGCGAGGCCCGCACCATCCTGTGGAACGGCCCGATGGGCGTCTTCGAGGATCCCCGCTTCGAGGCCGGCACCCGTGCGGTGGCCGAGGCGGTGGCCGAGAGCAGGGCGTTCTCGGTCATCGGGGGCGGCGACTCCGCAGCCGCGGTGACCCAGTTCGGACTGGCCGATCAGGTCTCGCACATCTCGACCGGCGGCGGAGCATCACTCGAGCTCATCGAGCAGGGCGACCTCCCCGGCCTCGATGCCCTGCGCGGCGCACCCAACGCCTGACACGCCACTCGATCCCGACGCCCCACTGCGCTCGCACCCCGACGACATGGACCGAACCGCCCGCAAGGGCTTCGAAGGAGCTTCACATGGCAGCACGCAAGCCGATCATCAGCGGCAACTGGAAGATGCACCACAACCACTTCGAGGCGATCCAGGCGGTGCAGAAGCTGCACTACCGCCTCGACACGGACGACCACGAGGCCGTCGAGGTGTCGGTGCACCCGCCGTTCACCGACATCCGGTCGATCCAGACCGTGATCGAGTCCGACAAGATGAAGATCCTGATCGGCGCCCAGAACTGCCACTGGGAGGACCAGGGCGCCTTCACCGGCGAGGTCGCCGCGCCGATGTTGGCGAAGCTGAGCGTCAGCCACGTCATCGTCGGACACTCCGAGCGGCGCGAGTACTTCGGCGAGACCGACGAGACGGTCAACAAGAAGGTCCACGCTGTGCTGCGTCACGCCATGACACCCATCTTGTGCTGCGGCGAGACGCTCGAGGAGCGCGAGGCCGGGGGAGCCGAGGCGAAGGTCGACCGCCAGGTGCGAGCCGGGCTCGCCGGGGCGAGCGCCGAGCAGGTGGGGTCCCTGGTGATCGCCTACGAGCCGATCTGGGCGATCGGCACCGGCAAGACCGCAACGAGTGACGACGCGCAGACCGTGTGCGCCGCCATCCGGGGCAAGGTCCGCGAACTCACCGACGACGCAACCGCCGAGGCCGTGCGGATCCAGTACGGCGGGTCGGTCAAGCCCGGCAACATCGCGGAACTGATGTCGCGCCCCGACATCGACGGAGCGCTGGTCGGCGGGGCGAGCCTCGACGCCGACGAGTTCGCTGCGATCGTCCAGTACCGCAACCACTGACCGCGCAACTCGCGGCGATCACCGAGCCGGGTGCGGCTGCCGTGTCCCAGATGAGGGGGGCTCCCGCCGTGGACATCGTCGAGATCATCCTCTGGGTGCTGCAGTTCGGCCTGGGAATCGGGCTGATCTCCCTGGTGCTCGTCCACAGCGGGTAAGGGCGGTGGCCTGTCGGACATGTTCGGCGGCGGCCTCGGTGCCTCGGCGGCGGGGTCGACGGTCATGGAGAAGAACCTCGACCGCATCACGGTGGTCGTCGCACTGCTGTTCGGGTTCAACACGCTGATCATGTCGATGGTGCTCGACACCTGACGTCGCTCACCAAGGACTTCGCGCCAGCGACTCACCTGGCGGATCGCTCGCCCGGGATCCCCGATGACATCGCCGGGGTAGTGCGCGTGTGCACCTCGCCAGGCGCGGCGGCGCTGCGAGCGGGCGGCACTCCGACTCCAGCATCTCGCCGCTCTGCCGGGCGCGGCGAGCGCGAGCACGGATGCGGAGTGCCCGCGAACGAGGTCGACTTCAGCAGCTGACGTGGCGGGTGCGGACCTCGGGCCCTGCGATCGGGGCGCTGGCGGGGGAGCACGGGCTTCATGCGCGAGGTTGACGCGGCGGAGCCTCGCGAGAGGGAGCCGCGCGTCGCGCGCGCCCGGCATCGCAGGAACCCCCGAAGGTGGCGTCGCTGCAGCGATCCCGACCAGAGACCCCGTGGTCGGCGAACAGGGAGAGTCGGCGAAACGCGTCATCGAGCGTCGGCGTGGGAGTGGCGCGAGGACGGTAGATGTTGCGGTCGACCTCGCGAACTCGGTGACGATCTACCGGTGGGGCCTGTGATCCTCCGCTGGAGGGCGGTTCGAGGGGAGGTGTCGGGGTAGCGTTCCGGTGTGCCGGGAGGAGGGGTCAGGCCGGGGGTGTGGGGGGGAGAGAGGGCTACCCTGAGCGCCGACGGGTGACCGGTCGTCTCACCCCAGGGAAGGCGTGGAGCTGTGCAAGTCCGAAGCCGAAGTGGCTCCTCACATGACACCAGGCGATGGAGGACCACCCCAAGACCAACCCCGACAGAATCGACAAGTCCCTCGACGAACGCCAGCTCCGGGAACTGCAGATCGAGCTGCTCAAGCTGCAGCGCCACGTCAAGGACACCGGCGAGAAGGTCGTGATCCTCTTCGAGGGGCGTGATGCGGCGGGCAAGGGCGGGTCCGTGCGCCGGTTCACCGAGAACCTGAACCCCCGCAGCTCGCGCACCGTGGCCCTGCCCAAGCCGAACGACACCGAGAAGGGGCAGTGGTACTTCCAGCGCTACGTCGAACAGCTCCCCACCTCGGGCGAGATCGTGTTCTTCGACCGCTCCTGGTACAACCGCTCCGGGGTCGAGATCGTGATGGGGTTCTGCACCCCGAAGGAGTACGGCGAGTTCTTCCGCCAGGTCGGCGGGTTCGAGCGCTCCCTGGTCGAGTCGGGGATCCACCTGTTCAAGCTGTGGTTCACCGTGTCCCAGGAGAACCAGCGCAAGCGGTTCGACTCGCGCCGTGACGACCCGCTGCGCCAGTGGAAGCTGTCCCCGATGGACGAGGCGTCGCTGACGAAGTGGGACGAGTACTCCAATGCACGCGATGCGACGCTCGTGCACACCGACAGCGACATCGCGCCGTGGCGGGTGATCAACTCGAACGAGAAGAAGCGTGCCCGCCTGGAGTCGATCCGCACCGTCGTGCACGGCTTGGAGTACGCCCACAAGGACCTCGGACGTCGCGCACGCGCCCGACCCGATGGTGGTCCAGCGTGCTGCGGAGATCATCGAGCCCGCCACGGTCGTCTCGCAGGTCTCGACCTGAGCGACGGGCCGCCCGGCTGCGACGCTGCGGCCGATCCGCGGCATGGCTCGGCCGTCGCTTGCGTGCTCTGGGTGGCACCACGTCGGCCTGGCGCCCTCCCGCCACCCAGAGGCGGTCGCCCGGGCGGATGTGAGGAAGGGCGACGCGTGGCGTTAGAGTCACGCCTCGCCCCACAAGCGATGTGGGGCCACGTCGGAGTGCGCGGAATTGGCAGACGTTATAGCCTGAGGGGCTAGTGCCCGCAAGGGCGTGGGGGTTCAAGTCCGTCCTCCGACACGCTGGAACCCCTGCGTTCGCAGGGGTTTCGTCGCGTCGGTGTGTCGTCTACGTGCCGATTGCGGACGAGCGCAGTTGCGTGGGCCGCTGGACTAGTCCCTGGACCAGCTCGGTGGCGTCGTCACGCATCGTCGGTGCGACGCGCGAATAGGTCTGCAGCGTCACGGCGATGGTCGAGTGGCCGAGGCGTTCCTGCACGACGCAGGGGTGCACTCCGGCGCGCATGGCGAGCGTCGCCCAGGTGTGACGCAGCCCGTGCGAACCGGCCGGCCGAGCCGCCGGACCCGGTTGCGAGAGAGACGGCGGATCAGACGCGACGCAGCGTCACGGTCCAGTAGTCGGCCAGGTAGCAGCAGTCGTCGGTCGGCAGCGCCGTCAGCTCCCCGCAGCCGGGCTGGAGTACCGGCGTCGGCAGGTCCGCCGTCGTGAAGGTCTGCCCCTGCCAGTGGAGCTCGGGTGCGTACCCGCCACCCTTCGGCGTGAACCAGTCGAGCTCGAACTCGATCGACGATGGTGAGTCCAGGCAGACGGTCACCCGGAGCGAGCCGCTCTGGAACGGCGGCTCGCTGTTGTCGATGTGGTAGGTGCCGGGGACCTGCAGGACGAAGGGAGGGTTGGCCCCGCAGCCGGCGAGCAAGCCGAGCAGCAGGACCGCCGCAGCCACCGCAGCCGGACGGAGCAGGCGCGGCGTCGCGATCTCTTTGCGGGCGCTCCGGTCCCCGTCAGCCTGTGCCGTGCTGTCGTCATCGAGGCCCCCCTGGCGTCATGCTCGTCTCGGAGAGAACCCTACTGTCGGCCGGCCACCGGTGCCCCAGGCGGCGCCATTGCGCCACCGTTCGCCAGATGACGACCCGCCAGCACCGCCAGCTCGAGGTGCTGCTCGACGAAGTCCACGACGCACGCCCGCGACGTGCGGAGCTGGCCCGTGCGGTCGACGAGCTGAGATCGCCCCGACGAGCGACAGCGACCGGTTGCTGGAACTCCGCAGGGAACTCCCCCGAGATGGAGACATCCCTCCCGCCCGGGAACACCGAGCGCACGAGATCTCGACCAAACCTGCAGCAGACCCAGTGGGTTCGGGCCGGATGTGGGCGATCAGTTTCGGATGCTCTCGTCGGCGATGGCGTTCCTTCGACGCGTGGTGAGCACATTGATGGTCTGAGAACGGAAGAGACCTTCGGGCTGGCGTCCGGGTCAGACGCGGGTGACAGGCGGGGGTTTCCAGGTGCCGTCGAGCGCTTCGGGTTCCGGCCAGTAGATGCGCATTGCCAGGTAGAACGGGCCGACGGGCGCCGGCAGCCAATTGGCCTTGCCTTCCTCGGTGTCAGGTTCGTCGTGCTGGATGTGCATCGTCAGCGATCCGCCATCGCCGGTCACCAAGCCCGTCGTCGTCGAGTTGATGAGGTAGCGGCCGATCGGATTGTCGACCAGGTAGCCGGCGACGCCGTCATAGGACGTGTCGTACATCGTGACCGACCAGAACGCCTTCGCCGGCGGGAACGTGTCGAACCGCAGTTGGTAGGCGTTGTCGCCCGCCAGCGGTTGGCCGTCGCTGTCGACGCTGGTCATCGGATAGAAGGCTTCGACCCGGTCGTTGCCGCCCCACCCGGCCATCGCCCCGGCTGCCCGAAGCAGGTAGTCGCCGCCGAAGAACTCGCGGTCTCCGAACGCCTCGATGGCCATCCACCCATTGACCCTGTCGCCGAGATGGCCAGCCTTGTCGGCCATCTTGGTTCGTGCCCGGTCAACTCCTGAGCGAAGGGCGGCGCGGCTGTGGTCGTCGAGGTCGTCGGGGTGGAACGGCAGCCCAGCGCCGATGCCGGCACGAGCGAAGCGTTCGAACAGTGCCTCCTCGTCCGGATGTGTGGGCTGGCACCACTCGAGCAGCCTGTTGACGTAGCCGATGAACCGTTCGTCGCGTGATGCTTCGTCGTCCCACACCGGCCAGTCGAAGGCTGGTGCGGCGGGCGACTCGGCGCCGAGATGGGCTGACAGCGTCTCGAGTCGGTAGGCGTCCATGATCGGTCGCAGGGTCTCGACGTCGTCGGGGCCGAGCAGTTGGGTCCGCCCGATCACGATCACCAGATCGGTCTCGAATCGCAGGATGTCGGTGAATCCCTCCGGCACGTCGCCAGAGAATCCGGGTCCGACCAGCAGGTAGGAGCCGGCGGTCGGACCCGTCGCTCGCGAGCCGACGAAGTGCGGATTCGTTCCGAACAGATCCACCATCTGGATGACGTAGTAGCGGTCGGTCACCGCCGGCACGCTCAGCACCAGGGGTTCGGCTCGGAGGTCCAGCGCCGCGGATGAGTACGGCGTGTCCGCGTTGGGTGAGATGACATCTTTGTAGTTGTGGTCGAGCGTGACCGGGTCGCCGTGGATCTCGTTCATCGGGCCGCTGTAGGAGGGCAGCGACGGCACCAGGAACGCTCCGAAGCACGCTCGGTACCCCATCAACATCGGAAAGGAGAAGACGTATACCTCCTCCGCGTTTGCGGCGATCTCCTCCGACGACAAACGACTCTCGACCATCACGGCCTCCCTGCTTCTCAAGACCTCGCCATCAGTATTGCGGGGTCAGCAGTGTCGGCCCAGGGGCCGATGTCCCTGGTGCCACGCATGGGTCTGCTGCGACCGCCGTGCTCGTCAGGACCGGGTGAGGGGTGGCCAGCAGGCGCCTCGGACTCACCGCCGAGCGGTAGAGGAAGGTGATGCACGGCCTCTCATTCGCAGCTGACGTCGGTGATGTGGATGACGGCCCGGCCGGCCTCGTCGCTGGCGGCGAGGTCGACGAGGGCGAGGATGCGCCAGTCGTGGTCCTCGGCGGGGTCGTGGAGGATCTGGTGGACCGACCAGCAGCTGGGGTGGTCGAGCGGGTGCTCGTCGATCAGGAGCAGCGCGGGGTTGCGGGCGTCGGCGTCGATGCCGACGGTGCCGTGCTCCTCGAAGTAGGGCGCCATGGCGTCGAACCACCGCTGGGCGGTCCACCCGTCGTCGCCGTCGAGCGCCTCCAGCTCCTGCCACTGCCGGGTGCCGATGAGCTCCACCCGTTGGAACAGGGCGTTGCGCACCAGGACGGTGAACGCCCGGCGGTTGGCCGTGAGCGCCGGCGGGGTCCGCTCGATGGGCGCTGCCTCGACCGTGCTGCCGGGCTCGGCGCTCGGGTTGCGCAGCTCCTCCCACTCGTCCAGCAGGCTGGAGTCCACCTGGCGGACCAGCTCGCCCAGCCACTCGGTGAGGTCGATGAGCTCGTCGGTCTTGGCGTCCTCGGGGATCGTCCGCAGGAGGGTCTTGTAGACGTCGGACAGGTAGCGCAGGACGGTGCCCTCGGAGCGGGCCAGGTTGTAGAAGCGGATGTAGTCGCCGAAGTCCATGGCCCGCTCCCACAGGTCCCGGGCGACGGACTTGGGCGACAGCGGGTGCTCGTCCACCCAGGGGTGGCGCTCGCGGTAGACGCCGAACATCGGCTCGAGCAGCTCCGCGAGCGGCTTGGGCCACGTGATCTCGTCGAGCGCTGCCATCCGCTCGTCGTACTCCATGCCCTCGGCCTTCATCGCCTCGACCGCCTCGCCCTTGGCCTTGAACAGCTGGGCGCTCAGGATCTGGCGGGGGTCGTCGAGCACGGCCTCGATCACCGACACGATGTCGAGCACGTAGGTGTCGGACTCGGGATCCAGCAGGTCCAGCGCGGCCAGGGCGAACGGCGCCAGCGGCTGGTCGAGAGCGAAGGTCTGCTGGAGGTCGATGGTGACCCGGACGGTGCGGCCGACGTCGTCGGGCTCGTCGAGCTCCTCCAGCACCTCGGCGTCGAGCAGCGAGGCGAACAGGTCCTCGGCGCGTGCCACGTGCTCGGCCTGCTTGGCCTCGGTCTCGTAGTTCTCGGTGAGCAGGTGGTGCAGTGCAGCCCGACCGTCGCCGGGCCGGTCGAGCACGTTGAGCAGCATCGAGTGGCTCACCGTGAAGCTGGAGGTGAGCGGTTCGGGTGGCGCGGCCACCAAGCGGTCGAACGTGGGCTGACCCCACGACACCTGGCCGGGGGGTGGCTTCTTCTTCTGGATCTTGCGGACCTTCTTGTCCTGCTCGGTCCTCGCCGCAGCCTTGGCGGCCGCCTTGTGGTTCTCGATGACGTGGTCGGGGGCGAGGGCGATGACGGTGCCCATCGTGTCGAAGCCGGCCCGCCCGGCGCGGCCGCCGATCTGGTGGAACTCCCGCGCGCTCAGCAGGCGGGTCGACGTGCCGTCGTACTTGGCGAGGGCGGTGAAGACCACGGTGCGGATGGGCACGTTGATGCCGACGCCGAGGGTGTCGGTGCCGCAGATGACCTTGAGCAGCCCGGCCTGGGCCAGCCGCTCCACCAGGCGCCGGTACTTGGGCAGCATCCCCGCGTGGTGCACGCCGATGCCGTGGCGCACGAACTTGGCGAGCGTCTTGCCGAACCCGGCGGCGAAGCGGAACCCGCCGATGAGCTCGGCGATCTGGTCCTTCTCGGCTCGGGTGAGCAGCTTGACGCTCATCAGCGACTGCGCCCGCTCGACCGCGGATGCCTGGGTGAAGTGCACGACGTACACCGGCGCCTGGTGGGTGGAGAGCAGCTCCTCGAGCACCTCGGTGAGCGGCGTCATCCGGAACTCGTGGACGAGGGGGATGGGACGGGTGGCCGAGCGGACCACGGCGACGGGCCGGCCGGTGCGCTCGGGGAGCGTCTCGGTGAACCGGGTCACGTCGCCGAGCGTGGCGGACATCAAGATGAACTGCGCGTCGGGCAGCTCGAGCAGCGGGACCTGCCACGCCCAGCCGCGGTCGGGATCGGCGAAGTAGTGGAACTCGTCCATGACGACCTGGCCGACGTCGGCGACGCGGCCCTCGCGCAGCGCGAGGTTGGCGAGGATCTCCGCGGTGCAGCAGATGATCGGGGCCTCGGGGTTGATCGAGGCGTCGCCGGTCAGCATGCCCACGTTGGCGGCCCCGAACGTGTCCGACAGGTCGAAGAACTTCTCCGACACCAGGGCCTTGATTGGCGCCGTGTAGTAGCTGCGGCGTCGATCGGCCAGGGCGGCGAAGTGGGCGGCGACCGCGATCAAGCTCTTGCCGGAGCCGGTGGGCGTGTCGACGATGACGTGGGACCCGGCGACGATCTCCAGGAGGGCTTCCTCCTGGTGCGGGTACATCGTGAGCCCGCTGTCCTCGACCCAGCCGAGGAACGCGTCCATGACCGCATCGGGATCGGGTGGCGTCGGGATCAGCTGGCCCAGATCGGTCACCTCGGCAGCGTAGGAGGCCGGTCCGTGTCGGTCCGCCGGGCAGGCGCACCACGGTGTTGTTGGCAGAGGTGATGCGCGATGCGTCTGGAGTGTGTCTGGTGGAGCAGGAGCGGTGATCCGGGCGGCGAGGCGTCGGTCCGGTTGGTCTCAGGCCGAGTTGGCTCGTCGCGCACATGTGTCGCGGCCGGTGATCAGCGCGTACGAGAGCGGCCGCCGTGAACCCGGTGTTCCGATGCTGACCAAGTTGGTCGACGAATCGGGCCGCACCCTGAGTATCGACCTCGTCGCCGAGCCCGACACGCCCCGTGGTGGATCTCGATCGTGTCGCCGAACGTCGGATCGGGTCGGGTCCACGAAGTTGACCTTCTCGCGGCGAACCCGAGGCGTGGAACCGCGGTGCGGGCACCCGTCGAGTGAGGTCCGCCGCAACGCGACAGCGGTGTCAGATCTCGATGGGGGGGCTGAACACGATGGGCATCCCGATCACCAGTGTGGTGACGCTGGTGCCAAGCAAGCTCAGTCGGTTGCGTTCGGAGACACCTTCGTGGTCACCCCGGCGAAGAAGACCACTGCTGCGAACAGCACCGCAGTCCCCCCCCCGTTGTCGCTGCCAATGGTGGAGGGCTGCGGGCCTCAACGCGCTGTCTCGTGGGTGCTGCGGATCGGACTGGGCTTCCCAGAGACTCGATCGATTGGCCTCTCAGGCTGCCCGGCCCGAGCGAGGCGATCGTAGCGGGCGTCCTCCACCCCTGCTGGGGTGAGATCGTCGAGTTCGTCGCGGATCCGGTCGCCGATGTTCACGCGTCGACGAGGAGCGCTGCGTTCGTGGACCGCTTCTTGGCCAGGTTCGCCCCTCGGATGTCGGCGGCGCGCATCAGGCGGAGGCGACCTGGTCTCGACCCACGTCGAGGCCTGCTTCCACTCGGAGCCCACCGGCATCGGGCGGGCGAGGCCTCGGGTGGCGCCGATCGAGGCCTCGGGTGGCCCTAGTAGAGGCCGTGGCGGTAGTCGAGAGCGGCGCCGGCGCGTACTGCCCGCTCTCGTGCTGCTGCTCGGACGGCGGCCGCGGCTGGCCCGCTCGCTGGGTTCGCCTTCACGTGGTCGGTCCAGATCAAGGACGCCCGCGGGAGCGTTGACGGGTCGACTCGACGCGAGTGGTCCCACATCCCGGAGTCGACGATCGCTCGGCTCAACTCGAGTCTGCAGCTCTCGATGCTCAGCACGATCGCAGCATGGGGGGCTTTGCCCCCGATGGCCATGGACGCACAGAGCGTCCGGTCGTCCGTCAGGTGCGCCGTTCCGTGGAGTTCGAGCACCCTGTCGTCTCCGGGTCGCAGCACCAGGAACGCCACCTCTGGGCGCTCGACGACATTGTGGAACGTGTCGGTCCGGCGATTGCCCCGTCGGTCCGGAATCGCGATCGTCGACGCATCCAGGACGCGCATGAAACCAGGCGGGTCGCCCTTCGGGCTCGCGTCGGCGTGTCCAGCAGGGTCCTGCGATGCCATGACGACGAACGGCGACGACTCCACGAACGCAGACGTCGTTTCGTCGAGGGAGTCGGACAGGGTGTCGAGGCCCGCGGGCAGGTCACGTGTCTGTTGCGGGGTCGTCCACAACTCGGAACGGATGATCGCCTTCGCGCAGTGGACGAAGGCTTCCTCCACCACGACGAGACCCTCAGACGACGGGTGCATCGAACCATTGATACGGAGCGTCTCGCGCCAGCCGGGCACGAAGAACAGCGTCGACACCGGGCTCTCCGGAGCAGCCGGCAGTTCTTCGCCCAGATCGAGGGATGTGGCCGACACGACACGGGCGAACCCTGAGGAGCCGCCAATGACCCGTGCCCGGTGTCGTCCGTCGGCGCCGGTGAACCCGGCGACTCCCAGGGGTGACGCAGCGAGGAGCGTGGTGCAGTGCCCGTCGAGCTGGTCGATCGACTTCATCATCGCAGCGAGTGGACGAGTGCCGACCGCGGCTTCGAGCTGGTGGGTGTCACAGATGAAGTTCACGGCGACCTCTCCATTGCTCTCACCAGCGTACGTGACGGCCACGGGGACGCCTGGATCATCGTGACGGAACCCAGACGGGTCACGCACCGTCCCCAGATTCAGCACGTCGCCACTCGGGGTGTGGCGGTTCGTCCCTCCGCCGCGAGGTCAGCGGCTTGCGATCGTTCCACACGGCTGCGTCCTCCTTGGTCGAGTACCACGACGCAGCGAAGCCCGCCACGTCCTGAGCGAGGCGGAGCGGATTCCAGCTGCGGTGCCCGGTCGCCGATAGGCGACGCGAAATGCGTGTTGAGCGGTCCGTCGAAGTTCGTGACGACGGTGGAGCGGTCGCCCGAGGCCCACGACGCGGGAGGCGTGAGCTGCGTCGCCATCGTTGCGAGCCCGCGGGACCGTCCGCCTCGGCCACCACGAGTCGGACCTCCACGCGGTGCAGCGGGCACGAGCTTCGCGACACCCACCTCGACGGGCCCGCGGGTGCTCAGCGCTCGGACGGGCCGACGTGCCAGGTCCAGTGCTCGCCGTCGGCCGACACCGACAGGTCCCAGTTCAGATGGTCGCCTGCGGCGACGTCGACGGGCTCGGCGAGGGGGAGGAAGCCGTGGGACCAGCTCGACTCGGTGCGCGGTGGCAGGTTGTCGACGGTCACCCCGGGACAGAGCAGTGAGTCGAACCAGCACGCCAGCCCGTGCAGCGTGCCGTCACGATCGACCTGCAGGCGGCCCGCCGAGCTGATCGTCTCGTTGGGTGCGGTCACCAGGTCGATGTCGGCGGCGAGCTCCGGTTGGCCGAGCAGGTTGTTCGGCGTGAGATCGGCGAACAACAGCGTTCGTGCCGCGCGGCGGTGTGCGGCTGTGTAGTCGTAGGGAAGGCCGGTGGCCCGCCAGTCCGACACCAGTGCGTGATCATCGAACGACTCGGCGGCCGCGACCCACAGACGGAGCCGTTGGGGCACGAGCACCGCGCCGGGGCGGAGCAGGCGTTGCCGCGCGTCGAAGGTCCAGGCCACGATCCCCTCGTCGAGCCCGGCGTTGCCGATCGTCTCGGAGATGAGCACGTCCGCCGGTTCGGGGAGGCCGACGTCGATCGACCACCCGCCGAGGAACTCGATCCGATCGGCGAACCCGTTGTCGGCGGCCAGCTCCCGGGCCACGTCGATGACCGGGCCACCTTCGATGGCGTAGACCGTGCTGGCGCCGGCCTCGCACGCCATGAACGACAGGACGCCGCTCCCGCAGCCGATGTCGACCACGACGTCGCCGGGCTGCACCGAGGCATGGATCGCACGGCGGAAGGCGTCCATCCGGGCCGTGTCGTGCAGCATGCTCAGGTGGTAGTCGAGCACGGTGGAGTGGGAGCTGTCGCGCTGCCACACGGGGCTTCCAGGCAGGTGCGGCACGGCGCCGAAGCTAGTGGCCGATGGCGTGGTGGAGACCCTCGCCGGTGCCGCGGACGGTCGTCATGATGGTGTTCCGCCGCCGTCCTCGCTGGTGCGTGCGGTGCGGACCCCGGTCCAACGACGGATCTCGCCGGGGAGGTCGAGGGGGTCGATCGGCGCGGCGTTCTCGTAGTGGCCCCACTGGTCGCGGGGCAGCATCCACATGAGCTCGAACTCGTTGCCGTCGGGGTCGGCGCCATAGACGCTCTTGGTGGCGCCGTGGCTCGACTCGCCGGTGTAGGCGTCGGCGTCGAGGAGTGTCTGGCGGGCAGCGGCCAGCTCGTCGATGGTGTCGAGTTGCCAGGCCAGGTGGTAGAGGCCGATGGCGCCGCGCTGCTTGGGCCCCCCGTCGGTGCCGACGCCGAAGAGGCCCAGGTCGTGGTGGTTCCCGGACCGTGGGAGGCGCAAGAACGTGGCATTGGCGCGTGGTTCGCGGGCGACGACAGCCATGTCGAACACGTCGGTGTAGAACCGCTCGGCACGGTCGACATCTGCGACGAAGAGCACGGCGTGGTTGAGGCGCACCGGAGAGACGCTCACGGTGTGGGTCCTTTCGGGGACGGGCGTGGTGCCCGAGCGGGCGGCCTGACCCGGGCGACGGGCGGTTCCGGCATCGGATCGCCGCGCTGTGCTCAGTATCGTCCAGTGGGACCCCAGGTGGGTCTCGTCGGGGCGCTGGCGACGCTGCGTGATCCGCTGGCTGCTCAGATTCCTCAGATGGAGTGCGGACCGGCCGACGAAGAGCCAACGGGTGGTCACGCTCCACGGCGTCCCGCCACGGCGAGAGGACATGGCATGAGTCGATGGGGCAACGGCAAGGCGCTCACCCAGGCCACCTACGGACTGATCAAGGAGCATCCGGGCATGAACCGGTGGGCCGTGCGCGCCGCGATGTACGGCGCCGTGGTCGGCGGTGTGGGCGCTGTGGTGGGACTCGGGATCGCCGCGGTCGGAGGCGTCCTCGCCGACACGAGCGACGGGTCCGGATCGGTGCTCGGCATCGTGGCCATCGTGCTCGGGGTCCTCGTGCTCGTGTTGGCGAACGTCGCAGGACTGACCGCCGCGAACATGCAGCTCGCGGGCCTCGTCAGCGCAGCGGACGACGTGCTGCACGGTCGAGAGCTCGACGAGGAGTCCGCCCGATCCGCCGCACGCTCCAGGCTCCGCCAACTCGCGGTCTGGTCGGGCATCTCGATCGCCGTCGGTGCGCTCGTCTCGCTCATCCAGGGCGACGGCGACAGCGGCATCCTCGCCACGGTGGTCCGCAGCCTGTTGGCGGGCGTCGTGGCGTCCCTCTGGGCCGTGGTCACCATGCTCGCGCTGCCGGTCATCGTCCTCGAGCACCTCGGTGCCATGGCGGCGGTCAAGCGCTCCGCCGGCATCATCCGGTCGACCTGGGGCGAAGCGATCCTCGGCACCGTGCGCATCGGGCTGCGCTTCACGCTGATCTACACCCTCCCTGGCGCCGTGCTGATCGTCGGCGGAGTCGCACTCGGCGTCGCCGTCGGCGGCCCGGCGATCGCTGCCGGTGCCGTCCTCGCCGTCGTCGG